>JAFMRC010000501.1 GCA_017354375.1 Nocardiopsaceae bacterium | reverse complement strand
CGTCCCCGCCGAGCGGCGTCGTCGCGCCGAGCCCCGTGACCACGACGCCGCCGTGATCGTTGCTGCTCATCGGCGCTAGCTGTTCTTGTGGACGTAGGTGACGACGTCCTGGACCGTCTTGAGGTCCTTGAGCTGCTCGTCCGGGATCTCGACGCCGAACTTGTCTTGCGCGGCGACGGCGATCTCGACCATGGACAGCGAGTCGATGTCGAGATCCTCGACGAAGCTCTTCTCCGGCGTCACCTGGTCGGCGGGCACGCCCGCGACCTCGTCGATGATCTCGGCCAGTCCGGTCAGGATCTCCTGGTCAGTCACTGTCATTCCCCTTTTGCGTGGTGTCTTTCCGTGGTATCGGCGTCCCGCTGGGCGCGGGGCGCGCGGCTGAAGCGGCTGAAGAGGTGCCCCCAGGCGGGGCTAGGGTAGCGTCACCACCTGCGCGGCGTAGCAGAGGCCCGCGCCGAACCCCAGCAGCAGCGCCGGGGTCCCCGGTTCGAGGCGCCCGTCGTCGGCCATCCTGGCCAGGGCCAGGGGGATGGATGCCGACGAGGTGTTCCCGGCGTGGACGATGTCGTCGGCGAGGCGCTCGCGGTCGATGCCGAGCTTGCGGGCGATCGACTCGATGATCCGCAGGTTCGCCTGGTGCGGGACGAACGCCGTGATCTCGTCCGGCTTGACGCCGGCCCGCTCGCACGCCTGGGCCGCCACCGGGGCCATCGCCGTCGTCGACCAGCGGAACACGGCCGGCCCGTCCTGCCGGAAGTACCCGTACCGGTCCGGGATGGTGATCCGCTCGGCTGCCTCGCCCGCGCTGCCCCAGGCCACTGGCCCGATGCCGGCCGGCTCGCCGTCACCCGCCGGGCCGACGACGGCCGCGCCCGCCCCGTCCGCGAGGATGATGCACGTCGAGCGATCGGACCAGTCGACCCACTGGCTCATCTTCTCCGAGCCGATCACCAGCGCGTGCCGCGAGGTGCCCGCGCGCACCGCGTCCGAGGCGACGCTCAGCGCGTAGCAGAAGCCGGCGCACGCCGCGTTCAGGTCGAACGCGCCGGGCGCCACGATTCCGAGGCGGTGCGCCACGCTGGCGGCGACGTTCGGGATCGGCGACTCGGGAGTGCAGGTCGCGACGATCACCAGGTCCACGTCCGCGGGGCGCAGGCCGCTGGCGGCGAGGGCCTTCGCGCCGGCGGCCACGGCCATGTCGCCGACGGTCTCGCCATCGGGTGCGATCCGCCGGCTGGCGATGCCGACCCGGGAGCGGATCCACTCGTCGCTGGTGTCGACCATCGATGCGAGGTCGTCGTTGGTGACGACCCGGTCCGGCTGGTAGCCGCCGAACGACAGGATCCGGGCTCCGCTCATGAGGACACCTCGCTGGCGCTCGGAGTCCGCATTCGCGGACGCACTGTGCTTGCCGGTTCGCTCGCAAGCTCGCTCATGGGGACACCTCGCTGGCGCTCGGAGTCCGCATTCGCGGACGCACTGTGCTTGCCGGTTCGCTCGCAAGCTCGCTCATGGGGACACCTCGCTGGCGCTCGGAGTCCGCATTCGCGGACGCACTGTGCTTGCCGGTTCGCTCGCAAGCTCGCTCACGGGTCCTCCTTGGCGGCGAGGACGGCGTCGCCGGCGGCGCCGGGGGTGGTGCCGTCGGGGGGCTGCGCGTGCGCCGCGATCAGGTCGCGGGCGGCGTCGAGCTGGCCGGGGGTCTTGAGCGCCAGGGTCTCGACGCCGCGCAGGGCCCGCTTGGCCAGGCCGGCCAGGGCGCCGGCGGGCGGCAGTTCCAGCAGCGCGGTGACCCCGAGGCCGGACATGGTCTCCATGCACCGGTCCCAGCGGACCGGGGCGGCGACCTGGGCGACGATCCGCTCGACCCAGGCGGCACCGGAGGCGACGGCGGCGCCGTCGGCGTTGGACAGCAGGGTGATGGCCGGGTCCTTGGCGGCGACGCCGTCCGCGGCGGCGGCCAGGACGCTGACGGCGGGCGCCATGTGCCGGGTGTGGAAGGCGCCGGCCACCTTCAGCGGGCGCAGCCGGGCCTTCTCCGGCGGGTTCGCGGCGAACGCCTCCAGCGCCGCGAGCGTGCCCCCGGCGACGATCTGCCCGGCGCCGTTGATGTTGGCGGGGGTAAGCCCGGCCGCCTCGATGGCGGCCAGGACGGCGGCCTCGTCGCCGCCGAGCACCGCGGTCATGCCGGTGGGCTCGTCATCACAGGCCTCGGCCATCGCCCGGCCCCGCACCGTGGCCAGGCGCATCGCCTCGTCGCCCGAGATGACGCCCGCGATGGCGCCGGCGGCTAGCTCGCCGACGCTATGTCCGGCAACGGCATTAGGCTCGGGCAGCGTTCCGGCTACGGCGAGGGCGGCGGCGACCAGCAGCGGCTGCGCCACCGCGGTGTCGGTGATCTCCTCGGCGGTGCCGGTGGTGCCGAGCCCGATAAGGTCGCGGCCGGCGAGCTCGGACCAGGCGCCGATTCGCTCGGCGACGTCGGGGAGCTCTAGCCAGGGCGCCAGGAAGCCGGGGGCCTGCGCTCCCTGTCCAGGCGCGGTGATGATCAGCACACTGCCTACTTTCCCCTGTAGAAGTTCACTATCTCGATATCGAACGATACGAATTTGCTCACCGCATTTTTGTAGACACCCTCTAATTACCGGGTTCCCGGTGGCCTAATGACCGGTTCGCCGGGCGGAGAGGCGGCCGAGGATGATGGCCACCCACAGGGTGAAGCCGTCGCGGCCGTCCGAGGGGGTGTAGGCCGTCAGCTCGGTGACGCGCTTGAGCCGGTAGCGGACCGTGTTCGGGTGCACGAACAGCAGCCGCGCGGTCGCCTCCAGGGACGAGCCCTGCTCCAGGTAGGCGGTGAGCGTATCGAGCAGCGCCGCGCCGCCGGCCAGCAGCGGCTCGTACACGTCGGAGACCAGGATCCTGACCGCATCGGCGTCGCCGTCCAGGGCGCGCTCGGGCAGCAGCTCGAAGGCGCTGGCCGGGCGCGGGGCGTCCGGCCAGCCCGGCGCGGC
>JAFMRC010000066.1:9020-18433 GCA_017354375.1 Nocardiopsaceae bacterium | reverse complement strand
TCACCTCGAACTTCGCCGCGAGCGCCGCCTCGTCGATATCGCTGATCGCCATTAACCCATCCTGGCACGGAAGTCACGCACCAAACCGGACAAGCGCAAATAAATAAACGACGAGTCCCCTTGCTCACATATCCTCCACGCGGAGCCCTCCCGCCCCGGCACAGCCCGCCCGGCACGCCCCCGCGCCCCGGGCATACCCCGCAGAACCGGGCATGCACCTCGCCCCCAGCCCCGCATACCCCCGGCGCCAGCGCCCCCGCGAGGGGAGCGAGGGGCGGACGGGGCGCCAGGTCCGCTGAGCGTTCCCATAAAAAGCGACAGAACCCTGGTTCGCCAATAGTCGATGGCTCCGGGCTGGGCGCGGCGGAAATGGCGGGCAGCTCACATCGCGCTAACACCGGCGCATCAAGGACGGCGCAGGCTAGTGCCCGGACCGCTGCGGCGGGCCGGGCTGGGCCATCGGCGGCGAGGCAGGCCAGGATCGGCTCGCTGTGCAGAGCGCCCAGCAGGACGTGCGCGATCATCTCCGCGTCCACCTCAGGCCGCTGGGCTGCGATGAGCGTGCTGATATGGCCGTGCCAGAAGCGGTAGACCGGATGGTCGTCCCGGTGACCGTCCTTCGCTGTTCTCTCGCAAACGGCCGCGCCCTTGTTCGCGGCCGTCGGCTCTGGCGCGCCGCTGAAGGCGAGCTCCGCCAGGAGGCTCTTGTTGCGGCCGACGACCTCGATGACGGCATCGAGGAAGGCGAGCAGCCGCTCTCGTTCGGGTGCTCCCGGACCCAGAGGCGGCGGCCCGGAGGTTACCGCCTCGGTCAGCGCTTGGGCACGCTCGATCATGAGCGCCGTCATTAGCCCCATCCGGCTGCCGAACCGGTGGAAGACCGTGCCCTTGCCGACCCCGGCTGCCTGCGCGACCTGCTCGATCGAGATGTCCCGCGGCCGGTGCGCTGCCAGGAGCTCCTCGGTGGCCGCCAGGATCGCACGTCGATTGCGCGCCGCGTCGGCGCGCTCGGGCCGGGCCTCCCTCATCGGGACCTCCTCCCGGTAGACAACTGGACCGATGGTCCAGTAAAGTCGGGACCTCAAGTTGACTTATGGTCCAGTTTAGGAGGCGGTTCCATGCGACGCGTGCGCTATCACGCCCATGGCGGCCCTGAAGTACTGGTGATCGAGGAGGCCGAGGTCCCTTCGCCGGGCCCTGGGCAGGTACTTATCCGTACCGAGGCGATCGGCGTGAATTACGTCGATGTCCAGCTCCGCCGGGCCACCGATCCCGGCTCGCTGTACTACCGTCGGTTGCCCGCCACGCTGACCGGGGATGTTGTCGGAACCATCGAGGCAGTCGGCCCGGATGCCGATCCTTCGCTGGCCGGCACGCGGGTCGCCGTCCTGCTGGAGGACGCCTACGCCGACTATGTCCTCGCCGAGACCGGCTGGCTCGTCCCGGTGCCTCCGGCACTCGGCCCTGAGGCCGCGAGCATGCTCCCGACCGCCGGACCGGTGGCGCTTGGCACGCTGCGCGCCGGACGTCTCGTCAAGGGGGAGACCGTCCTGGTCACCTCAGGCGCGGGCGGGATCGGGCACCTGGCCGTGCAACTGGCGAGGCAGCAGGGTGCCGGCGCGGTAATCGCCACCGCCGGCTCCGCGGCCAAGCTCGAATTCCTCGCCGGACTCGGCGCAGACGTCACGATCGACCACAGTCGGCCGGACTGGGCCGATCAGGTGCGCGCCTCCGTGCCTGACGGTATCGATGTCGCCCTGGACGCGGTTGGCGGCGCGATGCTGAACGCGGCCATCGGACTGCTCAGGCCGCATGGACGCGTGGTTGTCTATGGTGCCGCCAGCGGCGATTTCGCCAGCATTCCGGTGCGCAGCCTGTTCGGCGGGATGAAGACGGTGACGACATTCGGCCTGCTGCTATGGCGGGCAACAGCCCCCGAGCTGGCCCGAGCCGACATAGCCCACTTGGCCGGCCTGCTCAAGACCGGCGAACTCCGCGCTGTCACCCGGCCGCTCCCGCTGTCCGAGGTCGCGGAGGCGCACCGCCTGCTGGAAAGCCGGGCCTTCCCCGGCCGCCTCGTCCTGGTCCCCTAGCTCCGCCGCACCCCTCGTCCTCGGAAGTTCCAGCTCCACCCCGAAGTCGTATAAGTCCAGCGGTGCGTCCGAAGCCTGCGCGGTGGCGGTCGGCATCACCAGTTGCCGTAGTGGTTGGGAACCAGCCGGGCCAGCGCCACGATCACGACCAGCGCCGCGATGAAGGCGATGAACACGTGCGCCTGAACGAGCCCCGGATGACTGCTGCGCGCGATGACCGCCGTGGTCACGGACACCGCGATGATCGATCCGGACTGCCGGAACATGCCGCGCAGCCCGGTTATCGCGGCTACCTGGTCCGGCGCCAGCTGCAGGCTCGCATTGTTGGCCGCGGGGACCGCCAGGCCCATGCCGCAGCCGGTGATGGCGGCGGCGATCGCCAGCCAGGCATACGGCGAGATGTCCGGAGAGAACGACATCATCAGCAGCCCGCCCGCCAGCACGAGGAATCCGATGACCATCGGTAGCCGGTAGCCGGTGCGGCGCAGCGCCATCGTGGCCACGCCCGCGACCGCGATCATGCCGACCGCTCGCGCGGTGAGGAGGGTACCGGCACCTAGCGGCGCGATGTGGTACCGGTCCTGCGCGTACAAGGGCACGAGCGCGGCGAAGCCGAGCGCGGCAGCCCCGTAGACCAGGTTGATCAGGTTCATGATCCCGAAGCCCCGGCCGCGCAGCAGCCGGTACTGCACGAACGGCGCCGGGTGGGTCTTGCTGTGCCTGATGAACGCCAGCAGCGTGACGGCTGCCACAGCCTCGGAGGCAAGGAATACCGGGCTGTAGAGCGGGATGGCCCCGCTGCCCAGGTAGGTGATGCCGAACATCGCGGTCGCGATTCCCACGGCCAGCAGGCTGATGCCCCGGAAGTCGATGGGGCTGGCGGGCCGCTTGCCGGACGCCGGGATGAACTTGAGCGTGAGGGCGATGAGGACGAGGCCGATCGGCACGTTCACCAGGAAGATGCCGCGCCAGGACCAGTAGCTTACGAAGACGCCGCCGGCGATGGGCCCGATGATCCCGCCGACTGGCAGGATTGACGTGAACATGCCGACGGCGCGGTCCCGTTCCGGCCCGAAGTGGTCGGACACGATCCCGGTGGCAGACGGCATGAACGCGCCGCCGCCGAGTGCCTGGGTGAAGCGAGGCAGGAGCAGGAGGACCATGTCGTGGGCGAACCCGCAGCACAGGGAGGAAAGCGTGAAGACGGCGGCCGAGATCACGAAGACCTTCTTGCGGCCGTACATGTCGCTGATCTTGCCCGCCATCGGCATGGCGATGACCTGGCCGAGCGCGTAGATCGCGATCGTCCAGCCGCTCCAGTTAATGCCCGCGCGCAGGTCGTGCTCGATCGAGGGGAGTGCCGTCGACACGATCGTCTGGTCGACAGAGGCCATGAACAACCCGATGGACACGATGGCGAAGACCAGCCCTCGTCGCTCCAGTGCCCGCGCGGGTACGGCCTCGGGTTCCGCGTGCGTGGGCACCGAGGGGATCGCCTGCCCGGAAACCGGGCGTTCATCAGTGGAGCTCACATATAGTCATGATAGTTGCTTGCTGGCAAGCATTCAAGTTACGTCCGGAGAACTCAATGGAAGCCGAACTCGTCGCCCGGTTGCGCCGGGTCATACCCCGGCTCGCCCGTCAGCTCAATGACACATCCACCGGCGAGGACCTGACGCCGACGCAGTACTCGGTCCTCGCGCTGGTCCGCTCGAGCGGCCCGATCGGGCTCGCGGAACTGGCCGGACTGGAGGGGGTCAACCCGACCATGCTGTCACGGATCGTCAAGGTGCTCGATGAGCGCGGTCTCGTCCGGCGGCTTCCCGACCCGAAGGACATGAGGGCGGCCCGGCTGGAGGCCACCCCGGCCGGCGAGCAGCTCAACGACCGGGTCCGCGCGCAGCGCACCCAGGTCCTGTCCGAGTGCCTGGACCAGCTGCCGCCGGAGACCGCCGAGGCCCTGCTCGCGGCCGTCCCCGCCATGGAGGCCCTCGCCGAGGCGGTGCTCAACCGCCCGGTCAACCAGGTCGCATCGGTTAAAAAATTTCCTACCTAAATTTCGCATCGAACATTAATAACCATCAGATCGTGTTCGCTTGTGTTCCCGAATGTTCAACACGATGGCCAGTGACCTGTTTCTGCCTGGCAGTGTACGCAGCGCGACCAGCGCGTATGCCATAGCAACACCAACGGTGCCAGCACGTACACGATCCCGCAGCAGCGATGACACCAACGCGTACAGTGGTGAGCGTCTGCTCTGGGCGAAGGGGATCGCCGGGGCGCGGCGCGCTGCCTACAGTGGGAACATGTCAGAGGTCGCCAAGGTCTATCCGCTCGGCAGGCAGCCCGGAGTGTCGGCGCGCTCCCGGCCCGAGCCTCAGCCTCCGGAGTCCCAGCCTCCGGAGCCACTGTGGCGGGAGGTGCTGGGGCGGCGGCTGCGAGCACTCCGCGCCGAGCGCGGGGAGACGCTCGCCGAGACCGCGGAGCGCGCGGGCATCTCGCCGCAGTACCTGTCCGAGGTCGAGCGGGGTCGCAAGGAGCCGTCCAGCGAGATGATCGCGGCCCTGGCCGGCTCGCTCGGCGCCACGCTCGCGGACCTGACGGCCGACGTCGCCGGGGAGCTCCGCGCCTTCCAGGTCATCGGAAACCGCGCGTCCCGCCTGGACCGTTCCTCCCGGATGGCCCGCGTCTCCCAGACGTCCGGCGCATCCGGCCTGAACCGGGTCACGCGCCCCCCGTCCGGCCCGGTCGCCCACGCCCTCGCCCTCGCGTCGTAGGGCGAGGGCGATGACGCTTCCCGGAGACATAGGCGGGGCCAGTACTAATCTCGAACTGAAGGATCACGGAGCCGAGATCAGGCGCCTGCTGATGCCTGACGAGCGGTTGCTGGACCTGACCGATTTTGTGCGGGCCACGGGCAAGGACCTGCTGGAAACCCCGCCACCCCCGCCGGATACCCGGTCCGGTGGCCGGAAGGCCGCCGAGGCGGCGGCGGGGGTCGCCCTGTACCCCGTCCTGGGAAGCCCGCCCTCGCTGAAGCGGATGCTGGGCGGAGTATCGACCGCTGGGCGCATCGGGTCCTGGGCCTACCGGCTGGTCGAGGCTGAGCAGTTCCTGAGGAAGGACAAGCGCCTCCAGTACCTTCTGGTCACCGACCGGCGACTGCTGCTGGCGGGGAGGGAGCTCACGTGGGGAAAAGGGGGCCGAGACTACGCGGCCGCCCTGGAAGTCCCGCGCGGCGCGCTAGTCCATGCGGCGAGGGAAGGCCGCCCGTTCGCCCGCGGACGCGTGGTACTCGCCTTCGCCGACGGATCCATGGTCGCGCTGGATCTCGGCAGCTTCCGGACCGGAGCGGCCCGCACGCTCATCAAGGCCCTCGCCAGCCCCGGAACGGTTACCCCGCTCCCGGTATAGGAACCGTCGGCCGCGGCACGCCGCGGCTGGCCCGGCCACAACGGCCGGGCCAGCCGAACTAGGGTCCGGAACCGGCTAGGCCGGAGGAGTCCGGCCCAGCCAGGCGGCCAGTTGGACGTAGGGATCCGCGCCCTCCGGGGCAGGCACTGGCGGGTCGAACGGCAGGCCCTCCCGTCCGGAGGACGGCAGTATCTTCCGCGTCACGTCGAGCGCGAACATGGCGAGAGCGGGATCGAGTCCGGAGGTCGGCTGGCCGGTCGCGATCGCCAGGTCCCAGCCGTGCATCAGGAGTTCCTCGGCGAACCCGCCGAGCGCGATCCGCCCCGGTACCTTGCCCCACGGCACGGCGTAGATCGCCTCGAGCTTGCCGTCGTCTTCCCAGGCCGCGATGGACCGTGCGACCGCCCCTCGGTACGCGGTCACCCAGTCGGCTCCGATGTCAGCGAACGATGCCAGCTCGAGTATGTTCGATCCCTCGCCAAGGGCGGCCACCCGGTTGGCGATGACGCCGACGATATGCGATATTAGCGCCCTTACGTCCCATTCGTCGCACGGTGTCGGGAGGTCGAGCTGGTCCGCCCGCACCGCCTCGACGATCGTCCCGGTCTGCTCCATGGCCTGCCTGTACAGTTCGCGTGTATCAGTCATGGGACCAGCTAACCCGCCAAACTTGCCAGCCCATGTCATATTTAAATCGTGAGATCCAGTCGGCTCCTCGAAATGCTGCTCCTGCTGCAGTCCCGCGGCGGCCTCACGGCCGCCGAGATCGCCGAAAGACTCGAGGTCTCCAGGCGGACCGTCTACCGCGACGTGTCCGCGCTCGGCTCGGCCGGGGTTCCGATCTATACCGAACGGGGGCGTGGTGGCGCGATTCGCCTCCTGCCGGGGTACCGGACCGACGTCACGGGGCTGACGCTCGACGAGGCGCGTGCCCTGTTCGTCCTCACCACGGGCGGGGCACAGGCGGACCTGGGGCTGGGGCCAGCGCTCCGTTCGGCCGTCGCGAAGGTGCTCCGGGCGGTGCCCGCTCCGTTCCAGTCCGCCGCGGTCGCGGCCAGCGAGCGGCTCCTGGTCGACCCGTCGGCTTGGCTGCGCCCAGCGGAACCCGCCGGGGCGCTTGACGCGGTGCAGTGCGCGGTGTTCACCGACCGCCGGGTCCGGCTGCGGTACCGGTCCAGGGGCCGGGCCATCGCCACCGAGCGAGTCGTCGATCCCTACGGCCTCGTCTGCAAGTCCGGCGTCTGGTACCTGGTCGCCGATCACGACGGCGAGCCCCGGCTGTACCGGTTGTCTCGCGCGGAGGCGGCCGAGGTCACCGATGAGCCCGTCCGCCGCCGTCCCGGCGTCACCCTGGCGGAGTTGTGGGAGGAATCGAGGCAGCGGGTCGAGGAGCGTCCCCGCGGCGTGCTGGTGAAGGTGCGGGTCCGGAGATCGATACTGGACCTGCTCGGCGGCCTGTGCGCGTCGAACCTGACCGCACCGCTGCCCCGGCCAGACGGGGACGGGCCAGACGGGGACGAGGCCACTAGGGATGGGGCGGGCAACGAGCCAGAAGGGGACGGGCCAGACGGCGGCGAGTGGGCCGAGGTCACGCTGCGGTTCCCGGCCGTGGCGGCGGCCCGGATCCTGCTGTCCTTCGGCGATGACGTGACCGTGGTCGAGCCGGAGAAGGTGCGCGAGGATCTCGTGGCCACCGCCACCCGGGCCGCCGCGCACCACGCCGGGCCAGACACCACCCTGGGCGCCGGCAGGGACAGCGTCGATTTCTGACCTGGGTTACATAACTGCAGTTTTCAAAACTATAGTTATGTTGATGACGCCGAGCGGCTGCCAACGAGGGGAGGGCCACCGTGCTGACGAAGCCGGGTCATGTGTTTGACCGAGACAGGGAATGGTCCGGTCTCGTTCGGTTCGCGGCGAATACCTATCCCGGGGCCATGCTGGGAGTGGTCAGCGGGCGTCGCCGCCAGGGGAAGAGCTACCTGCTGGAGGCCCTGACCTCAGCGTCCGGCGGGCTGTATTTCCCGGCTTTGGAAGAGACAGAGACGGTCAGCCTGCGTTCCTTCGCCGCCGCCCTGGTTCGGCAGGGGGTTGCGGTGGACCGGCCGTTCCAGGACTGGACGGACGCGATCCGGCTGCTGCTGTCCTCGGCGGGCGACCGGCCGCTCACGGTCGTGATCGATGAGTTCCCGTTCCTGGTGAAGTCGAGTCCGTCGTTGCCGTCGGTGATCCAGCGAGAACTGGGTCCGGGCGGTGCCGGACGTGATAGCACGGCCCGGCTGCTGCTGTGCGGATCGGCCATGTCGGTTATGGGGGGCTTGCTGGCAGGCCAGGCCCCCCTGCGCGGGCGGGCCAGCCTGGAAATGCTGATCCGGCCCTTCGGTTACCGGGACGCGGCCCGGTTCTGGGGCGCGGATGACCCGAAGCTTGCCGTACTGCTGCACTCCGTGGTCGGCGGAACCCCGGCCTACCGGCGTGAGCTCGTCGCGTTCGACGCGCCCGTGGGTCCGGATGACTTCGATTCTTGGGTCACGCGTACCGTGCTCAACCCGCAGTCTCCGTTGTTCCGCGAGGCCAGGTACCTGCTGGCAGAAGAGACCGAGATCAGGGATCCGGCGCTTTACCACTCGGTGCTGGGGGCGATCGCCGCCGGGCACCGGACCAACGGGGGCATCGCCAGCTTCATCGGCCGCAAGTCCGCCGACCTCACCCATCCCCTCAACGTTCTCGAGGACTGCTCGCTTATCACGAGGTCGCCGGACGTGTTCCGCCGCGGCCGGTGGACCTATGAGGTGACCGAGCCCCTGATCAATTTCTACGAGGCTGTCATGCGGCCGGAGTGGTTCCGGCTGGAGGCAGGCCAGTCGGCGGAAGTCTGGCGAGAGAAGGAGCATGACTTCTTCCGCGGGGTCGTCGGCCCCCATTTCGAGTCCGTCTGCCGGTCTTTTGCCAGGGAAAGAGGGACTGAGCTGTTCGGGACGCCGGTAGGAGAGGTTGGATCCGGTGTCATCAACGACTCGTCCAGCAGATCGCGGATCCAGCTTGACGTCGTCGTGTTCGCCCCGGCCGCGCCCGGAGAGGGCAGGAAGATCGTTTCCCTGGGCGAGGTGAAATGGGGCGAGGTCATGGGCACCCGGCACGTTGACCGGCTGCGCAGGGCCCGTGACCTGCTGGCATCCGGTTACGACGTCGAGGACTGCGTTCTGGCGTGCTACTCCGCCGCCGGATTCACCGGGGAACTGCGGTCGGCGGCGGAGCCCGGCGTGACCCTGGTCTCGCTGGAGGACATCTACCGCTTACGCGCGGTCGGTGAGGATCTGGTCGGCGAGGCCGTAGTCGAGGGCCGCCTGGGGGGTGAACACGCGGTCCCGGTCGGTGTCGGCGCGTAGCGTCTCCACCGTCTGGCCGGTGTGCCGGGACAGCACCGACTCCATCTCGCCGCGCAGCCGGACCACCTCGTCCGCGGCCAGCAGCAGGTCGGGGATGGCGCCGCGCCCCTGCGTCCCTGGCTGGTGCAATACGACCCGGGCGTGCGGCAGGATGGCCCGCCGGCCTGGAGCCCCCGCCGCCAGCAGCACGGCGCCCTCGGCGATTGCCTGGCCCACGCACGTGGTCACGACCGGCGCCTGGAGGTACTGGATCGTGTCGTAGATCGCGAACATCGACGTCATGTCCCCGCCCTCGCAGTTGATGTACAGGTTGATCTCCGCCTCGGGGCTGCGCGCCTCCAGGTAGAACAACTGCGCGATGACCGCGTTCGCCACCCCCGAGTCGATCCCCGTGCCGAGGTAGATGATCCGTTCGGCTAGCAGGTGAGAGTAGACATCCATGATGCGGTCGCCGCGTGGCGACTCGGCGATCACGTTGGGGATCGTGTAGCTACTCATGACTTTCCCCCCTTCGGGG
>JAFMRC010000066.1:0-9010 GCA_017354375.1 Nocardiopsaceae bacterium | reverse complement strand
ACGCCGAAGCCGAAGCGGAAGCCGAGGCCGGTGCCGGGGCGCGCAGCCCCATCGGCCGCTTCTTCGAGGGCATCACCTGAGTGAACGAATCCGCGATCGCGTCCACGAACCCGTACTCGAGCGCCTCGGCCGCCGAGTACCAGTGGTCGTGCCGCGCGTCTTCGGCGATCCGCTCCAGCGGCTGGCCGGTGTCCTCGGCGATCAGGCCGAGTACCGTGTCGATCGTCTGGCGCAGGTCGGCGGCCTGCAGCTCGACCTCCACCGCCGACCCGCCGATGCCCGCCGATCCCTGGTGCATCAGGATCCGGGAGTGCGGCAGCGCGTACCGCTTCCCCCGCGTGCCCGCCGACAGCAGGAACTGCCCGGCGCTGTAAGCGATCCCGAAGGCCAGGGTCGAGACGTCGCACGGCACCAGCCGCATGATGTCGCGGATGGCCAGCATCGACGGCACCGAGCCGCCGGGTGAGTTGATCCACAGCGCCACGTCGGCGTCTGGATCCTCGTCCGCGAGCGTCAGCAATTGCGTAGCGAGCAACGTGCCGTTGTCGTCGTCCAGCGTTCCGTCGAGGATGAGGATGCGGCGTTGCTGGAGAGACAGCCTGATCCGTTCGGTAAAAATCTTTTGGTCTTCGGCCATGTGACCAGCGTGCCCGGCCGGCCGCCCGAGCCAAAGACAGTGCTGCTGTCGGCGGATCCGCCGACAGCAGCGGAATTACTGGCCGTCGCGCTGGCGCGGTACGGGGGTGATGATGGCGTCGGGGCCGGGGAACATCAGGCGGGTATGGCCGTCGGCGAAGCGCACCAGGTACGGCGGCTCGCCCCTGTCCCCGTGCACCTCGACGATCTCCCCGTGCTTGTCCGGATGTCCCACGGCGTTGCCCCTGAGGCAGATGTGGTCACCGATGGTCGCTTCCACGCGGGCCCTCCCTCCGCGTTGAAGGTGTACGTACGTAACCAAGCGTCGCATGCCCCTCCCGCGATTGACCAGCGGGTACCGGCGGGTAACGGCCGGCTCGGCGCTCGGGCCGGGAGCATCGCGACGGCGGCGAAACGGCCGCACGGGCGGGCGGCGCGGTCGGAGAAGAAATCCCGCGTCGAGGCCCGGGTGTCGATGCCCATCGGGTGGATGTTCCGGTCGGCTATTCCCGCGGCGCGCAGCTGCAGGAGCAGCGCGGACACCAGGTCGAACGTGGCGTGCCCCGGCCTGGTGGGGCGCAGCAGCGCGTCCGCCCCCGCGGGGAATGCCTCCCTGACCTGCGCGGCCTGCTCGTCGCCGATCTCGTAGCTGGCCGCGCCGATCGCCGGGCCGATGCCGGCCAGCAGGTTCTCCGGCCGGGAGCCGAAGGAGTCCCGCATGGCCTCGATCGCCCGTGGCAGCGTGCCCTTCACGGTGCCGAGCCGACCGCAGTGCGCGACCCCCGCCGCCCTCTCGACCGGGTCGAACAGGACTACTGGCGCGCAGTCCGCGACCAGCGTCACCAGCGCGACGCCCGGCAGGCGCGTCACCATCGCGTCGGTCTCCGGCAGCGCGGCGCGGGCGTCGGCACCGCCGTCATGCCCCCGGCCCGCCAGCGCCGGGGAGATCACCGCGACCCTGGCGCCGTGCCGCTGGTCGGCCACGGTCAGCCGTTCCGCGCCGAGAGCCGCTGCCAGCCGCCGCCGGTTCTCCCGCACGGCCGCCGGGTCGTCGCCGACGTGGTCGCCGAGGTTGAGGCTGCCGTAGGCGCCGGTGCTCACCCCGCCGTGGCGGGTGGTGACAACAGCGGTCACCGCGTCGCCATGGAACGGGAACGGTCGCAGGGGCAGCTTCCCCGGGGCGGCGGTCTGCACGGAACCGGGATCCACGGAACCAGGATCCACGAAATCGGGCTGCGAGGAATCGGGCTTCACGGAACCTGAATCTAGTCCAGCTGGCGCTCCGCGGTCGCGAGGGCCAGTTCCCGGCTGTCTACCCGGTCGGAGTGGGTCAGGGTGATGACGGGGTACGGGATGTCGATTTCCTCGGCCTGATAGCGGCGGTGCAGGCGCTTGATGAACTCGTGGGTCACCAGGCCCCGCTTGGAGGCCTCGGCGGCCCGCAGGCTGACGCTGAAGTTGATGCTGGAGTCCCCGAAGTCGGTGAACCGGACAAACGGCTCGAAGTCGGGGACCGCCCCGTCGACCTCCCGCATCACCTCGCGGCCCACATCGATGGATACCTGCTCGACCCGCTCCAGGTCGCTGTCGTAGGCCACCCCGACCACGACGCTGACCGACATCTGCTGGTCGGGCTGGTGGTAGTTGGTCACGATCGAGGAGGCGAGCGTGGCGTTCGGCACGACGACGACGTTGTTCGACGTCTGGCGGATTGTCGTGTTACGCCAGTTCGTGTCCTCGATGTAGCCTTCCATCCCGTTGTCGAGGAGGATGTAGGAGCCGGGCTGGATCTGGTGGGAGGCCAGGATGTGCACGCCCGCGAACAGGTTGGACAGCGTGTCCTGCAGGGCGAGGGCGACGGCCAGGCCGCCGACGCCCAGGGCGGTGAGCAGCGGCGTGATGGCGATGCCCAGGCTGTTGAGCAGCAGCAGCAGGCCGAGCGCGAACACGATCACCCGGGTGATGTTCACGAAGATGGTCGCCGAGCCCGAGGTCCCGGAATGCGCCATGGCGCGGGACTGAACGGCGGCCCCGGCCGTCCTGGCGACGGCGATGGTGATCACGATCACGATCGCGCCGAGCAGCGCGTGGTCGCTGTCGACCCGCCAGCCGTGCTTCAGCGGGAGGCTGAACAGCGCCGCCCACAGGCCGAGGAGCACCGCGCACCACGGCACCGCGGAGCCCAGCAGGTTGAGGACCAGGTCGTCCAGGTACCAGTCGGTGCGTTCCGCCCGGTGCCGGAGCCGGCGGACGGCCGCGCGAGCCGCGAGCGCGACGATAACCCCGAAGGCGAGGCTCGTAGCGGCTGCTATCCATAGGTCTAGGCTGATAGCCCGTGTCACGAAAATCCACCCTTTGGTAGTGCTTACGCGAGCGGATCGTACCAGCTCGCGCCGGGTGTGAGGGGCACAACGGCCCGGTCGCTCATGGCCGCCATCCTGCCAGTTCTGGTCATGTCCCCGCTGCCGGATCTGCCATCATCGGACCTATGGAGCGCTACCCGAACATCAGCGACCACGGCCTGATCGGCGACCTTCAGACGGCCGCCCTGGTATCGAACGACGGCACGGTGGACTGGTTCTGCTGCCCGCGGTTCGACTCGCCGAGCGTGTTCGCGTCCCTGCTGGATGCTGATAAAGGTGGATATTTCCGCATCGCTCCCGACCGGAGCGACTGCGTCACCCGCCAGCTCTACCTTCCCGACACGGCCGTGCTGGTCACGCGCTTCATGACCCCGGACGGCGTCGGCGAGGTGTACGACTTCATGCCGATCGCGGGCAGCCACGCCACCGACCGGCACCGCCTGGTCCGCCAGGTCCGGGTGGTGCGCGGCACGTTGCGGTTCACCCTGGACCTGCAGCCGCGGTTCGACTACGCCCGCGCCAGGCACTCGGTCGAGATCACCGATGACGGCGCCCGGTTCACGCCGGAGGGCGCCGCGCATCCCGCGCTCACCCTGCACATAGCCACCGCCAGCCACCACTCGGTGCACGACCAGGGCGTCACGATCGAGCGCGTCGGCAACGGCGCCGTCGCCAGCCGGACGCTGCGAGCGGGCCAGACCTGGGGCGTGGTGCTGGAGTCCGGCGGCGGCGAGCCGAGGCGGATGCACACCGACGACATCGGCCGGCTGCTGCACGACGCCCAGCACTTCTGGCGCAACTGGCTCCACAAGTCCACCTATAGGGGCAGATGGCGGGAAATGGTGGCGCGGTCCGCCATGACGCTCAAGCTCATGCAGTACGCCCCGACCGGCGGGCTGGTCGCCGCCCCCACCACGGGCCTGCCCGAGCAGGTCGGCGGCGAGCGGAACTGGGACTACCGCTACACCTGGGTCCGCGACGGCTCGTTCTCCATCTACGCCCTGCTCGGCCTCGGGTTCACCGAGGAGGCCGAGGCCTTCGCCGGCTGGCTCCGCCGCCGGGCCGCCGAGCAGGCGGACAACAAGTCAGGCCCGCTCAAGATCATGTACCGGGTGGACGGCTCCAGCGACCTATCGGAGGAAACGCTCGACCACTTCGAGGGCTGGCGCGGCTCGGCGCCGGTGCGGATCGGCAACGGCGCCGTAGACCAGCTGCAGCTGGACATCTACGGCGAGGCGATGGACGCGCTGTTCCTGGCCGACCGGGACGGCGTGCAGGTCACCCACCAGAGCTGGCTTGAGATCGCGTCGTTCATCGACTGGCTGTGCGAGCACTGGGACCAGCCGGACGAGGGCATCTGGGAAACCCGCGGCGGCCGTCAGGACTTCGTCTACGGGCGGGTGCAGACCTGGGTCGCGCTGGACCGCGCGATCAAGATGGCCAGCAGCCGCGCCCGGCCTGCCGATATCTACCGCTGGACGACCGAGCGGAACACCGTCTACAACGAGGTATTCGGCAAGGGCTGGAACCCGAAGCTGGGCGCGTTCACCCAGTCCTACGGCAGCGACGTGATGGACTCGGCGCTGCTGATAATGCCGCTGCAGGGCTTCATCGCCCCCCGCGACCCGCAGTGGCTCGCCACCCTCAAGGCGATCGACAGGGAACTGGTCTCCGACAGCCTGGTGTACCGGTACAACCCGAGCGCGTCACCGGACGGCCTGGCCGGAAGCGAGGGCACGTTCTCGATGTGCACGTTCTGGTACGTCGACGCGCTCGCCCGCGCCGGGCGGCTGGACGACGCCCGCCTGGTGTTCGAGAAGATGCACACCTACGCCAACCCCCTGGGCCTGTACTCGGAGGAGATCGGCAGCACCGGCGAGCAGCTCGGCAACTTCCCGCAGGCGTTCAGCCACCTCGCGCTGATCACCGCCGCGGTTAACCTGGACCACCAACTCGACCACGGTGCGGGCGTCATGCCAAAACCCGTCAACTTATACCGAACGGATCGTCGCGCCTCCCCCGCCCCGAGCGCCTGCGAATCGGTGCCGTGCTGGCGAGGGGTAGCTTTGCCTGGACTTCTGTCTTTACCTGAACGCGTGACGCCGGCAATCGTTTGCAGCACCCTTTTTGCGTCAGGAACTCAGGCAAAGTCAGGGATCCAGGCAAAGCGGGGAGGATGTGGGGGCTGGGGCAGGTGCCGGGATGGGGCTGGTGCCGGCGAGGAGGATGCGGTTCATGATCCGGCGCTGGCCCTGGTAGTCGTTGACCGCGAAGTGCCACACCTGCCGGTTGTCCCAGAAGGCGATCGATCCCGGCGCCCAGGAAAACCGCGTCACGAATTCCGGCCGCACCGCGAAGTCGAACAGGTACCGCAGCAGCGGCAGCGATTCCCGCCGGGTCCATCCCTCGAACCGGCAGGTGAACTCGGGGTTGACGTACAGCACGCGCCGCCCCGTCTCCGGGATCAGGCGCACGACCGGGTGCAGCGGCCCCTCCGCCGCGTCGTACTCGGCGACCGAGGGTTCCGGCGGGTCGGTCTGCTCATACGACAGGCCTAGCTTGCGCACGTTGGCATGCACCGCCCGCATCCCGAGCAGGGTGGACCGCAGGCCCGGGGACAGAGCCTCGAACGCCGGTCCCATTCCCGCCCACTGAGTGTCGCCGCCGGCCGCCGGCACCTCCTGCGCGAACAGCATCGTGGCGAACGGCGGCGGATCGAAGCACGTCATGTCCGCGTGCCAGCCCTCGCCGATGGCGCGGGTCTGCTCGGGCTCCTTGCGCAGCTCCTGGCGGACGCGGATCTCGCCGAACTTGCCCGCGAAATGCTCCCGTCGCTCCGCGTCCAGGAACTGGTCGCGGAAGAAGACGACCCCGTGCTCGTCTAGCGCGCGGCGCACGGCCGCGTACGTCTCGTCTGGATAGTCCCGGGTCAGGTCCAGCCCGCGGATCTCGGCCCCGACCAGGCCACTGACCCGTCGCACCTCCGGCAGCACCGCGGTTTCCATGCCTGTATCATCACTCCGCGTGCAACCGGTGTACAGGCCGGGCGTGCCGGTGCACAATCGCGCTCGCCGTCGGCGAGTGCCGGGCCACAAGCCCGTCGCGGGCTCGCCGGAAGACGGCGAGAGCCCGTCGCGTGCTTTAGCCGACGGCGCTTGTGGGTAAAGGCGCTCCTGGGTTAAGAAATATCGGATGTCCTGGGGGATCGCCATTTCCGCTCTCGTGTCCATCGCGCGCCGGAGCCGGGGCCCGGTGTTCTACGTCCTCACGTTCCTGATCGTCACGGCGGCAGCGATCTGGCTGGCGCTGCGCGTCACGCCGATGCAGACCGTGTCGGCGGCCGGGCAGACTGCGCAGGTCGGCGCGACGCTGCCCAACGCCAGCCTTCGGGGGCCGGGTGAGCTGGACCTCTTCGGACAGGTGATCCCGACCAAGCCGCAGTTCAGCGGGCCCATCAGGCCCCGGCTCTCGCTCGAGCACATCAGCATCGACCCCGGAGTCGTGCAGATGCTGCGCAGCGACGGTACCCATGGCGTGGAGCTCACGCTCAGCCAGCAGCTCGCGGCGGGCTGGGAGCGGTACTTCGTGTGGGAGACGCTGGTCGCCGTCGCCTTCGCCGTCGTGCCGCTGATCGCGATCGCGGCGGTCCGCAGGAGGCCGGCGATCTGGAAGCTCCTGTCGGCGGGCGTCGCGGTCGTCTGCGCCGTGAACGTGGGCGGGATCCTGCTGACCGCGGCCAGCACCCCGCAGACGCTGCGCAGCGTCCGGACACTGGACGACCTGGCGGGCGTCGATCCGCTGGCCGTGCCGCAGCCCGCCGGCAAGCCGGAGCCCGGCGTGCAGGCGGTCGTGATCGGCGACTCGACCGCGTCCGGCTACGGCCTGCCCTGGGATCCGAACCCGACCCCGCTGGACAAGGAATGCGGCCGGTCCCCGGACGCCTACGCCAACGACCTGGCCGCCGCCAACAACTGGAACGTGCTCAACGTGGCCTGCGGCAGCGCGACCATCAAGAATGGCCTGCTCGGCCCGCAGGTGCTGTCCGACGGCGAGGTCGCGCCGCCGCAGCTGCCGGAGGCCGAGGCCGCCACGCACGCGAAGGCGATCATCGTCAGCGTCGGCGCGGACGACCTGCAGTGGGGCGTGATGACCCGGCTGTGCGCGGCCACGGCGGTGTGCAACGACAAGGTCTCCAGCGCGTACTTCAGCCAGCTGCTCGGCAACTTCACCCGCAGCTACTACGAGCTGCTGAGCGACCTGGCCCGGCTGCCGCAGCACCCGGCGGTGCTGGTGAACGAGTACTACTCGCCGTTCGGGGCGTCGATCGGGTGCCTGGGTTCTTATGGAATGACCCAGGCGAAGGAGAAAGCGCTGCTGTCCCGGCTCGGCTCGCTGAACGCGGTGCTGGCGCAGGGCGCGAAGTCGTTCGGCTTCGGCGTCGTGGCGCCCCGGTTCACCGGGCACAAGCTGTGCAGCACGGATCCGTACGTGCAGGGCCCGGGCGACCCGGCCCCGATGCACCCGAACGCGGCTGGCGACCTCGCGATCGCCCTCGCCGACGAGCAGGCGCTGTCGGGCCTGACGCCGTCCCCGGTGGCGCACCCGGCCCCGCCGCGGTCAGCTCCCCCGACTCGGCAATCGACCCTCAGATAGCGTGCTAATATCCCTCGGTCTATGCTTTTCTTCCCATACTCCCCGGAGGTCGCACGAAGATGAGGCAGTCCCCGAGTAACGCCCCGATGGCGCCCGAGGACGAGACCAGCACCTTCCACCTGGAGAACGTGAACCTGAGGCGGCTGACCGTCGCGGACAAGGTGGCGGGAGCCGCGAGCCTGGTACTTCTCATCTCGCTGTTCCTGCCGTGGTATACGGTAAGCGTCCCAGGGGCCAGCAGTACCCTGAGCGGAACCGGCATCCACCGGTTCCTGTGGCTGGCCGTGCTGCTGTCAGTCGTGATGCTCACCTACCTGATCGTGCACGCCACCGTGGGCTGGGACAGCACGCCGATGAACCGGCTCTCGCACGAGCCGGTGCTGCTGAGCCTGTGCCTCGTTCAGCTGATACTCGTGATCGTCCCGTTCTTCGACGTGCCGGACACCGCGCTCAACAGCGTGACCGTCGGGTTCTCCTACGGCGCCTACATCGGCCTCGCCGCCGCGGTCGCGGCCCTGGTCATGGTGCTCGTGCCGTACGTTCGTTCCCTGGCGTCGGGCCGCTGACCGTCCCTCCCTGGCCGTCCGGTGCCCGGCTCAGGCTCCGTCCGCGCAGCAGGCCAACCAGGACCAGGGTCGCGAGGCAGGCGGCCGTCAGCAGCAGGTAGGGAACCGTGTCCGACGTGGCCTCGGCGAGAGCTCCGCTGGCCGAGGCCGAGACGGTCTCCCCGGCCGCCCAGGTGAGGTTGGTGAGCGCGAACGCGATGCCGTGGTTGAGCCTCAGGTCGTCCGCGCTCTGGCTGACCATGGCGGCCGCCGGGGTGTAGAGGACTCCGTAGAGCGGCATGCCGACGACGAGGACACCGATCAGCCACGGCACGCTGCCAGGCAGCCAGACGACGACCCCGAACACCGTGCCCGCCGCCAGCGCGGCCAGGACCGGCCATCGCGGGCCGAACCGGTCGCTGAACCGGCCCGCGACCGGGTTCAGCGCCGCCTCGACGACGGCGCCGCACAGGAACGTGGCCGCGATGACGGTCCCGTCGGCGCCCAGCCGCGCGAGCCGCAACGGCGCGAGCACGTCGATGACGCCGATGGCGATGCCCGGGAGGGCCATCAGCCACACGCTGATGGCGAGCCGCCGGTCGCGAAGCGCGGTCACCACCTCCCGGAGCCGCTGCGGCTCGGGCTTTTCCGGCGCGGGCACCGCGAAGGCCGCCACCATCAGGATCGCGCCGGCGACGGCCGCGGCGGAGAAAGCGGGACCGGTTCCCGCCTGGTCCGCGGCCCAGCCCACCGCGGGACCGAACAGCGCCCCCACCACGGCGGCGGCCATGGCGGTGCCGAGCAGCTCACCGC
>JAFMRC010000500.1 GCA_017354375.1 Nocardiopsaceae bacterium | reverse complement strand
CGCCCGGCGAGCACCCCCGCCGCCGGCCGGTGACCCGCCCCGGCTACCCGCCCGCGCAGCAGCCGACGTTCACGCCCCGCGACGGCGTCGCAGTGCTGCACGTGCCCGGCCCCAGGTTCGGCCGCGGCCTGCCGGAAGCCGGGGTCCCCGCCACCGCCGAGGAACTGCAGGCCCGCATCTGGGCGGACGTCAACCGCCTCGCCGACGCGGGCGCGCCGCGCCCGGACCTGCTGGTCGTCAGCGGCGACCTCACCGAGTCCGGCAGCCTGCGCGAGTTCGACGAGGCCGCCACGTTCCTCACCGGGCTCCGGGCGCTGCTCGGCCTCGAGCCCGACCGCTGCGTGGTCGTCCCCGGCAGCCACGACATCACCCGGCGCAAGTGCGAGGCCTACTTCGCGGACTGCGAGGCCGACGACGTCGCGCCGCGGGCGCCGTACTGGCCGAAGTGGCGCCACTTCAGCCGCGTCTTCGACGAGTTCTACCGGGACATCGACGGCGTGGCCTTCGACGCCTCCCGGCCGTGGACGCTGTTCGAGTTCCCCGCCCTGCGCGTCGTCGTGGCGGGGCTCAACTCGACGATGGCCGAGAGCCACCGTCCCGAGGACCGCTACGGGTGGATCGGCGAGGCGCAGGCCACCTGGTTCGCCGAGCGGCTGCGCCCGCGTGCCGCCGATGGCTGGCTGCGGCTGGCCGTCGTCGCCCACGACCCCGCGACGCTGCGTGACCCGCCCGCCACCGCCGGGCTGCTCGGCAACCGCCTCAACCTGCTGCTGCACGGCGTGTCCAGTCACGGGGAGCACGGGGCGTCCGGTCAGGGGGAGCCCGGCAATGACCACGCGCCCATCCCCCTCACGGTGCCGGCCGGCCGGGCCGGGGAGCACGAGATCCTGCACCTGACGGCCGACGGCATGACCAGGTGGCGGGCCGGGCAGGGCGCGGCGTCGCCGGAGCGGACGCCGCATGCGTGGCAGTCGGCCACCGCCACGTTCCCCCCGCCCCCGTCCCCGGAACCCGGGCCCCCGGAACCCGCGCTGGCCGAGGAGGGCGGCCCGCACGGCCCGGCGGACGGGCTCGCGGATGGCCTGGCGGACCGGGACGAGTCCTCGGAACGCGAGAAGTCGCCCGCGCTGCGGCTGCTCGGCCAGGTCTCCGAGGTCGTCGAGGCGGGGCACCCGGGAGCGAGGACCCAGCGAGTGACCGACGACGGTCCGCCGCACCTGCTGGTCACGCAGTTCCAGGACGGGTTCGCGCGGCAGTGGCGGGTCGCCGTGCGGGCAGGCGAGGTGACCCGCGAGGTCGTCGAGGAATTCGCGGCCGTGCTGCACTCCGGGGAGCAGGAAGACGGGGGCGAGCTGGTCTACTCCGGCCCGCGCCCCGGGCAGCTGCTGCGGGACGAGGCGCTGCGCCGCGGCGTCAAGGTGCGCAGCTTCGCCGAGTTCCAGGGACTCCTCGACCTGCGCGAGTACGTGACGAAGCAGACCAAGCGGCTGCAGTCGGACCCGCTCTACCCGCACGCCCTGTACGTGCCCCAGCGATTCCGCGACCTGGAGCCGCGCGGAGCGGGCGGGGCCGGCCAGCCCGGCGGGGATGACCTGGTCGACGAGCTGCTGCGGGAGCTGACGGCGGACGCTGGCCGGTTCATCCTGCTGCTGGCCGACTTCGGGCGGGGGAAGACATTCGCGCTGCGGGAGCTGGCCCGTCACATCCCCGCCCGGCTGCCGCGCCTGATCCCGATCTACGTGGAGCTGCGGGAGCTGGACAAGGCGCACAGCGTGGACGGGCTGGTCGCGGCGCACCTGGCCAACCACGGCGAGGAGGTCATCGACCTCAAGGCGTTCCGCTACATGCTCGCCCAGGGCCGCATCGTGCTGCTGTTCGACGGGTTCGATGAGCTGGCGACCCGCGTCACGTTCGACCGGGCCGCCGACCACCTGCAGACGCTGCTGTCGGCCGCCGAGGGCAAGGCGAAGATCGTCGTCGCGAGCCGCACCCAGCACTTCAAGTCCGACGAGCAGGTGTTCACCGCCCTGGGGGAGCGGGTGGGGCTGCTGCCCGGCCGCCGCGTGCTGGGCATCGAGGACTTCGACGACGATCAGATCCACGCCTACCTGCGCAACAGGTACGACGAGGAGCACGCGGCGCGCGAGCGGCTGAGCCTGATCGAGGACGTGGGGAACCTGCTCGGCCTGGCCAGCAACCCGCGGATGCTCAGCTTCATCGCCCAGCTCGACGCCGACCGGCTGCGCGCCGTGGCGGCGACCGGGCACGCGCTGTCCGGCGCCGAGCTGTACCGCGCGATCCTGGACGCGTGGCTGAGGTACGAGCACGACCGGTCGCAGGGCATCCCCGGGGCGCCGGCCGGGCCCACCCTCGACGACCTGTGGCACGCGGTGACGCTGCTCGCGATGCGGCTGAACGAGTCGGGGGAGAGGCTGATCCGGCTCGACGAGCTGACCGCGGAGGTGGCCAGGTCGCTGACCGGGATGGCCGGCGGGCGGCTGACGCCGGAGCAGGGCGTGCACGCGATCGGGGCGGGCTCGCTGCTGGTGCGCGGCGAGGACGGGATGTTCGGCTTCATCCACTCCTCGGTCGCCGAGTGGCTGGTGGCCAACGAGATCGCCCGCCGGCTGGCCGCCGGATCCGGCGGTGACGCGGCGACCGCGCTGGCCCGCCGGCCGCTGTCCCAGCTCACCGTGGACTTCCTGTGCGACCTGGCGGATCCGCTGGCGCTGCGGCAGTGGATGTCGGGCGTGCTGGAGGACTCGGGGGCGCTGTCGGCGGCGCGGACCAACGCGCTGCGGGTCAGCGCCCGGCTGCGGGTCCCGGCCCGCACCGACCTGCGCGGCGCGCTGCTGCAGGGCGAGGACCTGTCGCGGCGGAACTTCGGCAAGGTCGACTTCACCGGCGCCGACCTGTCCGGGGCCACGCTCGTCGGGTCGGACCTGTCGGGGGCCGTGCTGGCCGACGCCAGGCTGGCCGGCGCGCGGCTGGACGTGGCGCGGCTGGCCGGCGCCGACC
>JAFMRC010000256.1 GCA_017354375.1 Nocardiopsaceae bacterium | reverse complement strand
GCGGCCATGACGGCGCTGCGGCTGTGGGCCGCCGCGCTGATCCTGCTGCTGGTCGCGGGGCGAGGCACCGCGCGGGCCGTCGCCGGGCTCATCCGCGCCAGGGCGTGGGGCGACGCGGTCACCCCCGTCTCGTTCGGCATCGCCCTGGGTTTGATGAATTTCGCGATCTACCAGGCGTTCGCGCGGATCCCGCTGGGGATCGCGGTCACCATCGAGTTCCTCGGCCCGCTCTCCGTCGCGGTCGCGGGAGCCGTCGGGGCCACGGGAACCACCGGGGCGCGACGGCTAGCCGGGCTGGGCTGGGCCGCGCTGGCCGGTGGCGGAGTGCTGCTGCTCGCGAACGGCTCGGGCGGGCAACTGGACCTGGCCGGGGTGGCGTTCGCGCTGCTGTCGGCCGTGGCATGGGCGGGCTACATCGTCGGCAGCCGGGCGTCGGGACAGCGGCTGCCCGGCTCCTCCGGGCTGGTCATCGCGATGTGCGTGGCCGCGCTGGGCGTGACCGGGCCGGGCCTGGCCGCCGGCGGGGCGGCGATGTTCCGCCCGGCGGTGGTCGCCTCCGGCGCCGCGGTCGGGCTGTTGTCGTCGGTAGTCCCGTACTGGCTGGAGTTCCAGGCGCTGCGGCGGGTGTCGGCCCGGGTGTTCGGGGTGTGGATGAGCGTGCAGCCCGCGGTCGCGGCCGTCGTCGGCCTGCTGCTGCTGTCCCAGCGGCTCAGCCCCGCCGAGTGGGCCGGAATCTGCTGCGTGGCGATCGCCTCCGGCGGGGCCGCCCGGAGCCAGGTAGCATGAAATCCGTGCTCGCCTGGCTTTCCCGCCCCCTGCTCCGGCCCACCAGGGCCTCGGTTCGCGGGTGGGCGCTGGCCGCGGTGATCGCGAACGCGGTCATCATCTGCACCGGCGCGGCGGTGCGGCTCTCCTCGTCGGGCCTGGGCTGCCCGGACTGGCCGAAGTGCACCCAGGCCAGCGCGGTGGCCGCGCACTCGGCCGGGCAGACGACGCTGAACACGTGGATCGAGTTCGGCAACCGGCTGCTGAACTTCCCCCTCGCGGCGATCGCGGGATGCGCGTTCATCGCCTGCCTGATGTACTCACCGGACGGGCGGCGGCGTCGCGACCTGATCTGGCTGTCGGCGATGCTGCCGCTCGGGGTGATCGCCCAGGCGGTCCTCGGCGGGATCGTCGTGCTCACCCGGCTCAACCCGGCGCTGGTCGCGGGGCATTTCCTGCTGTCGTCGGCGCTCATCCTCACCGCCGCGGTCGTGCTGCACGTCCGGGCGTCCGAGGGCGCCGGGCCCGCCCGCGGCCTCGTCCGGGCCGACCTGAGGGTACTGTCGGCGCTGCTGGTCGCCGCGACCGCGGTGATGCTCGCGGCGGGCACCGTGGTGACCGGGACCGGGCCGCTGGCCGGGACGACGATCGACAACCACGGGCACCTCACCACCGTGCCCCGGTTCCATCTCTCCCTGGAGAGCGTCACCCAGCTGCACGCCGACATCGGCTGGTTCATCGGGGCGCTGGCGGTGGCCCTCGCGATCGGGATGGGGCTCGCTGACCGCGCCCCGCGCCGCGCGGTCGTGCTCAGCCGCCTCGTCCTGATCGGGTTCGGCGTGCAGGGGATCATCGGCTACGTGCAGTACTTCAGCCACCTGCCCGCCGGCCTGGTGTGGGTCCACGTGTCCACGTCGGTGGCGCTGTGGATCGCCGTGCTGAAGCTGTACCTGTCCACCCGCGAGCGCGCCCCGCTGGAAAAAGCAAGCACGCCGCTCCTGTCTACCCGCGGGGCGCACGTCACGTCTCGCGGATAGGCTCTGGGGTGCAAGCACTGTCAGCAGAAGGGAACCGTGACGAACGGTGAGCAACCACGCCCTTAACTGGTCGGACGCCGACGCCCGCGCCATCGACCTGGTCCGCGTCCTGGCGATGGACGCGGTGCAGGAGGCGGGAAACGGCCACCCTGGCACGGCGATGAGCCTCGCCCCCGCCGCGTACCTGCTGTACCAGCGGCTGCTGCGGCACGATCCCGCCGACCCGAAGTGGCCGGGTCGCGACCGGTTCGTGCTGTCGTGCGGGCACTCCAGCCTCACGCAGTACATCCAGCTGTACCTGTCCGGCTACGAGATCGGCCTGGACGACCTGAAGGCCCTGCGCAAGTGGGGCAGCATCACCCCGGGCCACCCGGAGTACGGGCTGACCCCGGGGATAGAGACGACCACCGGGCCGCTCGGCCAGGGCATCGGCAACGCGGTCGGCATGGCGATGGCGGCACGCCGCGAGCGGGGCCTGTTCGACCCCGCCGCCGCGCCGGGCACCAGCCCGTTCGACCACTTCGTCTACGCCTTCGCCTCCGACGGCGACGTCGAGGAGGGCATCAGCCACGAGGCGTCCGCGATCGCCGCCGTCCAGCAGCTCGGCAACCTCATCCTGCTCTGGGACGACAACCGGATCTCGATCGAGGACGACACGACGATCGCGAAGTCCGAGGACGTCGCCGCCCGGTACGAGGCCTACGGCTGGCACGTGCAGCGCGTCGACTGGACCAAGGGCGGAGACGGGAGCACGGGCGGCTACCACGAGGACGCCGAGGCGCTGCTCGCCGCGTTCGAGGCCGCGAAGGCGGTCACCGACAAGCCGAGCTTCATCGCGCTGCGCACGATCATCGGCTGGCCCGCTCCGAACAAGCGGAACACCGGCGCCGCCCACGGCGCCGCCCTCGGCGAGGACGAGGTGGCGGCGGCCAAGGAAATCCTCGGCTTCGACCCGGCCGTGAAGTTCCCGGTCGAGGCCGAGGCGCTCGCCCACGCCCGGCAGGTCGCCGAGCGGGGCAAGCGGGCGCACGCGGACTGGCAGCGGTCCTTCGACGAGTGGGCGGCGAAGAACCCCGAGCGCAAGGCCCTGTTCGACCGCCTGAGCAGGCGGGAGCTCCCCGAGGGCTGGGAGAAGGCGCTCCCGGTCTTCCCCGCCGACCCCAAGGGCACCGGCACCCGCCGCGCCTCGGGCAAGATCCTCACCGCGCTCGCCCCCGTGCTGCCGGAGCTGTGGGGCGGCTCCGCCGACCTCGCGGAGTCCAACAACACGACGATGGAGGGCGAGCCGTCCTTCATCCCGGCCAAGTACCAGACCAGCATGTGGCCGGGCGGCGAGTACGGGCGGACGCTGCACTTCGGCGTCCGCGAGCACGGCATGGGCGCGATCTTGAACGGCATCACGCTGCACGGCTACACCCGGCCCTACGGCGGAACGTTCCTGCAGTTCAGCGACTACATGCGCGGCTCGGTCCGGCTGGCGGCGCTGATGGAGATCCCGGTGACGTTCGTGTGGACGCACGACTCCATCGGCCTCGGCGAGGACGGCCCGACCCACCAGCCGGTCGAGCACCTGTGGTCACTGCGGAACATCCCGGGCCTGGACGTCGTCCGCCCCGCCGACGCGAACGAGACCGCCATCGCCTGGAAGACGATCCTGGAGAAGACCGACCGCCCGGCGGGCCTGTGCCTGACCCGGCAGAACGTCCCGACGTTCGACCGGGTCCAGCACGCGCCCGCGGAGAACGCGGCGAAGGGCGGCTACGTGCTCGCCGACGGAACCGACGTGATCCTGATCGGAACCGGCAGCGAGGTGCAGGTCGCGGTCGCCGCCCGGGAGATCCTGGAGAAGGAGGGCATTTCCGCGCGGGTTGTGTCGATGCCCTGCGTGGAATGGTTCAGGGAGCAGGGTCATTCCTACCAAGAGGACGTGCTCCCGGCGAGGGTGCGGGCCCGGGTCTCGGTCGAGGCGGGCATCACGGCGCCGTGGCGGGCCTTCGTCGGCGACGCCGGCGAGTCCGTGGGCATTGACCACTTCGGCGCCTCGGCCGCGGGGGCGCTCCTGTTCGAGAAGTACGGCATCACGGCCGAGGCCGTCGCCGCGGCCGCCAGGGCATCCCTCGCACGGGCCCGCGGCTAGGCCCCCGGAAACGTAAGGAAGAGGACACATGAGTGACGCACTCAGGGATCTCACCAAGGCCGGCGTGTCGGTCTGGCTCGATGACATCAGCCGTGACCGGCTGCGCACCGGCAACCTCAAGGACCTGATCGACAACTTCCACGTGCGCGGCGTGACGTCGAACCCGACGATCTTCGCCAAGGCCCTTTCCTCGGGCAACGCCTACGACGACCAGATCGCCGACCTGGCGGCCCGCGGCGTCTCCGTCGAGGAGGCCGCGCGGATGATCACCACCTACGACATCCGGTGGGCGGCCGACGTGCTGCGCCCGGTCTACGACGCCACCGGCGGAACCGACGGCCGGGTGTCGATCGAGGTCGACCCGCGGCTGGCCCGCGAGACGGCGAAGACCATCGCCGAGGCGAAGCAGCTGTGGTGGCTGGTGGACCGGCCGAACCTGTTCATCAAGATCCCGGCCACCGCCGAGGGCCTGCCGGCGATCACCGCCACCCTGGCCGAGGGCATCAGCGTGAACGTCACGCTGATCTTCTCCCTGGCGCGGTACGGCGAGGTCATCGACGCGTACTGCGCCGGCCTGGAGCAGGCGGCGGAGCGCGGCCACGACATCTCCTCGATCGCGTCCGTGGCGAGCTTCTTCGTCAGCCGCGTGGACACCGAGGTGGACAAGCGCCTGGACAAGATCGGCTCCGGGGAGGCCAAGGCCCTCAAGGGCAAGGCCGCGCTGGCCAACGCCCGGCTGGCCTACGAGCTGTACGAGCAGAGGCTGGCCACCCCCCGCTGGGAGGCCCTGGAAGCCAAGGGCGCCAGGGTGCAGCGGCCGCTGTGGGCCTCCACGTCGGTCAAGGACCCGGCGTACGCGGACACGATGTACGTCGTGGACCTGGTGACGAAGGACACCGTCAACACGATGCCGGAGGCCACCGTCAAGGCCACCGCCGACCACGCGGTGCTGAAGGGCGACACCGTGCACGGAACCTACGACGAGGCGCGCGCGCTCTTTACCGACCTGGACAAGCTCGGCGTCAGCTACGACGACGTGGTCGCGGTGCTCGAGGACGAGGGCGTGTCGAAGTTCGAGGCGTCCTGGACGGAGCTGCTGGCGACCATCCAGTCGGAGCTGGGCCGGTGAGGTCGTCGGCCGGGAGTCCTCCCGTCAACCCGCTGCGGGATCCGCGCGACCGGCGGATCCCGCGGGTGGCCGGCCCGTGCGTCATGGTGATGTTCGGCGTCACCGGCGACCTGGCCCGCAAGAAGCTGATGCCGGCCCTGTACGACCTGGCGAACCGGGGGCTGCTGCCCCCGGGGTTCTCCCTGGTCGGCTTCGCCCGCCGGGACTGGGAGCACGAGGACTTCAGCCAGGTCACCTACGAGGCGGTGAAGGAGCACGCGCGCACCCCGTTCCGCGAGTCGGTGTGGCGGCAGCTGCGCGAGGGCGTCCGGTTCGTGCCCGGCGAGTTCGACGACGACGCCGCCTTCGACAAGCTGGCCGAGACCGTCCGCGAGCTCGACCGCGAGCGCGGGACCGGCGGCAACTACGCCTTCTACCTGTCCATCCCCCCAAGGTTCTTCCCCACCGTCGTGCAGCAGCTCAAGCGCTCCGGCCTGTCGGACCCCCGAGCCGACGAGACCGACGCGAACGGGCGGGCCCCGTGGCGCCGGGTAGTGATCGAGAAGCCGTTCGGTCACGACCTGGCGAGCGCCCGTGAGCTGAACGACATCGTGGACGAGGTCTTCCCCGCCCACTCGGTGTTCCGCATCGACCACTACCTCGGCAAGGAAACCGTCCAGAACATCCTGGCGCTCCGGTTCGCCAACGAGATGTACGAGCCGATCTGGAACCGCGGCTACGTCGATCACGTGCAGATCACGATGACCGAGGACATCGGGATCGGCGGCCGGGCCGGCTACTACGACGGCATCGGCGCCGCGCGCGACGTGATCCAGAACCACCTGCTGCAGCTCCTGGCCCTGACCGCGATGGAGGAGCCGGTGTCGTTCGACGCCGACAGCCTCCGGCAGGAGAAGGAGAAGACGCTGTCCGCCGTCCGGCTGCCGGACGACCTGGCCACGGGCACCGCCCGCGGCCAGTACGCGGCGGGCTGGCAAGGCGGCCGCCAGGTCGTCGGCTACCTGGAGGAGGACGGCATCCCGGCCGACTCCCGCACCGAGACCTACGCCGCCGCCCGGCTCGCCGTCGATACCAGGCGGTGGGCGGGGGTTCCGTTCTACCTGCGCACCGGCAAGCGGCTCACCCGGCGGATGACGGAGATCGCGCTGATGTTCCAGCGCGCCCCGCACCTGCCGTTCGCCGCCACCGACACCCAGGAACTCGGCCAGAACGCCCTGGTCATCCGGGTACAGCCGGACGAGGGGGTCACGGTCAGGTTCGGCTCCAAGGTGCCGGGCTCGGCCATGGAAGTCCGCGACGTGAACATGGACTTCGCCTACGGCGAGTCGTTCACCGAGACGTCGCCCGAAGCCTACGAGCGGCTCATCCTCGACGTGCTGATCGGGGATCCGCCGCTGTTCCCGCGCCAGGAGGAGGTGGAGCTGTCCTGGCGGATCCTCGACCCGATCGAGGAGTTCTGGGCCGCGAACACCAAGCCGGACCAGTACGCGTCGGGCTCGGCCGGGCCGGTGTCCGCCGACGAGCTGATGGCACGCGACAACCGCGCCTGGCGCCGGCTGTAAGGGGAGGCCTGAGCAATGACGATTGACCTGACCGACACCACCACCGGCGCGATAGCCCACGTGCTGACCGACGCGCGGCGGCGACTCGGCGGCATGACGACGGGCATGGTGCTCACGCTGATCATCGTCACCGACGAGGCGGCCCAGTACGACGCGATCCGCGCGGCCAACCAGGCCGCGCGGGAGCACCCGTCCCGGATCCTCGCCATCATCACCCGCAAGCCGAAGGCCGAATCCCGGCTCGACGCCGAGATCCGGGTCGGCGAGTCCAGCCCCGGCGAGACGATCGTGCTGCGCATGTACGGCCCGCTCGGCCAGCACGCCGACTCGGTCGCGGCGCCGCTGCTGGTCCCGGACGTTCCCGTCGTCACCTGGTGGCCGGAGGGCGCGCCGGAGGTCCCGTCCGCGTTCCCGCTCGGAGCGCTCGCCCAGCGGCGGGTGACCGACTCGGCGGCCGACGACGCCCCCCGGCAGGTCCTGGCCGGCCTGGCCCGCTCCTACCGGCCGGGCGACACCGACTTCGGCTGGACCCGGGCCACGCCGTGGCGCTCACTGCTGGCCGCCACCCTGGACCAGCCGCACCCGGAACTGGAGGCCGCCGAGGTCAGCGCCGAGGGCGGCAACCCTACCGCTGACCTGATCGCCGCGTGGCTGTCCCTGCGGCTGTCGATCCCGGTCAAGCGGGCCGTCTCGGCCGGCCCCGGCATCACCGGCGTCACGTTCACCACGCCCGACGGCGACATCACGATCAGCAGGCCCGACGGCCGCACCGCCACCCTGTCCTGGCCGGGCCGCCCGGACCGGACGGTGGCGCTGCACCGCCGGGAGACCGCCGAGCTGCTCGCCGAGGAGCTGCGACGCCTCGACCCCGATGAGCTGTACGCCGAGACCCTGCGCCACCTTGACGCTCCCGGCATCGACACCGAGCCCGAGCCCGCGGGGGCGGGCCAGTCGTGACGACGACACCGGAGATCTTCGTCCACGCCGACGGCGGGCTGCTCGCGAGGGCCGCCGCCGCCCGGCTCGTCACCCGCCTGGCCGACGCGCAGGCCGCGGGCGGCCATGCCCACCTGGTGCTCACCGGAGGCGGCATCGGCACCAGGGTGCTCGCCGAGCTGGCCGCCGCCCCCGCCGCCGGCGCGGTCGACTGGCGCGCGGTGGACTTCTGGTGGGGCGACGAGCGGTTCGTCCCCGCCGGGCACCCCGACAGGAACGAGACCGGCGCTCGCGCCGCGCTGCTGGACGCGATCGACGCCGACCCGGCCCGGATCCACCCGATGCCCGGCCCGGACGGCCCCGACGGCGAC
>JAFMRC010000065.1 GCA_017354375.1 Nocardiopsaceae bacterium | reverse complement strand
GGGGTCGGACCCGCGGGCGGAACTGCTGATTTCCGCGCCCGATAAGATGGCGTCCTTTGCCATCGGGCGCGGAAATCAGTGCGGGTGGGAGTGACCGTGGCCGTTGGCGGCCTCCGGCTTCTCCTCCTCCGGCTTCTCCACGACCAGGGTCTCGGTCGTCAGCAGCATGCCGGCGATCGAGGCCGCGTTCTCCACCGCGGAGCGGGTGACCTTGACCGGGTCCATGACGCCCTGGGCAACCAGGTCGCCGTACTCGCCGGTCGCCGCGTTGTAGCCGTGGTTCCCCGACTGCTCGGCGATCTTGGCCACGACGACGGAGCCCTCCTGGCCCGCGTTCAGCGCGATCCAGCGGGCGGGCTCGGACAGCGCCTTGCGCACGATCGAGACGCCGGTCGCCGCGTCACCGGTCTTGCCGAGGTCGTCCAGCTCCTTCGCGACGTGCACGAGCGCGCTGCCACCGCCGGCCACGATGCCTTCCTCGATCGCGGCACGGGTCGCCGAGACCGCGTCCTCGACCCGGTGCTTCTTCTCCTTGACCTCCACCTCGGTGGCCGCGCCGACGCGGAGCACGCACACGCCGCCGGACAGCTTCGCCAGCCGCTCCTGCAGCTTCTCGCGGTCCCAGTCGGAGTCGGTCGCGTCGATCTCGGTCTTGATCTGGCGGATCCGCTCGTCGATAGCCGTCTGGTCGCCGGCGCCGTCCACGATCGTGGTGTTGTCCTTGTCGACCACGATGCGGCGGGCCTTGCCCAGCGCGTCCAGGTCGATGGAGTCCAGCTTGATGCCGAGATCGTCGCTGACGACGGTCCCGCCGGTCAGCGTGGCGATGTCGCCGAGCATGGCCTTGCGGCGGTCACCGAAGCCGGGGGCCTTCACCGCGGCGATGTTGAGCAGGCCGCGGATCTTGTTGACGACGATCGTGGCGAGCGCCTCACCCTCGATGTCCTCGGCGATGACCAGCAGCGGCTTCTTGGTCTGCGCGACCTTCTCCAGCACCGGCAGGAAGTCCTGCATGTTGGAGATCTTGGCCTGGTGCACCAGGACGTAGGCGTCCTCGAGCACGGCCTCCAGGCGGTCCTGGTCGGTCACGAAATACGGCGAGATGTAGCCCTTGTCGAACTGCAGGCCCTCGGTGAACTCGAGTTCAAGGCCCATCGTCGGGGACTCTTCGACGGTGATGACGCCGTCCTTGCCGACCTTGGCGAACGACTCGGCGATCAGCTCGCCGATCTTGGCGTCCTGCGCGGAGATCGTCGCGACGTGCGCGATCTCCTTCTGCTCGGTCACCTCGCGGGCAGAGGAGAGCAGCTTCTCGGACACCGCCGCGGCGGCCGCGTCGATGCCGCGCTTGAGGTCCATCGGGTTCGCGCCGGCCGCGACCGAACGCAGCCCGAAGTGCACCATGGCCTGCGCGAGCACGGTGGCGGTGGTGGTGCCGTCACCGGCGACGTCGTTGGTCTTGGTGGCGACTTCCTTCGCGAGCTGGGCGCCGAGGTTCTCGTACGCGTCCTCGAGCTCCACCTCCTTGGCGACGGTCACGCCGTCGTTGGTGATGGTGGGAGCGCCCCACTTCTTGTCGATGACGACGTTGCGGCCACGCGGGCCGAGCGTCACCTTAACGGCGTCGGCGAGGTGGTCCACGCCGCGCTCAAGGCTGCGGCGGGCGTTCTCGTCGAACTCCAGGATCTTGGGCATTGACTACCTCAACCTACGGTCGGTACTTGGATGCCGGGAAGGCCCCGGCAGCGAGGCGGCGGGACGGTTTATGGCATCCGCCGTCCGCGCCACCGGGGCCTCGCGGGCGATTCCTACTTCTCGATGATCGCGAGCACGTCGCGGGCCGAGAGCACGAGGTACTCCTCGCCCGAGTACTTCACTTCGGTGCCGCCGTACTTGCTGTACAGCACCACATCGCCGACATTCACGTCGACGGGGACCCGCTTGGCGCCCGCGTCGTCGAAACGGCCGGGACCAACCGCGAGGACCTCACCCTCCTGGGGCTTCTCCTTCGCGGTGTCCGGGATGACAAGCCCGGACGCGGTGGTCTGCTCAGCCTCAAGCGGCTTCACTACGATTCGGTCCTCAAGGGGCTTGAGGACAACCTTGGTGGCGGTCGGCACGATCTGACCTCCCCCTCCGGAAAGGGTTGATTGTCGATTGCTTTCAAGGCGACCAAGGCTCGCCTGCCGTCGCGGGTGTCAGGTTGCCTCGTCGCATTAGCACTCTACACCATCGAGTGCTAATCCCGTACGGTAGCGGTCCCGCCCGGAACCGTCAAACACCCGCTGTCGAACACCCGCCGTCAGGCACCCGCCGTCAGGCACCCGCCGGTCACTCCCATTCGATCGTGCCGGGGGGCTTGCTGGTGACGTCCAGCACCACCCGGTTCACGTCCGGAACCTCGTTGGTGATCCTGGTCGAGATGCGCGCCAGGACCTCATGCGGCAGCCGCGCCCAGTCGGCGGTCATCGCGTCCTCGCTGGTCACCGGGCGCAGCACCACGGGGTGGCCGTAGCTGCGGCCGTCGCCCTGCACGCCGACCGAGCGCACCCCGGCCAGCAGCACCACCGGGCACTGCCACACGTCCGCGTCCAGCCCGGCGGCGGTCATCTCGGCGCGGGCGATCGCGTCCGCCTCCCGCAGGATCTCCAGCCGCGATGCCGTGACCTCGCCGATGATCCGGATTCCCAGCCCGGGGCCGGGGAACGGCTGGCGCTGCACTATCTCCGGCGGCAGCCCCAGCTCTGACCCGACCCGGCGCACCTCGTCCTTGAACAGCCAGCGCAGCGGCTCCACCAGCTGGAACTTCAGGTCATCGGGCAGGCCGCCCACGTTGTGGTGCGACTTGATGTTCGCGGTCCCGGTGCCACCGCCGGACTCGACCACGTCCGGGTACAGGGTGCCCTGCACGAGGAAATCGGTGGCCTCCCCGTGGGCTCCGGCGGAGGCGGTGATCTCCCGGGCCGCGCGCTCGAAGGCCCGGATGAACTCACGGCCGATGACCTTGCGCTTTTCCTCCGGATCCGTGATCCCTCGCAGGGCCGACAGGAACGCCGACGAGGCGTCCACCACGCGCAGCGACACGCCGGTCGCGGCCACGAAGTCCCGCTCGACCTGCTGCGCTTCTCCCTTGCGCAGCAGCCCGTGGTCCACGAAAACGCAGGTGAGCCGGGATCCGATGGCCCGCTGGACCAGCGCCGCCGCGACCGCGGAATCGACGCCCCCGGACAGCCCGGCGATCGCCCGGCCGCCGCCGATCTGCTCCCGGATCCGGTCGGCCTGCTCGGAGACGATGTTCACCATCGTCCACGTCGGCCGGCAGCCGGCCAGCTCGAGGAACCGCCGCAGGATCCGCTGGCCGTGCTCGGTGTGCATGACCTCGGGGTGGAACTGCACCCCGTACAGGCCGCGCGAGGGGTCCTCGACGGCCGCCGCGGGCGTGGTCGCGGTCCGCGCCGTCACCGTGAACCCGGGAGGCGCCGCCGTGGACGTGTCGCTGTGCGACATCCACACGCTGAACTCGGCGGGCAGCCCGTCCAGCAGCGTGCCGCCGTCGCCCCCGCCGCCGATGACCGCCAGCGGCGTGCCACCGTACTCCGCCGCGCCCGTCCGCTCGACCGCGCCGCCCAGCTCCCGCACCAGCACCTGGTGGCCGTAGCAGATGCCGAGCACCGGCACGCCCGCCCCGAACAGCCCGGCCGGCGCCGGTGGCGCTCCCGGCGCGTAGACCGAGGACGGCCCCCCGGACAGGATGATCGCCTTCGGCCGCTTCGCCAGCATCTCCCCGACCGGCATCGTCGACGGCACGATCTCCGAGTAGACATGGCATTCGCGCACGCGGCGGGCGATGAGCTGCGCGTACTGCGCGCCGAAGTCGACCACCAGGACAACGTCAAACCCGGACCCCGCCAACGGTACCGCCTTTCACCAGGGAGTTCCCCAGTCTATTCGGAGTCATGATCCCGAACGGATAGTGGCTACTGTTCCCGCGCCCAGGTGACACGAGAGCGCCGAGCCCTGGGCCGAATTGTCGGCTTCTACCTGCATGCGATGCAGCCTGCATTGGATGCAGCCTGCATTGGATGCAGCCTGCATTGGATGCAGGTGCCAATAAGCGCAAGCCTCTAACAGGGCACCCAGGCAGCCGCCCTCCGTCACTCGCCCGTCGCGGGTGATGCGCAGGCGACGATCGATTCCGATGTTCTCGGCGAACGGATTGTCGTGGCTCACTACGAGCAGGCCACCCCGGTACCCGCGCAGGGCGGCCTCAAGCTGGCTGACTGACGCCATGTCCAGGTTGTTCGTCGGCTCGTCCAGGACGAGCAGTTGAGGCGGCGGCTGTGCCAGCAGCAGCGTGGCGAGGACGGCGCGGAAGCGTTCGCCGCCGGATAGCCCGCCCGCGACCTGTTCGGCGCGCGCCCCGCGGAACAGGAACCGGGCGAGCCCGGCCCGCACCTCGTTCGGGGTGGCCTCGGGCGCCGCCGCGTGGACGTTCTGCGCCACGGTCAGCGACTCGTCGAGAATGTCGAGGCGCTGGGGGAGAAAGCCGACGGGGACGTGCCGCCGGATCGCGACCCCGTCCAGGTCCGCACGGCCGGCGATCGCCCGCAGCAGCGTGGTCTTCCCGGCGCCGTTCGGCCCGGTGAGCCAGATCCGCTCCGGACCGCGCACGATCAGGTCACCGAGGACGGCCCGCTGGTCCTCGTCGCCCGGGGCTGGGGCCTGGCCGGTGTTTTCCCGGGATGGACTGGCGTTTTCCCGGGAAGGGTTTTCCCGGGAAGGGTCTTCCCGGGATGACCGGACCGCCGGGCGCCAGGGGCTATCCAGGCCGGTCACGGTCAGGAGGGTACGGCCGGCGGGCACGGCGGTTCCCGGTAGGTCGATGCGGATCTCCGCGTCATCGCGTACGGCGCCTTCGGCTTCGCGGAGCCTTGCCGTCGCGGCCTCGACCCGCTCGGCGTGCAGTTCGCGAGACTTGCCCGCCGTCGCCTGCGCCTTGCGCTTCAGGCCCTGGGCCACGATCCGGGGCATGCCGCCAGCGAGCTGCTGCTGCCTGCCCATGCGGTCGCGCCGGGCCTGCTTGGCCTGGGCCTCGGCCAGGTCGCGTTTCTCCCGCCGCACCTCGGCGGCGGCCGAGGTGACCGCCTGCTCGGCGGCGGCCCGCTCGGCGGCGCGCTGTGCCTGGTAATGCTCGAGATTGCCGCCGTAGAAGCGGATCTCGCCGCCGGACAGGTCGGCGATCTGGTCCACGTGCGCGAGGAGCTCGCGGTCGTGGCTGACGATGACCATCACGCCGGGCCAGGCATCCACCGCCTCGTACAGCTTCCCGCGCGCCCCGGAGTCCAGGTTGTTGGTGGGCTCGTCCAGCAGGATGACGTCAGGCCGACGCAGGAACAGCGCGGTGAGCGCGGTCAAGACGGCCTCTCCGCCGGACAGGTTCCCGGCCGGGTCGTCCAGGCCGACATGGGCGAGCCCGAGACGGTCCAGTCCGGCGCGGGCCCGGTCCTCGATGTCCCAGTCGTCGCCGACCGTGTCGAACAGGGCAGGAGAGACGTCCCCGGACTCGATGGCCGCGATCGCGTCCCGGACCGGCTGGATACCGAGCAGGCCCGCGACCGGGACGCGGACATCGAGGGTGAGATCCTGGGGCAGGTATCCGACATCCCCGTTCACGGTGACGCTGCCGACCGATGGCGCGAGCCGGCCCGCGATCAGGCGCAGCAGCGTGGACTTGCCGGACCCGTTGACTCCGATCAGCCCGGTGCGGCCGGGAGAGAAGGCGGCGGACAGGCCGGACAGGACGACGGTGCCGTCAGGCCAGGAAAAGGAGAGTCCCGAGCAAGCGATCGCGGCAGGCATGACAAGAAGCTCCATACGGAAAGAGACCAGGGCACGCGCCGGGTCGGCTACGCGCGGGAACGGGTCTCAGAGCTTCAACTAAGCCTCCACGGCCGGGGACAGGACGTCTCTTTTTATCACACGGACCGGGTCAGGGCTCGGCTGACGCATCACGCTCGGCGAACACGGCGCGAGCGGCGGCGATGCCGTTGATGGCCGCCGGGAGCCCGGCGTACGCGGCCATCTGGGTGATCGCCGCGACAGCCTCCGCGCGGGTCCCGCCCGCGTTCAGCAGGCCGTGCAGGTGCACGCGGAGCTGGGGCGCTGCCGTTCCCATGGCCGTACAGGCGGCGACGGTGGCCAGCTCGCGGGTGCGCAGGTCCAGGCCCCCGCGGGAGTAGACATCGCCGAAGGAGAACTCGATGATGTACCTGGCCAGGTCGGGGGCGATATCCGCCAGCGAGGCGATAACCTGCTCGCCGACGTGCCCGTCGATCTGCCGTAGCGCCTCTAGGCCCCGCTCGTAGCGGTTGCCCGCGGTGGGTTCGCTGACCGGATCCTCGGCGTTCCCCGCGGCGGTGAACGCCTCGCGGGCGGCGGCGATGCCGTTGATGGCTGCCGGGAACCCGGCGTAGACGGTCATGTGCAAGATCGTCTCCACGATTTCCCTGCGAGTCACGCCGACATGCAGCGCCGCGCCGATGTGGAACCTGAGCTGCGGGGCCGCGGTCCCGAGCGCGGTAAGCGCCGCCACGTTGATGATCTGCCGCTGCCGCAAGGTCAGATCCGGGCCGGCGTAGACGTCACCGTAGCCGAACTCGACCGTCATCCGCCCCAGGTCAGGAGCGATATCCGCCAGCCCCTCTACGACGGCGGCACCGGCCGGCCCGCTCACCCGCCGGAGCGTGTCCAGCCCATCCCCATATCGGGTACCCATAGCACCTCAATTCTCGATGAAACGTTCCGTAACGTTTTAAACATACGCTGAGCTGATGATATTGTCAAAACGAAACGTAACGTTCCATTAAGGCGATATGCTGGAGGGCATGAGAAGCGAGCGCTCCCGGCGGGCCGTCCTCGACGCGACCTTCGAAATCGCGGCACGCAAGGGCTACACCGGGCTCACCATCGAGGCCGTCGCCGCCTCGGCGGGGGTCGGCAAGCCGACGATCTACAGGTGGTGGCAGTCCAAGGGGGTTCTAGCCCTGGACGCGGTCAACGACCGGATGGGGCAGTCACGTGACTTCCCTGACACCGGCGACATCGTGGCGGACCTGACCCACCAGGCCAACCTAGTCATCGAGCAGCTTCGCGGGGACGCGGGGACCGTGTTCCGCGGGGTGATCGGGGCGGCGCAGTCGGACCCTGACCTTGCTGCGGCGGTCCGCGAGACGATCCTCGCGCCGCGCATCAGTAAGTGCTCGGATCGGCTGGCACGGGCCGTCGCCGCCGGGGAACTTCGCCCTGATGTCCCGCTGTACAACATGGTGGAGCTGTTGTATGCGCCGATCTACTACCGAATGCTGCTCGGCAGTGCCGACCTTAGCCCCCACCTGACACGCGCCCGGATCGAGTACACGCTTCAGGGGCTGCGGCCCAGGCCGTAGCACGGGCATCGAGGGTGAGAACCTCACTGTCGGCAAATCGAGGCCCCGCCCTCCGCAAATTGCTGTATCATCCATCAAATTGGAGGAAGATCGGTCCTCGATCTGGAGTAGACATGGCCGAACTGGTTCCTCGTATGGCGCAGGAACTCCTTGATGAACTCGTCTCGGCGCTGCGCGTCGTCATCGTCAACGGACCCCGGCAGTCCGGCAAGACCACGCTGCTGAAGAAATATCAGAACGCCCATGGCGGAACCTATCGGACGCTTGACAACCGGCAGGACCAGGAAGCAGCGGTCGCGGACCCGGCGGCGTTCGCTGCGGAAGGTTCCCCGCCGAGACTGATTGACGAAGTCCACCGCGGCGGTGACTGGCTTGTCCGGGCGATCAAGATCGCCGTTGACGAGGATCCAAGGCCTGGCCAGTTCATCTTGTCCGGATCGAGCAGGTTCCTCGCGGTCCCGAGCCTGTCCGAGTCACTGGCGGGTCGCGCGGCCTTCGTTGACTTGTGGCCGCTCAGCATGGCTGAACAGACCGGTGGCACATCCGACTTCATCACCCGGGTGTTCCGGGATCCAGCCAGCCTGGGGAGCCAGGAATCCGCGTGGACGCGCGAAGACTACGTTCGGGCAATCTGCGCGGGCGGATACCCAGAAGTACTCAGCCTGACCTCACGAATCGCCCGGCGAGCCTGGTTTGACGGCTATCTCACCACCGTAATCAACCGGGACATCAGCGATTTCGCCGAGATCGGGAAGATACGCGCGATACCCCAGTTGCTCAGCATGGTCACCGCGCGCAGCGGGACCCCCGTGGTCATCACCGATCTCGCCAGGTCCGTCGAACTCGACAGGGCAACAGTGCGGACGTATCTCACGTACCTTGACACGGTCTTCCTCACGGCCAAGGTCCCTTTCTGGTCCACCAACCTGACGTCTAGGCTGTCGAAGTCGCCGAAGGTCTTCGTCACCGATTCCGGACTGGCCACCCATCTGCTAGGCCTGGCGGAGACAGACCTGAGCCAGGTGGGGCACCCGGCCTTCGGCAACCTGACGGAGACGTTTGTCTTCACCGAGTTGCTGAAACTGCGAACCGTCAGCGAGACCTCGTTCACGATCTACCAGTTCCGCGAGCGTGAAGGCAGGGAAGTCGATTTTGTCCTCGAAGGCCCCGGCGGTGCCGTCGTCGGCATCGAGGTCAAGTCATCGACGTCTCCGGGCACTGACTCCGCGAAGCATCTACGGTGGCTCCAGACCAAGCTGGGAGACCGCTTTATCGCCGGAGTAGTCCTTCACCTCGGTACCAGAGCCAGTTCGTTCGGAGACAGCATCTACGCACTTCCAGTATCTGCGCTCTGGGGCCACGCGACCAGCCAGCGATAGCGTACGCAAGTGCCATTCCCGCAGCGACGGGGTCCTAGCCGGGGACGTCGGGGTCGGGGGTCGGCGAGGAGGGAACGGCAGGAGGGAGAGCGGGAAGGGGGACGGGCTTGACGCGGAGGCGGGCGATGCGGCGGCCGTCCATCTCGGTGATCGTGAGGGTGTAGCCCGGTATCTCCACCGAATCCCCGGCCGACGGGAGCCGCCCCAGCGCCGCGATCACGTATCCGGCGACGGTCTCGTACGGGCCTTCTGGCAGCTTGATGCCGGTCTGCTCGGCGAGCTCGTTCAGGTTGAGCAGGCCGTCCACGTCGACTTCGCCGCCGCGCAGCTTCGTCGCGGTCTCCTGCTCGGTGTCGTACTCGTCCCGGATGTCGCCGACCAGTTCCTCGACGAGGTCCTCCAGCGTGACGATCCCCGCCGTCCCGCCGTACTCGTCCGCCACGATCGCCAGGTGCATCCGTTCCCGTCGCATCTCCGACAGCGAGGACAGCACGGTCTTGCTGATCGGCAGGAACTTCACCTGCCGCACCACCTGGTCAAGCGGCGCCGAGCGGGGCGGGGCGCCCGGCCCGAGCAGGTCCCTGATGTGCACGAAGCCGATCACGTTGTCGTAGGAGCCGGAGTACACCGGCAGCCGTGAGTACGGCACGTCCGCGGCGATCCGCGCCGCGTCCCCGACGGTCGTGTCCGCCGCGAGGAACTCCACCTCGGTCCGCGGCAGCAGTACCTCCCGGAGCTGCCGTTTCCCCGCGCCGAACACCTCCCCGACGATGCGCCGTTCGTCCGGCCTGAGTGCCTGGGTTCCCGTCACCAGGTCGCGCAGTTCCTGTTCGGTCATGGCCTGGCGGCCCTGCCGCGGGTCGCCTCCGAGCAGCGCGACCACCACGTTCACCGACACCGACAAGAGCCACACCACCGGCCGCGCGAGGGCCGCGATCCGGTCCAGCAGCGGCGCCGCCAGCAGCGCCACCGGCACCGTCCGCTGCAGCGCGATCCGCTTGGGCGCGAGCTCGCTCAGCACCAGGGTGAGGTAGGTGATGCAAATCGTCACGACCGTGAACGCGAGCGGCCCCGCCACCGCGCCGGATAGGCCCTGGCTGGTCATCCACGACCGCAGTACCGCGGCTAGCGTGTCGGCGCCGAACGCCCCGGACACCAGCGTCGCGAGCGTCGTGCCGATCTGCACGGCGGACAGGAACTTGTTCGGATCCGACGCCAGCCGCGCCGCCCTGGCACCGCGCCTGCCGCTGGAGGCCAGGTCCCGGACCTGGCCTTCGCGCAGCGACACCAGCGCCATCTCAGCGGAGGCGAAGAACCCGCCGATCAGCACGATGACGAGGACGATGATGATGTCCCGGGCGACGGTGCTCACGCTACGATCGCCGACTTCCTCCGCATTTTTCCAACCCTGCTGATTTCAAGCCGCTTAGCTGGTTTCAAGCCCGCTTATTCCAATCCCCGCTTACGCCGCAAGTCTAAGACCGGGTACTGTCTGTGCTGCGCGTGCCTGGCTACTGGAGCCCGGCTACTGGAGGAGAACAGTGAAGCTGCTGGTCACCGGCGGAGCCGGGTATATCGGCGGCGTCGTCGCCGCGAAGCTGGCCGAGGCCGGGCACGAGGTCACCGTGCTCGATGACCTTTCCACCGGCCACGCAGACGCGGTACACCCGGCCGTGACGCTCATCCGCGGTTCGCTGCGGCACGACGCGAAGGCCGCCCTGGGCGGCGATACCGACGCGGTGCTGCATTTCGCCGCCCATTCCCTCGTCGGCGAGTCGGTCGCCGACCCCGCCAAGTACTGGTCGAACAACCTCGGTGGCACCCTCGCGCTGCTGAACGCGATGCGGGAGGCCGGGGTACGCCGCATCGTCTTCTCCTCCACCGCCGCCGTCTACGGCGAGCCGGAGGCCACCCCGATCACCGAAACCGCGCCGACCAGGCCCACGAGCCCCTACGGGGCCTCCAAGCTGGCTATCGACACCACGCTCGCCGAGTATGCCCGGATGCATGGTCTCGGCGCGGTCAGCCTGCGGTACTTCAACGTCGCCGGCGCCTACCAGGCGGCAACCGGCGACTGGTTCGGGGAACGACACGACCCCGAGACCCACCTGATCCCGAACGTGCTGGGACGGGGGGAGACGCGAGGCTCCGTTCGGATAAATGGGGTTGATTATCCCACGCCGGACGGGACCTGCGTTCGTGACTACATCCACGTCAGCGACCTCGCCGACGCGCACCTGCTCGCGCTCGGGGCGACCGAGCCGGAGGGGCACCGGGTGTACAACCTCGGGAACGGGGCGGGGTTCTCGGTACGCCAGGTGATCGACGCGTGCCGCGACGTGACCGGGCGGGACATCACAGTGGAGGAAGGGCCGCGGCGGGCCGGGGATCCCGCCGTGCTCGTGGCCTCATCCGCGCGGATATCCAGCGATCTTGGCTGGCACGCCACCCGCGACCTGCGAGACATGATCGCCGATGCCTGGCGGTTCGTTCAGGAGCGCAGCGCCCGGGTACGCGCCGGGCGGTGACGGGCCGACGGTGAACACGGACGGCGAAGTGAACACGGACGACAACGCGAGCATGGACGACGAGGCGAGCACGGGCGACGAGGCGAGCACGGGCGACGAGAGACCGGCTAGGGCAGGCTGGCCGGGAGGGCACGGCGTGTGGTTCGCCCCGGGGCGCGCCAACCTGATGGGCGAGCACACGGACTACAACGAGGGGCTGGTGCTGCCGTTCGCGCTGGCCCAGGGCGTGACCGCCTCGGTTACCCGGCGTGATGACGGGCTGCTGGCCTTGCGGTCCAAGCAGATGACCGACGACGTCGTGACCGTTCCGGTCTCCGGCCTCTCCCCCGCCTCCGTGCGCGGCTGGGCCGCCTATCCCGCCGGCGTGGCGTGGGCGCTGCGCTCGGAGGACGTGCCCGTGCCCGGCGCGACCATCGAGATCGACTCCGACCTCCCGGTCGGCGCGGGCGTGTCCTCGTCCGCCGCCCTGGAGTGCTCGGTGGCCCTCGGGCTGTGCGAGATCTCGGGCGTGGCCATGTCGCGACGCGCGCTCGCCGCGATCGCCCGCCAGGCGGAGAACGAGTTCGTCGGCGCGCCGACCGGGATCATCGACCAGCACGCGTCGCTGCTGTGCGAGGCCGGGCACGCCATGCTGCTCGACTGCGCGACGAGGTCGATCAGCCAGGTTCCGTTCCGCCCTTCGGCCGCCGGGATCGTGACGCTGGTCATCGACACGCGCGTCACGCACGCCCTGGTCTCCGGGGAGTACGGGCGGCGCCGCGCCCAGTGCGAGGAGGCGGCGCGGCAACTCGGCGTTCCGTTCCTCGGGCAGGTCACGTCCGTGGCGGGCGTCTCGCGGCTGGACGATCCGGTGCTGCGGCGGCGAGCCCGGCACGTGGTCTCCGACAGCGCGCGGGCGCGGGCGATCGCCTCGGCCCTGGACTCCGGCGGTACACCTGCTGACATATACCGATATATCGGTGAATTGCTGGCCGAAGGGCACGCATCGCTACGCGACGACTTCGAGGTCTCCTGGCCCGAGGCGGACATCGCGGTGGACGCCGCGACCGGCGCCGGGGCCTACGGGGCGAAGATGATCGGCGGAGGCTTCGGCGGCTCGGTGCTGGCGCTGGTGCCGGCGGAGCGGATCGCCGCGGTGCGCACCGCCGTGACGGAGGCGTTCGCCGCGCGCTCGGCGACGCCCCCCGAGTTCATGGACGCCACCCCCTCGGCGGCGGCGCGGCGCCTCGCTTGACGTCGGAGCGCGCTCGATGTGACGTCACCTTCATAGAACATGGCCCATGAGTCATCGAGCACGTTCGGAATCCAGGCAGAGGAGGCCCCGGGTGACCATTCGCGAGGCGGCGGCGGGCATCGAAGGCGACATCAGGGAACTACGGCACGCCATCCACCGCGAGCCCGAGGTCGGCCTCGACCTTCCCGGGACGCAGCGCAAGGTCCTGGAGGCGCTCGACGGGCTCCCCCTGGAGATCACCACCGGCGAGCGGCTCACCTCCGTGACGGCCGTGCTGCGCGGCGGCGGCCCCGGAGGCGGCGGCCCCGGAGGCGGCGGCCCGGAAGGCCCTACCGTTCTCCTCCGGGGCGACATGGACGCGCTGCCCGTACGGGAGCGAACCGGCCTGGAATACGAGTCCCGGACCGACGGCGCCATGCACGCCTGCGGCCACGACCTGCACACGGCCATGCTGGCCGGGACCGCCCGCATCCTCAGCGAACGCCGGGACGAGCTGGGCGGCAACGTGATCTTCATGTTCCAGCCCGGCGAGGAAGGCCTGGGCGGTGCCCGGTACATGCTCGACGAGGGGGTCCTCGAAGCCGCCAGCCCCGCGACCAGGGCCACGCCGACGGCCGCCTACGCGCTGCACGTCTTCTCCGACATCGCCCACGGCCAGTTCGAGACCCGGCCCGGCCCGATCCTCGCCTCCAGCGACTCGATCGACGTCACCGTGAAGGGCCGCGGCGGCCACGCCTCCGTCCCGCACCGCGGCGCCGACCCCGTCCCCGCCATCTGCGAGATCGTGACCGCGCTGCAGACGATGGTCACCAGGCGGTTCGACGTGTTCGACCCGGTCGTGCTCACCGTGGGCAGCCTGCACGCGGGTACCGCGCGGAACGTCATCCCGGACCAGGCGACGTTCGAGGGCACGGCGCGCTCGTTTAGCGAAGAGGCGAGAGGCCGGATCGAGGAGGAGTCGCTACGGATCGTTAGGGATATCGCTCGTGCCCACGGGCTCGAGGCGGACGCCCGGTTCGAGCGCAGGTACCCGGTGACGGTCAACGACGCGGCCGAGGCCGCGTTCGCGACGGCGACCGCGCGGGACCTGTTCGGGGAGGGCCGGGCGGCGACCCGGCCGTATCCGATGACCGGCGGCGAGGACTTCTCGTACGTGCTGCAGCGGGTCCCGGGGGCGTTCGTCTTCCTCGGCGCGTGCCCGCCGGGGACGGCCCCCGACGGGGCCCCATCGAATCACTCCGCGCGAGCCGTGTTCGACGACGGCGTCCTCGCCGACGGCGCGGCGCTGTACGCGGAACTCGCCCTGCGCCGCCTCGCGAGGCCGTAACGACGTCGTAAAGCCCTGGACGTGGCCGCCTGGGACGACAGGTATCTTGACATCAAGGAGACCCGTCAGATCAGGAGCTGCCGACACCAATGGCCGCGATCATCTACACGCACACCGACGAAGCGCCGCTGCTGGCGACGTACTCATTCCTTCCCATCGTCTCGGCGTACGCCGAGAAGGCCGGCGTCAAGGTCGAGACCCGTGACATCTCGCTGGCGGGACGCGTCCTGGCCCAGTTCGGCCTGGCCGATGATGCGCTGGCCGAGCTCGGCGAGCTGACCGGGAGGCCCGAGGCCAACATCGTCAAGCTGCCCAACATCTCCGCATCGGTCCCGCAGCTCAAGGCCGCGGTCAGCGAGTTGCAGGAGAAGGGGTACGACGTGCCGGACTACCCGGAGGCGCCGGCGACGCCGGAGGAGGCCGAGATCCGGGCCAAGTACGCCAGGGCCACCGGCTCCGTGGTCAACCCGGTCCTGCGCCAGGGCAACTCCGACCGGCGCGCCCCGCTGCCGGTGAAGGCCTACGCGCGCAAGCACCCGCACGTCAACAAGCCTTTCGGCGAGGATTCGAAGACCGCCGTGGCCACGATGCCCGACCATGACTTCAAGCACAACGAGAAGTCGGTCACGATGCCCGCCGACGACACGCTGTCGATCGTCCTGACGACCGCTTCGGGAGAGCGGAAGGTGCTGCGCGCCGGGATGAAGGTGCTGGCCGGCGAGATCATCGACGCCTCGGTCATGCAGGTCGCCAGCCTCCACTCCTTCCTCCGTGACGCGCTGGCCACCGCGAAGGCGCGGGACGTCCTGTTCTCGGTGCACCTCAAGGCGACCATGATGAAGGTCTCCGACCCGATCATCTTCGGCCACGTGGTGAAGGAGTACTTCGCGGACGTCTTCGCGAAGTACGGCGACGACCTCGCGGCGGCGGGCCTGTCGGCCAACGACGGCCTGGGCTCGATCCTCGCGGGCCTGCCATCCCTGCCCAACGGCAAGGAGATCGAGGCCGCCTTCGAGGCGACCCTGGCCAGCGGCCCCCGGCTGTCCTACGTCAATTCCGACAAGGGCATCACCAACCTGCACGTGCCCAGCGACGTCATCGTGGACGCCTCCATGCCGGCCATGATCCGCAACGGCGGCAAGCTGTGGGGGGCCGACGGCGGCACCGGCGACACCCTCGCCGTCATTCCCGACTCCGACTACGCGGGTGTCTACCAGGCCGTCATCGACGACGTGAAGGAGAACGGGCCGCTCGACCCCGCGACGATCGGGACCGTCCCGAACGTCGGCCTCATGGCCCAGGCCGCCGAGGAGTACGGCTCGCACGACAAGACCTTCGAGATCCCCGAGGCCGGCACGGTGGAGGTGATCAACCAGGCCGGCGAGACCCTCCTCTCCCACGACGTGGAGGCCGGCGACATCTGGCGCGGCTGCCAGACCAAGGACATCCCGGTCCGCGACTGGATCAAGCTCGCCGTCACGCGGGCTCGTGCCTCAAAGGCCCCGGCGGTCTTCTGGCTCGACGAGACCCGTGCCCACGACGCCGAGCTGATCAAGAAGATCAACGCCTACCTGACATCCCACGACACCTCCGGGCTGGACATCAAGATCCTCCCGCCCGAACGGGCCACGGTGCACGCGCTGGAGCGCATGCGGGCCGGGCTCGACACCATCTCCGTCACCGGCAACGTGCTGCGCGACTACAACACCGACCTGTTCCCGATCCTCGAGGTCGGCACGTCGGCGAAGATGCTGTCCATCGTCCCGCTGATCGCGGGCGGCGGGCTCTTCGAGACCGGCGCCGGCGGCTCTGCCCCGAAGCACGTCCAGCAGCTCGTCAGCGAGAACTACCTGCGGTGGGACTCCCTTGGCGAGTTCTTCGCGCTGGTGCCGTCGTTCGAGCAGTACGCCTCGTTCACCGGCCTGCAGTCCGCGAAGGTGCTCGCCGATACCCTCGACCGGGCGACCGGCAGGTTCCTGGACCTCAACCGCAGCCCGGGCCGCAAGCTGGGCACGACCGACAACCGCGGCTCCCACTTCTACCTGGCGCTGTACTGGGCTCAGGAGCTGGCCGACCAGTCCGCCGACCCCGAGCTCGCCGCCGCGTTCAAGGAGCTGGCCGAGACGCTGACCACCCAGGAGCCGGTGATCGTCTCCGAGCTGCTCGAGGTCCAGGGCAAGCCCGCCGACATCGGCGGCTACTACCTGCCGGATCCCGAGAAGGCCAGTGCCGTGATGCGCCCCTCGAAGACCTTCAACGACGCCCTCGCCGCCTTGTAAGGGGTCCGCCCGCTGCGGCCCCGCGGCGAGGCGTCCGCTTGTGACCCCGCGGCGAGGCGTCCGCTGCGGCCCGAGTGCGCACTTGGGCTCGCTCACCCACCCCGCTCAACGTGCCGAATGCGCTCTTGGGCAACCTCTAGCAGGCCCGAGTGCGCACTTGGCACGCTGGGTGAGGGCGGGTGAGGGCGGCCGACCGAGCCCGAGTGCGCACCTGGCACGTCAGGCGGGCAGGACCAGGCCGAGCACCAGCAGGCACACGCCGAAGGTAACGAGCGTCACCGCGTCGGTCACCCGGTCGCGCGAGGCCAGCAGGCCGGCGACTTTCACGGGAAGCGTCACCCGGACGGCAGCGGCGGCGAAGAACGCCACGCCAGCGATCACCCCGCCCATGCCGCCGCCGTGCGACCCCTGGTAGGCGGATATGTAGACGCCACCTACCATCAGGACCATCACGGCCAGGTACGCGACGACGGTGGCCACGCGCGGCAGGTGGCGCGGCTGGCCGGGTCGGCGCCCCGTCCGCTCGGCCACTGGTGCCCGCTCGGCCACCCCACCGGATTCTCCCGAACGGATATGCCCGTCTCCCCCGGGTCCGCCTGCTCTCCAGGGTCGCTGGGCGTGCCGTGGCGCCCCTCGTACGGCGGTCATCGCGTGGTGGTCCAGCCCAGAGTGATGATCCAGCCCGGAGCGATGGCGGTCCAGCCGCGGGTAGGGGTGGTCCAGCCTGGAGTGGTGATCTCGCTCAGCATGGACGACCTCCTCATGTCCGCCGGAACATCCGGTAGTCATCGGACTGTCGTACCCCGGGAGCCCTCCGTGATCACGCGGCCTGCCGGAGGCACGCAGGAAGTTTACCGGCTACCGTCGGCCCATAGTCTCCCGAACCGCCGCAATCGCCGCCTGTCCCGTCAATTACCGCTATCAGCCATGGACACCCCGAGCTTCCGCATACGGTACTCCTGGCCAGAGTGAGGGTATCTCTACGGTGAGGTAAGGGTCACGTCATCGCTAGCCTGGAGGTCCGGGGTGGATACGCCGTACGTTCGCATCGAGGAGACCGGGGAAGTCGTCGCACTGCGCGATGAGGTAACGACGGTCGGCAGGGGACATGGCGTTGATGTACGGCTGGGCGACCCGAGCGTGTCACGGCTGCACGCCGAGATCGTGCGCCGCGGGCCATACGTATACGTGGCTGACCTCGGATTATCACGTCACGGGACCAGGGTGAACGGGCGGCCCGTCGCCCGGCGGGTGCTGGATGACGGCGACGTCCTGAGCTTCGGCTCGGCTCGCTGCCGGATCGGGGGCGTGCCCCGGGAGGATCTCGCCGCCGAGGCGGAGCTGCGCCGTGAGACCGCTCCGGAGCTGACGCGGCGGGAACTCGACGTGCTGGTTTCGCTGTGCCGTCCGGCACTGTCGGACGACGCCTTCGTGGCGCCCGCCGCTCCGCGCGAGATCGCCGGCGATCTAGTGGTGAGCGAGGCGGCGGTGAAGCAGCACCTGCTGCGGTTGTACCAGAAATTCCGGATTCCGGAGGGGCCGAACCGGCGCAGCAGGCTGGCCAACGAGGTCATCGCGCTCGGTCTCGTCCGCCCGATGGCCGAACACGGGTCAGGGCAGGTGCAGCATGCCCACGGCATGCCCGAGCAACCACCTCTGGACGGAGTGCAGCACACTGCCGAATGACGGCAGGGCCGGCAGCATCCAGCTCGTCGCGGGCCAGATCAGCGGCGGCTGGGACAGCATCGAGAGCACGGCCGCCGCGGCAAGCGCACAGCTGGAGATCAGCGCGACCGTCATGACGCCGCGGCTGCGGATCATCCCGTGCGTGATCCGCTGAAGCTGGCGGCGGGGACGACGCGAGCCCGGACCGAAGCAGTACCAGGCGATGGCGGCCCCGGCGGCCCAGCCACCCGCCTCGGGCAGCGTGTCGGCGTGCAGGACCAGCACGGAGGCGATCGCGGCGAACACCGCGAGCAGCAGCGCGATCGGGGCCAGCGCGATGGTGGACAGCGCCGCGCGGACGACGGTCAGCGGGGCGGAGACGATCACGATCAGGATGTCGCTGGCCCGCGCGCCGTACACGCTGCGGCGGGTGGTCAGCGCCGTCTGCGCCTGGTCGGCGGCGCGCAGGAGGGTGAGGATGGCGAGCACCAGGATGGTCCCGGCCACCGGGAGCAGGATGCTCATCGAGACGGCGATCACGCCGAGCGCCATCGACACCACGCTGTATCCGCCCTGCGGCACGCTGGCGGCTTCCGCCTCGCGCCGCGCGGCGCGCTCATCGGCGGCCTGGCGGCGGGCGGCCTCGCTGCCGGAGGGCGACAGGGGACCCTGACCCTCGACCGGGGGCAGCAGGTCGGCGACGTTC
>JAFMRC010000255.1:4082-7948 GCA_017354375.1 Nocardiopsaceae bacterium | reverse complement strand
GCGGCCGCGGGCGCCCGGCCGCGCCCCCGTCGCCGGCGAACGATGGGGCACGGGTTCCTGCACCGGAACCACCAGGGTTCCGGCACCGGCCGGGTTCCGGGCACGGTACGCGGGCGGCGGACGGGTCGGGCTCACCTGGAGCGACCCCGGAGGGATGTACCAGTACGAGATCCGGAGCGAGGACGTCGCCGACCCCGCCGGGGGCTGGCATGAGCTCCGGTATCCGGTGTGGGACGCGCCCTGCCCCGGTCCCGCCAAGACCGGTGACTGCTTCACCGACACCGCCGGCGCGTCGTTCCTCGCGCCCGGCCATACCTACCGGTTCGAGATATCGGCGTCGAACTGGGCCGGCGCCAGCGACGGCGGCTTCGGCCGCGCCCACGCGACCGTCACGATGCCCGCCACGATCACCGCCGTGACGTCCGGCCTGTGCGCCACCGCGACCGGTGCGCGACTCTCGCTGGGCGGATGCTCCGCGCGGTCGGCCGGGCAGGAGTGGCGCTACGCGCCGGTCGCGCGGGATGGGAAGGTCACGGAGTACGCCATCGCCAGTTTCCCCGGCGGAAAGTGCCTCGTGCCGTCGGGCCGGGCCGTGACCCTAGGCTCGTGCTCGAGTGCCGCACGCGGGTGGGAGTTCAAGATCACCGACAGCGGCTACGACTTCGACCTGTACAACAAGGCCACCGGCCTGTGCCTGGCCGTCAACGGGAACAGCAAGTTCGCCGGCGCCCCCCTCACCCTCGCCGCCTGCCGCACGTCCCCGTCCACCGCCTGGCACTCCTCCTTCGCCCGCTGACCGGCCTCAGTCAGGCATCGCTCGGGAGTGGGCGGCGCTCAGCTCGCTCAGCCTTCCGGCGGGGGCGAGGGGGCCGACTCCATGCGTGGTGACGGGGAAATCGGAGGGCTCAGGCCCGCGGTCCGCGGCCTGGGAAGGCATGCGGCCTCCGCCTCGTTCGACCAGGACGAGAGCGGTGGCGATGAATCCCTCCATCAGCGATCGCAGGATCACGTGGCTGGAACGCTGGTACCGGTCGGCCAGGGCGCCGACGAATACCTCAAAGGCCGCCATGTCAACCGCCCACTCATCCGGATCCCCGGAATGGGCCTGCCCGATGCCCGTCGGCAGGTTCACGAGTGGTGCCAGCGCGTCCGCCGACCGCACGAACAGGCGGCCGACACCGTTGGACGGATTCCACACCGTCGTCTCGCCGACCTTGAAAACCTGGCTCACCTGAGCAATTCTCCCCATCTACCCCACGGGCGATCCGGCGGGGGCGGGGGAGGCGCCACGATCCGTTCGGGATAAGGATCTTCAGGAGGGGAGGGCGGCGGTCACGGCGGCGACTACCTGGTCGGTCGTGGCCGTCCCGCCGAGGTCGGGGGTGAGCAGGCCGCGGGCGGTGGTGGCGTCGATCGCCGCGCGGACCTGGCGGGCCGGGGCGGGCAGGCCGAGGTGGTCGAGCATCAGCGCGGCGCTGCCGATCGCGCCGACCGGGTTGGCCACGCCGCGGCCGGCGATGTCGGGGGCGGAGCCGTGCACCGGCTCGAACATGGACGGGAACCCGCGGCCGGGGTTCAGGTTGGCCGAGGCCGCCACGCCCAGGCTGCCGGCCAGCGCCGAGCCCAGGTCCGACAGGATGTCGGCGTGCAGGTTGGACGCCACCACCACCGACAGGTCCTCGGGGCGGAGCACGAACCTGGCCGCCATCGCGTCCACCAGGACGCTCTCGGACTCCACGTCGGGGTAGTCCGCGGCCACGCGGGCGAAGGCCTCGTCCCACAGCACCATGCCGAACTGCTGCGCGTTGCTCTTGGTGACCGAGGAGACCTTCTTGTGCGGCCGGGTGCGGGCGAGGTCGAACGCGAACCGCATGATCCGCTCGCAGCCGCGCTCGGTGAACAGCGCCGTCTGCACCGCGACCTCGCTTCCGGGGCCGCGCCCGGACAGGTTACGGCCGCCGGCACCCACGTACTCGCCCTCGCTGTTCTCTCGGACCACGACCCAGTCCAGCGTTGCCTCATCGGCCTTGCGCAGCGGGGAAACGACCCCGGGATGGAAGCGGACCGGGCGGACGTTGGCCCACTGGTCGAAGTTCTGGCAGATGTTCAGCCGCAGGCCCCACAGGCTGACGTGGTCGGGGACCGAGGGCCAGCCAACCGCGCCGAAGTAGATCGCGTCGAAGTCCTTGAGCGCCTCCAGCCCGCCGGGGTCCATCATCCGGCCGGTCCTGAGGTAGTAGTCGCAGCCCCAGCCGAACTCGGTCCAGTCGAAGGCGAATGCCCCTCCGGACGCGCCGGCCAGGGCGTCCAGGACGGCCCGCCCGGCGGCGGTCACCTCACGGCCCACGCCATCACCGGGAATCACGGCGATGCGAAACGTCCGAGCGGGGTGTTTCGCGGCCATATGTCAGTTTTACACCAGCCCGTTGGCATATGAGGGTTGACGCGTGGGTGATCACGGGTGAGCGTGGTGAGCACGCCGCTTAGGGCGTCGCATGGGTCGTCGTCGCATGAGTCAAGGAGGACTAGATGGCCGCAGGAACCGCGCCCGCGCCAGCCCGGATTGGCTCGAAACGATGGAGCCGGCTGATCCCGATCGCGATCGTCTTGTACATCATCTCGTTCATGGACCGGACGAACATCTCGTTCGCCTTCGACGGGCTCGGCAAGAGCCTGCACATCGACGCCGCGGGCGAGGGACTGGCCGGCGGCATCTTCTTCATCGGCTACCTGTTCCTGCAGATCCCCGGCGGGCACCTCGCGGAACGGTGGAGCGCGAAGAAGTTCGTCGGGATCATGGTGCTGGTCTGGGGCGTATTCGCGATGCTCAACGGGGTGGTGCAGAACTTCGCCGAGCTGCTCGTCGTCCGCTTCCTGCTCGGCGTCGCCGAGGGCGGCATCTGGCCGGCGATCCTCGTCCTGATCAGCCACTGGTTCCCGGCGAGGGAACGGGCCAGGGCCTACGGGTTCTGGATGATGAACATCGCCATATCGTCCATCATCACCGCGCCGCTGTCCGGGTGGATCCTGTCGTTCTCGAACTGGCGGGCGCTGTTCTTCATCGAGGGAGCGCTTCCGTTCGTCATCGCGCCGGTGTGGTGGCTGATGGTCGCCGACCGGCCCTCGCAGGCGAGCTGGGTCGGCCCGGCCGAGCGGGACTACGTCGAGGGAGCACTCGCCGCGGAGAGCGCCGACGGCGAGAACGCGGGGATGCGCGAGGTGTTCCGCAGCAGCGTGGTGTGGCGGCTGGTCGCCGTGTACTTCCTCATCCAGATCGGGTTCTACGGGCTGAACCTGTGGCTGCCGCACCTGGTCACGCAGGTCACCGGCGGCAGTTCGCTCCTGGTCGGGCTGGTGACCGCGATCCCCTACGTGTTCGCGATCGCGGGCCTGTGGTTTAACGGGCGGGCGGCCGACCGGGACCGGCGGTACTCCTTCCACGTCATGCTCGCCATGGCCATCGGCGCCGTCACGCTGGTGCTGTCGGTCGCGCTGGGCAGCATCGCGGCACTGTCCATCTTCCTGGTCAGCCTGGCGATGGGCGGCACGCTGGCCTACGACGGGCCGTTCTGGGCCGCGTCGTCCCGCGCGATGCCGGTCGCGCTCGCCGGCGGCGCGATGGGGCTGATCAACGCGCTCGGCAATCTCGGCGGCTTCGTCGGCCCGTACCTGGGCGGCTGGCTGCAGGACACCAGCGGCGGCAGCTTCCTGTCCACCGCCGTGGTGCTGGCCGTCTGCCTGCTGCTCGGCGGGCTGGTGATGCTGACCGTGCGCAACCGTTCCCTGGAAAGCGCGGAGGAACTGCGGCCCGTGCACTGAGCCGGGCTTCGGCCTTCCCGGTCTATGAGCGTGGAAGTGCGGGGGGG
>JAFMRC010000255.1:0-4072 GCA_017354375.1 Nocardiopsaceae bacterium | reverse complement strand
CCCCCCCCCCCCCCCCCCCCCCCCCCCCCCCCCCCCCACGACCGTGACGCTCTATCCTCACTCCTCGGTCATGCTGGCGGGCCCCGCCTGGCTATCCGCCGAGGGCACCTGGGTGGGAACCTCTGCCGCGGCCTCCACGATCCGGCCGGGCCCGTCCACCCCCCTGTCCCCCTTGGGCTGGCGCAGGGTCAGCACGAGCAGGGCGGATACCAGGCCTATCGACCCCGCGAGGATGTAGGTGGCGGAATAGCCGAAGGCATCGACGAAGGCGGCCCCGAACGGCGTGAGGACCGCGCCGATCACCTTGCCGCTGTAGACCGTGCCGTAGGTGCTGGCGTTGTAGTTCTCGCCGAAGTAGTCCGGGGTAATGATGGCGAACATCGGGTAGAACGCGCCGCCGCCGAAGCCGGAGATGATCGCGAAGACGAAGAACAGGGCCTCGTTGCGGGTAGCGCCTGCCCAGCCCACGCCGAACTGGGCCAGGCCCAGGACCACGCAGATCAGGATCAGCGTCTCCTTGCGGCCGAGCCGGTCCGAGAGCCAGCCGGTGAAGCCGCGGCCGGTGCCGTTGACGAAGGCCAGCAGCGCGGCGGACAGGGCCGCGACGTACACCGCGAAGCCCGCCTCCTTGGCGTACGACGACTCGAAGCTGATGCCGAAGAAGGAGACCCCCGAGGTCATCACCAGGGCTGCCCACAGGACGTAGATCTGCCAGGTGCGCATGGCCTCGGACCAGCTGAACTGCTTGGCCGCGGGCGGGTTCTTGCTGACGTTCTTGCCGGTCGCCCGGTTCTTCACCCAGGTCTCCGGGTCGATTTCCGCGGGCCACCAGTTCCGCGGCGGATCCTTGAAGAACCAGCCGCAGCCCCCCATCAGGACGAGCATGAAGATGCCGACTCCGGTCAGCACCAGCCGGTGGTCGCCCACCGAGAACCAGTAGCTGAAGATGAAGATGAACGGAACGGAGCCGTAGGCGAAGCCGCCGTCCATGAACCCGACGGGACCGCCCTTCTTCTCCGGGTACCACTTGCCCGTGATGTTGATGCAGGTGGCGTAGACCAGGCCAGCTCCGATGCCGCCGAGCACCGAGTATCCGAAGATGTTGATCACTATGTTGCTGGTGTTGCCAACGGTGACGAAGGCGATCAGGCAGAACACCGCGCCAGTGAGCATGGCCGTCCGCGCGGGGAGGATGTTCTTCTCCCGCAGCCGCCCGGCCGGCAGGGCGACGCCCGCCTGGAAGAAGCCCCACACGCCGGCCAGCGCGAAGGTCGAGGTGTCGCTCCACCCGTAGGCGCTCTGCAGGGTGTCTACCGCCGACCCGTAGGCGTACTCGAAGATCCCGGCCGCCATCATCGCGAGCCAGGGCAGCCAGATCATGTAGCCGCGCGACCGGCCCAGGATGTCCTTGGGATCCTCTCCGACCCGGAACACGCGCCCGCTGGCACTCTTGATTTCTCGGTAACTGACAGGACTGGAAATGGCCATCGTCGGCCTTTCTCGTGCTGGTTTCCTTGCTCGGGTAGGGAGCGTGAGCCCCATACTGTATACAGTCGACTAAGTACGGCATACTACATGCGGAAGTGGCATAGGTCACTGTCTGAGGTGACACAATCCAAAGAAATTACTAAGTGCCGTTAACAGCCATATCGCCGAGAATCAACCTTGAATCAGGGTGCTAGGGGAACTTGCTCCCGCCGTTCCCCACTTGTTCCCATCGTGGATCTACGCCACAGTGATCACATGTCATCAGAGCCCAGGGTTGGCGGCCTGGAAGTCCGCTCCATCGACTACGTGCCGCTCGCCGAGCGGCACGGCAAGGTGTGGCACCTCGGCCCGCTGTGGTTCATGTCGAACGCGCAGATCGCCACGCTGGCGGTAGGGCTGATCAGCGTCACCGAGGGCGGCTCCGTCTTCTGGTCGGTGGCGGCCATCGTGCTCGGAACGCTGGCAGGAACGCTGTTCATGGCGTTCCACTCGGCGCAGGGGCCGCAGCTCGGGCTGCCGCAAATGATCCAGTCCCGGCCGCAGTTCGGCTACATCGGGGCGCTGCTCGTCTGGTTGTTCGCCTACATCCAGTACGCGGGGTTCAACGTCTTCAACACGATCCTGGCCGGCGACGCGATGGGCAGCACCACGGGCGGCAGCGTCAAGCTGTGGGTCGTCGTCGCGACGGTCGCCGCCCTCGTCGTCGCGCTCATCGGCTACGACCTCATCCACAAGGCCGAGCAGTGGCTGACCTACCTGATGATCATCGTCTTCGGCATCTTCACGATCACGCTGTTCACCCTGCACTACGCGCCCGGCACCTTCGACATCGGGACGCTGCGCGCGGGCCCGTTCCTCGGCCAGTTCGGCGTGGTGGCGGGCTACCAGATCAGCTGGGCGATCTACGTGTCCGACTACTCCCGCTACATGCGGCCGGACGTACCCGTGCGCACGACGTTCGGCTGGACCTACCTCGGCTCCGCGATCGGCGGCGCGTGGATGATGATCACCGGCACGATCCTCGCCTCCTGGGCCGGAAGCAGCTTCGACGGCACCGGGATCGCCGAGCTCAGCCAGGTCGGCGACCACGTGTTCGCCGGCTTCGGCTCGATCGTCCTCATCCTCGCCGCGCTCGGCCTGGTCTCGGTCACCGCGCTGAACATGTACGGCGGCTCGCTCACCCTCATCAGCGCGATCGACTCCGTGAAGAAGGTCCGGCCGACGCTCGGCGCCCGCGTCACGACCGTGGCGCTCACCGCGGCGCTCTCGTTGCTCGGCGCGCTCGCCGCGAGCGCCAACTTCCTGTCCAACTTCAACAACTTCCTGCTGCTGATCCTCTACCTGTTCATCCCGTGGACGGCCGTGAACCTCGTCGACTACTACATCGTCCGGCGCGGCCACTACGCCATCGCGGAGATCTTCAACCCGGCCGGGATCTACGGCCGCTGGGGCTGGCGCGGCATCCTCGCCTACCTCGCGGGCTTCGCGGCCATGATCCCGTTCTTCGACGTCGGCACGCTGTACGAGGGCGCGGCGGCGAAGGCACTCGGCAACGCCGACATCTCCTTCTTCGTGGGGCTGCCCGTCGCGGCGGTGCTGTACTACCTGCTTACCCGGTCGATCGACGTCGCGGCGGAAATGCGCGCCGCCGAGGCCGGGGCCGCGGAACTGGAACGATCCGGTGAGCCGGCGGGCGGAGCTTAACGGCCACCGCACTAGCCGGGTGAACGGGTAGGCGTAACGTCTCCCCTTAGGAAACCGACAATGCCGACGTAGAAGAAATCCCTCATTCGCGTGAACACCCCGCCCCGCGAGCTACGGCGCGCGCTAGCCGCGCTGTGCGTCACCGAGATCACCAGCTGGGGCACGCTGTACTACGCGCTGCCCGCGATGGCGGCCCCGCTGAGCCGGGACACCGGCTGGCCCGTCACCGAGGTGATGGGCGCGTTCTCCGCCGGCCTGGTCGTATGCGCGCTGGCCGGGATCGGCACGGGCCGGCTGCTGGACCGGATAGGGCCGCGTCCCGTGATGACCGCCGGGTCGGCCCTCGGCGTCGTCGCACTGCTCGCGGTGGCGGTCGCGCCGTCGCTGCCATGGTTCCTCGCCGCCTGGACGCTGGCCGGGCTCGCCGAATCGGCGCTGCTGTACCCGCCCGCGTTCGCCGCCTTGACCCGCTGGTACGGGCCGCGCCGGGTGCGGGCCCTGACCACCTTGTCGCTGGTGGCCGGGCTGGCCAGCACGGTGTTCGCCCCGCTGACCGCCGCCTTGGTGGCGCGGCTGGGGTGGCGGGCCACCGACGTCGCGCTAGCGGTGCTGCTCGGGGTGGTCACGCTACCGCTGCACGCCGCGTTCCTCACCCCCGCGTGGCCCAGGGACTCCCCCGGTGACCGCCCGGGGGCGGCGGTGCCGCCGGGCCGGGTGCGTTCGGTGGCGCGGAGCCGGTCGTTCGCCTTCCTGGCGATCGCGATGACCCTCGCCGCGTTCGGCGCCTACGCGGCGACCGTCGACCTGGCGCCGCTGCTGGCCGGCGAGGGGATGAGCGCCGGCGTCGCCGCGCTCGCCCTCGGCCTGGTGGGCGTCGGGC
>JAFMRC010000064.1 GCA_017354375.1 Nocardiopsaceae bacterium | reverse complement strand
GTCCTCGACGGCGTTGCCTCCGGCGCGCGGCTGGCCGCTGGCGGGCGGCGGCCCGCCTCCCCGGTGCGCGGTTACTTCTACGAGCCGACCGTGCTCGCCGACGTCACCCCGGGGATGCCGATCGCGCGCGACGAGATCTGCGGACCGGTCGCCACCGTCATCCCCTACCGCAATGAGGCGGAGGCCGTCGCGTTCGCCAACGACGGGTTCGGCCTCGCGGCGACCGTGTGGACCTCCGACCCGCAGCGCGGCCTGGACATCGCTCGGCGCTCGCGGGTCGGGACGTTCGGCATCAACCTGTACGCGCCCGACATCGGCTCCCCGTGGGGCGGCCGCGGCGCCTGCGGCACCGGGTCGGCCTACGGGCCGGAGGGCATGGACCTGTACCTCGCCACCAAGTCCGTCTTCCTGCCCGCGTTCGCCTGACTTCCCGCCCGCGTTCGCTTAACTTCCTGCCCAGTCCCCTGCCCGCGTTCGGCTTACGCCCACCCCCACATATCGTTAGCCGGAATAATAGTTGCCGCCAAGCAAGTAATCGCTATGCTGGTGAAACGTGGCAACGACGGCGAGCGAACACGCGGAACAGGCCGGGGACGTAGCGGGGCACGGGCGCGCCTACAAGTGGGTGGCCCTCTCGAACACGACGCTCGCCATGGTGATGGCGACCATCGACGCCTCCATCGTCATCATCTCGATGCCGGCGATCTTCCGCGGAATCCACCTGAACCCGCTCACCGCGGGCAACGTCACCTACCTGCTGTGGATGATCATCGGCTACCTGCTGGTGCAGTCGGTGCTGGTCGTCACGCTCGGCCGCCTCGGCGACATCTTCGGCCGGGTGAAGATCTACAACCTCGGCTTCGTGGTGTTCACCGCCGCGTCGATCGCGCTGTCCCTGGATCCGCTGCTCGGGCAGCCCGGGGCGCTGTGGCTGATCGGCTGGCGGCTGGCGCAGGCTTTCGGCGGCTCGATGCTGATGGCGAACTCCGCGGCGATCCTCACCGACGCGTTCCCGCCCGGCCAGCGCGGCATGGCGCTCGGCATCAACCAGATCGCCGGCATCTCCGGCCAGTTCGTCGGCCTGCTGCTCGGCGGCCTGCTCGCCGCCTGGGACTGGCGGCTGGTGTTCTGGGTGAACGTGCCGATCGGCCTGTTCGGCACCATCTGGGCATACCGGTCACTGCGGGAGATCGCAACCACCCGCCGGGCGCGGATCGACTGGATCGGCAACATCCTGTTCGCGGCCGGCGCGGGGGTACTGCTCACCGCGATCACCTTCGGCATCCGCCCCTACGGCCACAGCGCCACCGGCTGGGGCAACCCCCGGGTGGACGCCGGGCTGATCGGCGGCGCCGTGCTGCTCGCCGCGTTCTGCGTCGTGGAGCAGAAGGTGCCGGACCCGATGTTCCGGATGCGGCTGTTCCGGATCCGCGCGTTCACCGCGGGCAACCTCGCCTCCCTGCTGGGCGCGGTCGCCCGCGGCGGGCTGCAGTTCATGCTGGTCATCTGGCTGGCCGGCATCTGGCTGCCGCTGCACGGCTACGACTTCGCCGACACCCCGCTGTGGGCCGGCATCTACATGCTGCCGCTCACCGCCGGGTTCCTGCTGGCCGGCCCGGTGTCGGGGTACCTGTCGGACCGGTTCGGCGCCCGGCCGTTCGCCACCGCCGGGCTGCTGGTCGCCGCGTGCTGCTTCATCGGCCTCATGCTGTTGCCGATCGACTTCCCCTACCCCGTGTTCGCGGCCCTGATCTTCGGCAACGGGGTTGGCTCCGGGCTGTTCTCCTCGCCGAACACCGCCGCGATCATGTCCAGCGTCCCGGCCCGGCACCGCGGCGCCGCCTCCGGCATGCGCTCCACCTTCCAGAACTCCGGCATGTCGCTGTCCATCGGCATCTTCTTCTCGCTGATGATCGCCGGCCTGGCCAGCACGCTGCCCCGCACCCTCACCAGCGGCCTGACGCGGCAGGGCGTGCCGCTCGCCACCGCCAGCGGCATCGCGCACCTGCCGCCGGTGTCCACCGTGTTCGCCGCCCTGCTCGGGGTCAACCCCGTGCGCAACCTGCTCGCCCCCACCGGGGTGCTGCGCACGCTGCCCCGCTCGCACGTCGCGCTGCTCACCGGTAAGACCTTCTTCCCGTCGCTGATCTCCGGCCCGTTCCACCACGGCCTGACGATCGTGTTCAGCGCGGCCGCGGTCATGTCGGTGATCGGCGCGGTCGTCTCACTGCTGCGGGGCAAGCACTTCGTGTTCGACGACGAGTCGCCACCATCCGTTCAGTAGAATTGGTGTTATGCCGCGCTACGAGTACCGGTGCCGCGCCTGCGGCGACACCTTCGAGCTGAGCCGCCCGATGAGCGAGGCCTCCGCGCCCGCCGCGTGCCCGGCCGGCCACGACGACACCGTCAAGCTGCTGTCCATGGTGGCCGTCGGCGGTCGCGCGGGCGAGGCCCCGGCGGGCGGGCCCGCGGGTGGTGGCGGTTGCTGCGGCGGCGCCTGCGGGTGCGGGGGGTAGGAACCCCTTTATTCATCCCGAACGGATAGCGGCGGCTGCCGCCGTCCTCAGGCTTCTCCGCCCGCTTTCGCGATGGTGGCGCGGGCCCAGCCCGTCGTGGAGATCACGCCGAGCAGCAGCACCGCGTAGCCGCAGCCGGCCATGATCCACCAGCCGTCGTGCGCGGCGATCAGGAACCCGGTTTCCATGCCGCCGTGCAGCGACGCGGCGAGCACCGAGCCGACGACCGCGACGCCGAGGGACTGGCCGAGCTGGCGGGCCGAGGAGTTCATCCCCGACGCGACGCCCGCCTGGGACTTCGGCACGCCGGACATCACCCCGTTGGTGATCGGCGAGTTCACCATGCCCGCGCCGACGCCGAACAGCCCGTAGGTTACCGTCAGGAACAGCGGGCCGCTATCCAGGCTGAGCTGCGACAGCGCCGCCGCCGACAGGGTGAGCGCGGCGCCGGCGATGACGAACGGTGCCCGCGGGCCGCCGCGGGCCAGCATCCGCCCGGCCACCGGCGAGGTGACCGCCATCATGATCGGCATCGGCAGCAGCGTCAGGCCGGCCCTGAGCGGGGTGAAGCCGCGCACGTCCTGCAGGTACAGCGTGGTGAGGAACAAGAACCCGGCGCTGGCGGCGATCGCGCACACCGCGGTCGCGGTCGACGCGCTGAACGGGACGCTGCGGAAGAACCGGAAGTCGACCAGCGGCTCGGCCCGTCGCGGCTCGTACCACAGCAGGACCGCCAGGGTGACCGCGGACAGGACGAAGAAGGTGGCGATGCCGGGCGAGAACCAGCCCTCCGACGGCCCCTGGATGATCGCGTAGGCGAGCGAGCCGAGCATCACGATGACGAGCACCTGGCCGAGCGGGTCGGTCCCGCGGCCCCGCTCCGCCTTCGAGTCGGGGACGAGCAGCGCGGTGAGCGCGATCGCGGCGAGGCCGACGGGGATATTGGCCCAGAAGATCCCGCGCCAGCCGACAGTCCCCACGAGGATGCCCCCGGCGACCGGGCCGAGGGCCATGGACAGGCCGGAGACGCCGTCCCAGACGCCGATCGCCCTGGCCCGCTCGGCGGGCCTGGTGAACGTGTTGGTGATGATGCCCAGCGCCGACGGGGCCAGCATCGACCCGCCGACGCCCTGCAGGACGCGGAAGGCGATCAGGGCGTCCAGGTTCGGCGCCAGGCTGCACAGCCAGGAGCCGAGCGTGAACAGCGCCAGCCCGACCTGGAAGATGGTGCGGCGGCCGATCCGGTCGGCGGCGGCGCCGGAGAACATCAGCAGGCTCGCCAGCACGATCGTGTACCCGGCGACGGTCCATTGCAGCCCGGCGACGGTGGTGTGCAGGGACTTGCCGATCGCGGGGAGGCCGACGTTCACGATCGTGTTGTCCAGTCCGACCATGAACAGGGCGCTGCAGCACACGGCCAGGACGACCCCCCGGCGGCCGTCGGGCGACCCGGGCTCCTGGGGGCGGGGCTCCTGCTGGCGGCTTCGCCGCTTGTTGCTGTTATCAGGCTCATTGCCGTTATCAGTCCCAGGCTCGGACAGCCCGGAACCGCCAGGAGCGGAACGTATCTGATAAGGGACTGGCTGTAGCTGACCGTAGGCAGCGGGAACCGGCTGCATGTGCACCGCCCAGGGGGGACCGAGGTTTACGTGCCGGTATAACCGTTTCATGACTGCATCAAGTAGTCAATAGGTTACTTAGCATTAGCGGCGAGCGAACGCGCTGTCGGATTCCGCCCCCGCGGGCCCGCGGATGCGTCTAGATTATTAAGACGGGAGGCGGGATTCGGGGAAGGATGCGGCTTCGCATCGAGGCGTTCGGGGCGTGCCGCCGGCGGCGGGCACGGTGAGCAACATGACTTGCGAGGTGAACCGCGGTGTCGGAGGGGGGAGCGCCAGAGGGGGGATACGTGAGCCGCAGGCTGTTGCAGCTCGTGCTGCCGGTCTTCCCCGAGCACCGGATGTTCCGCATCCACGACGCCGAGGTCAGCCCGGACTCGCCGGGCGCGCCGCTGCCCCCCGTCGGGGTGCTGGTGTCCGCCAGCCGGGAACAGCTGTGGATCGGCAGCCTGCAGCAGGACTTCGACGTGCGGGTGGTGCTCGAGGAGTGGGACGGGCAGCCGCTGCTACCCGAGTCCTGGGACGAGGAGGCCAAGGCCCGGCTGTACCTGCGCGGGTACCTGTCCCTCGACATAGGCTCGGCCGGCAAGGCGGTGCACGGCCTGCGGCTGTCCGGTGGCGTCGGCAACTACGAGGTCCGGGTGTACGCACGCTACCGGGAGGCGGTCGTGCAGATGTACGACGAGTTGTTCACCCGGCACCGGGATCCGCTCAGCGACGACTTCCAGCGCGAGAAGCGCAAGCTGGAGGGCGTCGAGCGCTACCTCATCCAGCTCTGGCGTGACTCCTGAGCGGATCGCGCTTTCCAGGTACCGAGCGCAGTGCGCTCGATTGCGCAATCGAGCGCATCATAGCGCGCCCAATTGCGCAATCGAGCGTCTCCGGCTGAGCCTCACCCGGGGTATAGGCTTGAACTGCCTTGCATGCAACGCTAGCATTGCAGTCACCGAACATCGGACTATGGAGGTGGGCCGATGGCAACACTGACGATTCGCGGGCTCGATCCCGTGACGCATGCCCGGCTGCGCGTGGAGGCCGCACGGCACGGCCGGTCCATGGAAGCCGAGGTCAGGGCCATCCTCCATGACAGGTTGTCAGCCCCCGGCGGGGAGCGTGGCCTTGGCAGCCGGATCCGGGCACGGTTCGAGGGACTCGGGGGAGACCTTGAGCTTCCTGACCGCAGCGGCGAACTGCCCCGCGCGGCAGAGTTCGACCCGTGATCGTCCTCGACACCAACGTCATCTCCGAGTTGGTCCGCCTGGTACCCGACCCGGGGGTTCTAGCCTGGCTCGACTCCCTCGAGGTCTCCGACGTGGCCACGACAGCGGTCACCGCCGCCGAACTTAGGTACGGCGTCGCGAGGACGCCTGACGGGCACCGCAAGCGGGAACTCGCAGCCGCGATACGCGGAATTCTCACCGAGGACTTCTACGGCCGGATCCTTCCATTCGACGAGCGCGCCTCGGGACGGTACGCCGAGATCGTGACTGTCCGCGAGCAGGCCGGCAGGCCCATCGGAGTCGCCGACGCCCAGATCGCGGCCATCTGCCGCGACCTGTCCGCCACCTTGGCCACCCGCAACATCGACGACTTCGAGCAGACGGGCATCCAGCTCATCAATCCCTGGAAGCTCGCCTAACCACCGCCACCGAGCCGACTCGGGGTGGCCGTGGCCGCGCTGGCCGTGGCGGACTTGGGCGCGGGCTTCACCGACGCGGAGGTCGAGGCGCCGCCGGTCGCCTGTGATCTGGCGCCGCCACCGGGGGCATGGGCGCGGAACGGAATCATCGCGTAGACCGTCACCGACAGCACGAGCACGGCCGCCACGGCGAACAGGGAGCCGATGACCCTGCTCCGCGGCGACCGGAACTTCACGGCCGGGCCGGGCCGCTTGAAGGAGGACAGCCTGGCGGCCAGGCCAGGATCCTCGTCCGCAAGCCGTCGCTCTATTTCGGCGAGCATGCGCTGCTCGTCCATTGACAGCGCCATAGAGCCACACCTCCCGTTCCGCGCGCCTTACGGGACCTGATCCAACTATCCCCCACGAAGAGATATTTATCCAATCGTGCTGACTTCGTTCTCACCTCTTTTTCGAACGCGTCGCGGTTACTACCCAAAATACTGCTATTACTACAGTTTGTGCATATATAACTACAATAAGTTAGACGCATGCCGGTAGCGGTGTGACCGAACACATGTTTGCCATAATCGAATAGCCGTTCTAGCATCATGGACATGCGATGGGACAACTTGCGGCTCGACGACTCGCCCGAGGGCTGCCGGGGCGCCGAGGCTCCGGCCAGCGGAGCGCAACTGCCGCTGTTCGCGCGCGGAGCGGTGACCCGGACGTTCGACACGCCCGGGTTCCGCGGCATGACGTTCTACGAGATCCAGGCCAAGTCAATCGTCAGCCGCGTCCCCGCCTCCTCCCGCATGCCGTTCACCTGGACCATCAATCCCTACCGTGGCTGTCAACATTCGTGCATTTACTGCTACGCACGGCAAAGTCATACATATCTGGACATGGACGCGGGACACGACTTCGACTCGAAGGTGATCGTCAAGGTCAACGCGCCGGAGTTGCTGCGCGCGAAGCTCGCCTCGCCCGGGTGGCGGGGAGAGCACATCGCGATGGGCACCAATGTTGACTGCTACCAGCGCGCCGAGGGGCGCTACCGGCTGATGCGCGGCATCATCGGGGCACTGCGAGACGCCGCCAACCCGTTCTCGATCCTCACCAAGGGAACGCTGATCCTGCGCGACCTGGACCTGCTCGGCGATGCCGCCGAGGTGACCAGCGTCGGGCTGAACGTGTCGGCGGGCTTCACCGACACGTCGCTATGGCGGTCACTTGAACCAGGCACTCCCGCGCCGGAGCGGCGCCTGGAGGTTTGCGCGAGGCTCAACGACAGCGGATTGCCGTGCGGGGTAATGATGGGGCCGGTCGTCCCGTTCCTGTCCGATTCCCCCGCCCAGCTCGACGCCGCGGTCCGGCGGATGGCCGAGGCGGGCGCCACGCACGTCTCCCCCATCGTGCTGCACCTTCGGCCGGGCACCCGGGAGTGGTTCATGAGCTGGCTGCGGGCCGAGCACCCAGAGCTCGGCGGCCGGTACGCGGCGCTGTACCGGGGCGGCTCGTACGCGCGCCGGGAGTACCAGGAGAACATCGCGGCCCGGGTCCGTGAGCTGGCCGACCGATACGGCATCGGACGCCGCCCCGGCACCGGCACCCGAGGCGCCCGAGGCGTCACCGCTCCCCGAGGCACCCGGGGCGTCCTGGGCGGTCGCGGCACCCCGGCCAGCGGCACCCCCGCCAGCGGCATCCCGGCGGTAGCCGCTCCGCCATCCGAGCAACTCACGCTGCTTTAGCCCCGGTATCTCCGCCCCTTACCTTTGGCACTCGGTGCACTTAGGGAGCGCCACTTCGATACTGATAAGTATGCTTCAAAGTGACCACTAGACAGGAATATTTTCTGACATATTGGACATGAGTATAAATTTTTTCGCAAACAATCGATAGCAAGCATGGAATTTTTGATCGTATCGGAAAGCGGATACGGTCATTTCCCGCGAATGTCCACGTGCCCCCAGTGACTGTTAGATATAGGAGATGTCACGTTATCGGCGGATCGGTGGCGGAGACCACTGGGGCAGACGAGTATTGTGCCCATGACGAATGTAACGGAACTCTTCGCGGACCCAGCCGTTGAGTTTCCCTGCCCGCCGCTAGGCGCGGCGGAGTTTTCAGCTGCCGACGCCGAACGCATGGCAGCCATGTTCAAGGCGCTCGCCGATCCGGTCCGCCTCCGGCTGTTCTCCAGGGTGGCGGCACACCGCAGCGGAGAGGCCTCCGTGTGCGACATCCAGAACGTGGGCGTCTCCCAGCCCACGGTCAGCCACCACCTCAAGAAGCTGAGGGAAGCGGGCCTGATCACCTCCGAGCGCCGCGGAACGTGGGTCTACTGCCGTGTCGCGCCGGGAGTCTTGTCGGCCATGGCCCGGATGCTGTCGCCCCGCGGGAACAGCGACGGGTTCGGGGTCCGCACGCCGCACGGCCCTGACGGGCCGTGACGGGCCCCGGCTTCCGCGTGGCCCTATCTACCTAACCAATACAATTGCCTCTCATGGCCAAGCCGGAGGGGAACCAGCGCGACACATACGCGAGGGCTGCCGGGGACTGCCGTGCCGAGCCGCTGATCGTGCGCAGCACACCGGTCCCCGGCCACGACAACCTCTTGAGCGCGATACCGGAACCGGAGGCGTTCGCCTGGGTCCGGCACGGCGCCGGGCTGGTGGGCTGGGGTGAAGCCGCCAGGGCCACCCTGCCCGCCGGAACCGGCCGGTTCGCCGCGGGCGAGGAGTGGCTGCGCGAGATTACCGACAGCGCCGACGTCCGGGACGACGCCAGGTGCCGGGGCAGTGGCCTGGTCGCGTTCGGCAGCTTCACCTTCGACGACTCGTCTGACGGCTCGGTTCTCGTCGTCCCCCGGGTGCTGCTCGGCCGGGACCGCCACGGCCGCGCGTGGCTGACCACCGTGACCCCCGCCAGCGAGCGCGGGCGGGATGGCCAGGTGCCCGGCGGCATCGCCCCGGGCGAAACCGCCGCCCCGGGCGAAAGCATCGCCCCGGACGAGCCCGTCGACGTCAGGTGGCATGACGGATCCCTGTCGGCCATGGAGTGGGAACAGGCGGTGGCCGCCGCGGTGCGCCGCATCGACCACGGTGACCTGCGCAAGGTCGTGCTCGCCCGCGACCTGTACGCGTCGGCCGCCCGGCCCCTGGACCAGCGGGTGCTGCTGCGCCGGCTCGCCGCCCGCTACCCCGACTGCTACACGTTCGCGTGCGCCGGCCTGGTCGGCGCCACGCCCGAGCTGCTCATCAGCCGCGACGGCAGCGAGGTGACCGCGGTGGTGCTGGCCGGCACGATGCCGCGCGGCTCCTCCGACGCCGAGGACGCGAGGATCGCCACGGCGCTGCTCGGCTCGGCCAAGGAGAACGAGGAGCACGCGTACGCGGTCACCTCGCTGCGGGAGATCCTCGGGCCGCTGTGCGGCGAGCTGGACATCGCCCCGTCCCCGGAGCTGATCACCCTGCCCAACCTGCAGCACCTCGGCACCCCGGTGCGCGGCACGCTGCGTCCCCGCGCCGGGGAACGATCCGCGCTCGCGCTGGCGGCGGCGCTGCATCCCACCGCTGCCGTCGGCGGAACGCCGACGGCAGCGGCCGTGGAGCTGATCCGGAAGCTGGAGAAAATGGACCGGGGCCGCTACGCGGGACCGGTCGGCTGGATCGACTCTGGCGGCAACGGCGAATGGTGCATCGCGCTGCGCTGCGCGCAGCTCGACGGGAACAAGGCCCGGCTGTTCGCCGGGTGCGGCATCGTAGCGGGCTCTGACCCGGCCGCTGAGCTAGCCGAGACGCAGATCAAGCTCCGGCCGATGCAAGCCGCCCTGGAAGAGCACGGCTGATCCTTGATCACGCACGGCCGACTGCTTACAATACGGTCAGCATTGACTACTGATTGTAAGGAGTCGCGTGCGCATGAGAGTCCACCAATGGCGGCACAGCGCGGGAAGCCTACGCCGTACGCTGGCCACCACCCTGGCCGCCTGCGGGGTGGCGGCGCTCGCGCTGTCCGCGACGGCCTGCGGCGGCGGTGGCAGCGGGGCCACCGTTCCGACGGGCGGCACCCCGGCCCGCGGCGGGACCGCGACGTACGCGCTGCCGCCGTCAACGGCACCGAACTACATCTTCCCGGTCGACTCCAGCAGCTACTTCAGCGTGGCGAACACCGAGGACTTCCAGCACCTGATGTACCGGCCGCTGTACTGGTTCGGCAACGGCGCCAGCCCCACCCTGAACCGGAAGCTGAGCCTGGCCAGCCCGCCACGGTACGACGGCAGGAAGGTCACGATCACGATGAAGGGCTGGAAGTGGTCCAACGGGGAGACCGTGACCGCCTCCGACGCGGTGTTCTGGATCCACATGCTGCAAGCGGTCGGCCCCTCCGGCTGGGGCGCGTACGTGCCCGGCGGCTTCCCGTCCAACGTCAGCGACGCCCATGCGGTCAGCCCGACCGAGCTGACCATGACGATGAAAAGGGCCTACAACCCGACCTGGTTCACCGATAACGAGCTGAGCCAGATCACCCCGATGCCCCAGGCCTGGGACGAGGCCGGGCCGGGGAAGAAGAGCCACTGCACCACGACGGTCTCGGACTGCCAAGCGGTCTACTCCTACCTCGACAGCCAGTCCAGGGCGCTGTCCACCTGGGCGGGCTCGAAGATCTGGTCGGTGGTGGACGGCCCGTGGAAGCTGGCGAGGTTCAACGCCGACGGCCACTCCACGTTCGTGCCGAACCCCTCCTACTCCGGCCGCCCCAAGCCGCGGCTGGCGAAGTTCGAGGAGGTACCGTTCACCACCGGGAGCGCTGAGTACAAGGCACTGCGCGCCGCCCGCGGCAGCGCCTCGCCCACCGTCGGCTACCTGCCGATCGCCAACGCGCCCGCCAAGCCCGCCGGCAAGGCCGTGGGCCGGAACCCGGTGCCCCGCTACTACCTGAACCCGCTGTACTCCTGGTCGATCAACTACTTCCCGGTCAACTTCCAGTCCGCCACCGGCAACGGCCCGGTCATCAGGCAGCTGTACTTCCGGCAGGCACTGCAGCACCTGATAAACCAGAAGGCCATCATCCAGGGCCCGCTCCACGGGTACGGGCGGTACACCGTCGGCCCGGTCGCCACCTACCCGGCCACCCGCTACCTGTCCCCGCGGGCCAGGAAGGGCGATCCGCTCCCCTACAGCCCCGCGAAGGCCAGGGAGCTCCTGACGGCCCACGGCTGGCACGTCGTGCCGAACGGCGCCACGACCTGCACCGACCCCGCCAAGTGCGGCCCCGGCGTCACAAAGGGCGCCAAGCTCTCCTTCACCCTGCCGTACGCGGCCGGCACGAGCTGGGTCGGCGCGGAGATGACCCAGCTGCAATCCAGCGCCATCCTGCTCGGCATCAAGATCAACCTGTCGCCCAAGCCGCTCGACCAGGTCACCGCCCAGGCCGACGACAACTGCAAGGTCGCGCACGCCTCCTGCGGCTGGGACATGAGCAACCAGGGCCAGGGCTGGACGTTCGCGCCGGACTACTACCCGTCTGGCGAGAGGCTGTTCCTGTCCGGCTCGGGCGCCAACTCCGGCGGCTACACCAACGCGGTCAACGACAAGCTGATCGACCAGACCCTGACCAGGCCCTCCACCGGTCCGCTGTACCGGTGGCAGGACTACCTCGCCCGGCAGGTGCCCGTCATCTGGCAGCCGAACGCCGCCTACCAGCTCACCGAGATCAACGACAAGCTGCGCGGCGTCGTCCCGCAGTCCACCACCCTCAACCTCAACCCGGAAGACTGGTACTTCGTCAGGTGAGTCGCATAACGCACAACCCCACAACCATTCCCATCCCGAACGGATAGTGGCGACTGTCCCGGGCCCGCTGACCAGGATCAGGCGCGCAGGAGGGTGATCTCACGGCCCGCCGGGCTGGTCTCCTTGCTGAAGGCGGTCCGCTCGGCGATGTCGGGCGCGTCCTCGCGGCGGTCGAAGATGATGAGGGTGCCGGTGTCCAGCCGGAGCTGGTCCAGGTAGCGGTCCAGCTGCCTCAGCCCCTGGCCAAGGGGCTCCTTGCCCTTCGACCACGCCTTCAGCTCGATCGCCTCGCGCTGCACCTGCCGGTCGCCGTAGGGCTTGCGGACCAGGATGTCGGTCCGCCCGGACCCGACCCCGTACTCCCGGTCCACGAATCCCCCTCCGTTGACGATGCGCTGCAGGAATCCCATGAAGATGAGCTGGGCCGCGGCCTCGTGGTAGACCTCGGTGCGGGTCATGAACTCGCCATTGGCGACCCACCAGTCCGCGAACTCCTCCAGCAGCATCCGGAAGTCGATCCGCCCGTCCGGCAGCAGGAAGCCCTGCGGGCTCAGCGTCACCTGCTCCTGGACGCCCTCGGTCAGGGAACGGACGATCACCTCGCGGTAGACGGGGTTGGCGACGCGGATGGGCGCGTCCCGGGCGATCAGGCCCAGGTCCCGGACGTACTGCAGGTCATCGTTGTAGGCGTCGTCCCGCCCGATGCCGGTGCCGGCCAGCAGCGGCTCGATGAACCGCTTCACCCGCGGCTCGCGGAGCTTGTCCGCGAGCGAGTCCAGGTGGAAGGCGCGCTCGCCAATCAGCCGCTCCTTCGCGGTGTCGACGTGCCCGGCGGTAACCGGAACGCCGATCGCCATCTTCTCCGGGTCCACGATCTCGCGGGCGATCGCGTTGACCAGCCAGGGCTGGCCCTGGCTGTAGCCGAAGGCCCGCTCCACCGCCTCCGGCGTGAACTCCTGCCCGGTCTCGGCGGTGTGCTGGGCGTACAGCACGGCGACCTCGTCGGGGGTGAAGTCGCCGATGCGGATGGAATCGACCGCGACGTTGAACGGGCTGGGCCCGCTGAGCCGGTCCGGGTTGCCCCCGGAGGCGGCCTTGTAGTCACGAACGTCCCGCATCCCGCACAGCACCACCGAGGCTGGAAACGCGTTAGCACGGTACTGGTGGCCGTCGCGGAGCTGCCGCAGCACGCTGCGCAACACGGGGCCCCGCATCGAATCGATCTCGTCGAGCAGCAGCACCAGCGGCAGCGGGCAAGCCAGCGCCCAGTCCTGCAGGGCGGTGAAGATCCGGCTCCCGGGCGGCGCGTCCGGCCACCCGGCCGGAGGCTGGAGCCGCTCCGGGAGCTGCCGCGCGGCCGCGTTCCGGATGGATTCCAGCACCTCGGCGCTGGCCGCGCCGATGTCATCTCCGACCTCGCCGGCCCGTTCGCACGACGCGGCCAGCGCCGCGTGCCGGCCCTCGGCGGTCAGGTGCCGGGCCAGCGCCCGGATCGTCGTCGTCTTCCCGGTCTGCCTCGGGGCGTGCACGACGAAGTAGTCCCACCTGTCGACATATGCGCGCGCCCCGGGGATGCGGGGCTCCGGCGGGAGCATGTAGTGCCGCTCCGGCTCGCACACGCCACCCACGTTGAAAGCCCTCATGCCCGCAGGCTACCGCAGCTAGGCTCCGCACCGATGTCCCAGAACAGGCCGGTCATCAGCGCCAGCGCCTCGCGGGCCAGGGATCCGAGGAGGTGCTCGTCGGGGGCGTGCTGGGCGCACGCCGGGTAGGAGTGCGGGATCCAGATGGTGGGCAGGCCGAGGGTGCCGGAGAAGACGTCGCCGGGGAGGCTGCCGCCGAGGTTGGGCAGCAGGGCCGGCCGTTCCCCCGTGGTGCGCTCCAGCGATGTCAGGGCGAACGTCACCCACGGGTCGCCGAGGTCCGTGCGGGAGGCGCCCAGCGCGGTCCCCGGAACGACCTCGACCATCCCGAGGCCGCGCTCGTCGAGGTGCTCGCGGAGCGCTGGTACCAGGCCGGCGATATCGGTGCCGGGCACGTATCGCAGCTGGCAGTGGGCGTGGGCGGCGCCGGGTATGGCGTTGACCGCCTTATCGGGGTTTCCGGCCGCGAGGGACAGCACCTCAAGGGTGTTGCCGGCGATGACCCGTTCGGCGGGGGTGAGCGGCGCCTCACCCCAGTCGGCGTCAATCGCCGGGTCGTCCGGGCCCCCGCCGACGGGGATATCGCGGAGCGCGGCCCGGACCGGATACGGAACCGGCGGGTGCCGCAGTCCCCGCACGCGGATCTGCCCCCGGCTGTCGGCCAGGGAGGCGATCGCCGCGGCGAGCACGGTGGCCGGGTTGCGCAGCAGCCCGCCCCAGTTCCCGGAGTGATACGACCTCTCCCTTAGGTTCACCCGCAGCGTGAACGGGGCGGAGCCGCGGGAGCCGAGGAAGATGGTGGGCCGGCCCGCCGCGACGCGGGGGCCGTCCGAGGCGACCAGCAGGTCGGCGGCGAGGTCGGCGGAGGCGTCCGCGCAGAACTCGCGGAGGCCGGGCGAGCCGATCTCCTCGCCCGACTCGACGAGGACCGTCAGGTTGAAGCCGAGCCGGCCGCGGGCCTTGCCGACCGCGGCGAGGGCGGCCAGGTTGATCAGGTGCTGGCCCTTGTTGTCGGCGGTTCCCCGCCCGTACCATCGATCCCCCTCCACCGTGACCCGCCACGGGTCGAGCCCGGAGCGCCAGCGCTCCGGCTCGGCGACGACCACGTCGGCGTGCCCGTAGGTGAGGACGGTGGGCAGCCCGTCGCCCTCGTGGCGGCGGGCGAGCAGCAGCGGGTTCGCCGGCGACACCGGGTTGTCCACCACGCGCGCCTCGGCGCCGAGCGCGCGAGCCGCCGGGAGGAGCTCGGATTCCAGGTACGCGCGGATGTCCGCCGCACGGTCGGGAACCCCGCTCTCGGTCCGGTAGGCCACCCCCCGCCCAAGGTCGGCCAGGAACCTCCCGGAGTCGTAGTACTCCCCCGCCCCCGCGATCGCCTCGTCTCGTGTCACGTGCCTAGGGTGACACGGCTACTGGGAGCGGAGCCAGCTCTCATCCAGGGGCCAGGACAGGCGCAGGGTGCCGCCGGGCGGCAGGGCGCGCCAGCGGCGGTACACCCGCCGCACGCCGGCGACGGCGACGCGGATCGACTCGTCGTCCAGGCCATCGGCCAGGTCGGCGGCCTCGGGGCTGTGGGCACGCATCCGGTCCCGCACGCCATCGGGGGTGTCCGGACCGTCCCCCCAGCGGTTCACCACCGCGGTGACAGCGGCCCTGGCGATGAGGAGATCGGGCCAGTCCCGTTCGGCGAGACGGGGGAGGGACAGGTCGGTGAGGAGCCGGCTCGATCCGTTCCGGCGTAGGGGGGGTGGGGCTGGCGTCGAGAACCCGCCACGGGCGAGGGCGCCCCACAGCCCGCGCTCAAGGCCGAACGCCGACTCGACGACGAGGTGGGGCAGGTCGTCGATGACGCGGAGGGTGGTGCCGCGGGCGGTGCCGTCTCCGAAGGACAGGCAGGTCCGGTCGCCGGCCGGCGTTTCCCCCTTGGTGATCGCGACGTCGGCGGCGACGCTGACCGCGAGGATAGGCACGACCGACACGGAGTCAGACGATACTCTCCGCCGCCCCTCATGGCCCGGATTTCCGGGCGTGTCGGCTACGCGTGGAAGCGCTCGTGGCCGGGCGCGGGGGCCGGGCCGGGGGCGGTGGCGGGGGCCGCCGGGCGGTCGGCGAGCAGCTTGGCCATGCGCTCCAGGGACTCCTCCAGGTCCGCGCGGGTCACCACGTCGTCCAGGGCGAGGCGGACCGAGGCCAGCTCGCGGGCCAGGTAGTCGGTGTCGGCCCGGATGCGGGCCGCGACTTCCCGGTCCCGCTCGATGTTGGCCCGGTCCCGGTCGTCCTGCCGGTTCTGCGCGAGCAGGATCAGCGGCGCCGCGTACGCGGCCTGGGTGGAGAAGGCCAGGTTGAGGAGGATGAACGGATAGGGATCCCAGTGCCGCACGCCGGCGATCACGTTGAGGACGATCCAGCCGACGACGAACACGGTCTGGCCGACCAGGTAGCGCCCGGTGCCGAGGAACCGGGCGATGGCCTCGGACATCTTGCCGAACACGTCCGCGTCGAACCGGCCGCCCATCGGCACCGCGCCACGCGGCACCGACAGGTCGTCCCGCTCGCTGTTACGCCGAGGGGTGAACCGCGCCATCTGCCCTGTTACCTCCTCTCCTTCCTGCGCCAGTCCGCGGGCAGCGTCTTGTCCAGCACGTCATCGACGGTGGCCGCGCCCAGCAGCCGGCCGGCGGAGTCGCACACCGCCACCGACACCATGTTGTAGGCGGCGAGCTGAACCGCCAAATCACGCTGCGGCAGGTCGGGCCGGACGTAGACCCGGGACTGGATGCACTCCCCGATCGCGACGGCGGGCGGGCGCCGCAGCAGCCGCTGGAACCCGACGCTGCCGAGGTACAACCCGGTCGGCGTCTGGTCCGGCGGCTCGCAGACGAACACCTGCGCCGCGGTGATCTGCGACTCGTCCGGGTTACGGACCCGGGCCAGCACCTCGGCCACGGTCTTGTCCGGGGTGAAGATCAGCGGCTGGGAGGTCATGATGCCGCCGGCCGTGGCCCCGTCGTAGCGCAGCAGCCGCCGTAGGTCGGCGGCCTGCACGGAGGCCATCGCGGTCAGCAGCCGCTCGCGCTTGTCGGCGGGCATCTCGGCGAGCAGGTCGGCGGCGTCGTCCGGTTGCATCTCCTCCACGACGTCCGCGCTTCGCTCCAGCTCAAGGCTGTCCAGCAGCCGGACCTGGTCGGCTTCGGGGAGCTCTTCGAGCAGGTCCGCCAGCTCGGCGTCGTCGAGCGCCGCCGCCAGCTCGCTGCGCCGGCCGACCGGCATCTCCTCCACGGCGCTCGCCAGGTCGGCGGGCGCCATCTCACGCAGCCCGGCCAGGTGCCCCGTCTCGGGCGCGACGTCGAACAGCTCGCGGCAATCGTGCCATGGCACGATCGCCGGGGCGTGCCGTCGCAGCCCGCGCTGCTCCCGGAGGGCGAGCGCGCTGACCTCCCAGCCGCTGCGCCGCGTCTCGCTCGGCGAGATGGCCACGTCGGCGACGGCCCTGGCCTTCACCTGACGGCCGTACAGGCCGGACGCCAGCAGCTCACCGGGGCGCAGCGTGAAGCCGCCGAGGTCCACCGTGCCGCCGATCAGGTGCGCGCCGTCCGCGCCGATCTCCCCGATCCGGCCGAAGCCGACGAAGATCTGCCGCCGCCGCAGCTGCACCACGAGGCCGAGGGCCTGCGGCGGCTCGTCCCCGGCCGCGGGCAGCAGCACGACGTCCCTGACGCGGCCTATGACCCGGCCGTCACCGTCCAGGAAGGGGCGGCCGCGCAGCCGGGACGTGAAGACCTGGCGGCCGGTCACGGCGCCGCGGCCCGCGGGAGTGGCGGAGGTGCTCACGCCTCCATTATCGAGGAGCCCGGCGACGAACGCCCCTGGGGGGCGCGCAGGCCATAGGATCTGGCACCGGAGGTGTTACGTGAACCGCACAGCGCTGGGACGGGCTACCCGCCGGGTGGCCACGGCCGCCGTCGTGCTCGGGGCGGTGGTGCCGGCGGCGGGCTGCGGGGTGTTCAGCCCGGGTGCCGACGCCCAGACCCCCGAGACGATGACCGTCACTAGCGGGGCGTTCGTGCAGAACACGATGGAGTCGCGCTACACCTGCGCGGCGGGTGACCAGGCGATCAACCCGCCGCTGGGGTGGGCGGGGGCGCCGCCGGGCACCAAGAGCCTCGCCGTGGTGGTGGACGACTCGAGCGCCCCGATTACGCCGTACGCGTACTGGATCGTGTTCGACATCAACCCGGCGACGTCGCAGATCACGGAGGGGCAGCTGCCGCCCGGGGCCCGCCGGGCGCACAACAGCGCGGGCACAGTCGGCTACGATCCGCCATGCCCGGGAGCACGCAGTCACGACTACCGATTCACCGTGTACGCACTGAACAAGGTGCTGAACCTGCCGTCCGGGACATCGCTTCGCTCGGCGTGGACCGCGATCGCCGGAGCCACCATCGCCTATGGCCAGCTGGTGGCGCACGCCGCACCCAGTTCCGCGCCATCCGATAAGCCGTAAGTGCCCATTTTGCCCTGTTCGGTCGCGAAGTTTCGACATTCGCCGGACAGGACTCCCCGGCGGGGGTAACAATTTGATAGAACTCTCGTGGTTGCAGGGTGCTCGCGACAAAGGGGGCAGGCTCGCGTTGATGGCCGCGCGCGCCTCGCGAGCATCATCCGCCAGGCCGTGTTCTGCCAGGGTGGTGAAGGATGTCTTTCATGAACCGTCGGTCCTCACGTTCCGACAGGCGTGACGGCGCGACCGGTTCGGGCGGGACGCGTGGCGGCCGGGACTACGACGACGATTACGAGTACGACGACTACCAGCAGGACGACGACGCGTGGTCGCCCGACGAGTACTTCTCGCCCGAGGGCGTCAGGGGTCGCTGGGCATCGGATTCGTCAAGGCCGTCGGCCGGGCGCGGCGGCCGCTACGGCTCCCCGGGGGAGGACTACGACGGGGACGGGTACGGACCCGGCGCGGGCTACGATACCGGTGGCTTCGATTCTGGCGGCTTCGACTCCGGCGAGTACGCGTACGGCGATTATCCAGACGGATACCAGGACTACGGGGACGACGGCTACGAGGCTGACGGCGACGCTCCCGCCCGGCGGGGCGGGAGGCGACGCCGCACGGATAAGGCGGACAAGGGCGAGCGAGGCCTGCGCCGGCTGGTTCGCCGCGGGGAGCGCGACGCCGACATCTGGCCCGACGACGGCGTGTCCGACGAGGAATACTGGGCTTCGGTGGCTGCCGACAAGCCGCTCCCGACGGCGGAACCCGAAGACTCGACCCAGGTGATGACGGCCAAGCACGCCGGGAGTCCCTTGGGCTCGAGGGCCTCCGCGGGTCCTGGCGCGGCGGGTCGCTCGGGACCCGGGCGGCTCGGTCCCGCGCCGTCGTCCGCTCCGG
>JAFMRC010000499.1 GCA_017354375.1 Nocardiopsaceae bacterium | reverse complement strand
CGGCTCGTGCTCGGCACCGCGGGCCTTCCCGGCATCGTGCTCCGCTACGGAACCCTGTACGGCCCGGGCACCCTCTACCACCCGGCAGGTCACCCCGCGGGCGCGATCGGCGGCCTGGTGGCACGCGGGAAGCTGCCGCTCCCGGAGCCCGCCGCCGGGGTTACCTCGTTCCTGCACGTGGCCGATGCCGCGCGGGCCGCGGTGACCGCCGTGGAAGCGGATGCCGACGGCGTGTTCAACGTGACCGACGACGAGCCCGCCAGGGCGGACGCCTGGGTCCCGGAGTACGCCCGCCTGCTCGGCGCGCCCGCGCCCCGCACCGTCCCGGCCCAGTTCGCCGAGCGGATGCTCGGCTGGCTCACCGGCTACCAGCTGACCGCCATGCGGGGCGGGGCCAACGACAAGGCCCGGAAGGTGCTCGGCTGGCAGCCGTCGGTACCGAGCTGGCGGGAGGGGCTACGGTGACCGCGCCGATCCGCCCGGTGCGCATCGCGATCGCCTGCCACGGCGGACGCGGCCACACCGCGAGGCTGGCGACCGCGGTGCAAGCCGGGGCGGATGGCGTTCCCGGCGCCGACGTCACCCATGTCCCGGTCGAGGCGATCACTACCCCGCAATGGCATCAGCTCGACGCCGCGGACGCGATCATCTTCGGGTCGCCGACCTACATGGGCACGGCCTCCGCGGCCTTCCACGCCTTCGCCGAGGCGAGCGGGAAACGCTGGTTCATCCGCAAGTGGCGGGACAAGGTCGCGGCCGGCTTCACCAACTCCGGCTCGATGGCGGGCGATAAGTCCGGCACCCTGGGCTATTTCGCTACCCTCGCCGCCCAGCACGGCATGCTGTGGGTGAACCTCGGCCTGGCCCCCGGCTGGAACTCGTCCTCCGGCAGCGAATTCGACCTCAATCGCCTCGGCTTCTACCAGGGCGCGGCGGCCCAGTCCAACGTCGACGACAGATCGGGGACGGTGCACAAGTCCGACCTGGCCACCGCGGAACACCTCGGCCGGCGGGTCGCCGAGCTCACCCGGATCGTCGTCGCGGGCAGGCTAGCGCTGGAGCCGTGAGATCCAGGCCCGCCGCCCGGCAGTGGCCGATCGTGGCCGTGGCGGTCCTCGCGCAGACGCTGGCCCTGCTGGACAACACGATCCTCAACATCGCGCTGCAGACCCTCGGCGACCCCGTTCGCGGGCTCGGGGCGAGCTCCGCGGACCTGGAATGGGCCGTTGACTCGTATTCGCTGGTCTTCGGGGCCGGCAGTTTCGCGGGCGGCGCCCTCGCCGACCGCTACGGGCCGCGCCGCACCATGATGGCCGGGCTGTCGCTGCTGGCCGTCGCCTCGGCCCTGGCCGCGTTCTCCGCGAACGCCGTCGAGCTGATCGCCTGCCGCGGATTCATGGGGGCGGGCGCGGCGCTGATCACCCCGGCGACGCTGGTGGTCGTCACCCGCCAGACCGCGCCGGCCAACCGGGCCAGGGCCATCGCGATCTGGGCGTCCTCCGGCGCCCTGGCCGTGGCGATCGGCCCGGTGGCGGGCGGCGTGCTGCTCGCCCGGTTCTGGTGGGGCTCGGTGTTCCTGCTCAACCTTCCGGTGGCGGCGCTGTGCCTGGCCGGCGCCGGGATCCTGGTGCCCGAGTCGCGCTACCCCGGCCGCCGGGTCCTCGACCTGCTCGGGACGGTGCTGTCCACGCTCGGGCTGGGCTTCCTGGTGTACGGCGTCATCTCCGGCGGCGGCCAGCCCGGTTTCCCCGGCCCGCTCCCGCTGGCGTCCGGGATGGCCGGCCTGCTGCTGCTTACCGTGTTCGTGATGGTGCAGCCGAGGGGGACCGGCCAGCACCGGGGCACGTTCGGCATCGACATGCGCATCTTCTCCGAGCCGCGGTTCTCCGGCGGCAGCGTGGCCTTGCTGCTGCTTTTCTTCGGCCTGGCGGGCCAGCTCTTCTACGCCGCCTTCTACCTGCAGGGGGTGCGCGGGCTGTCGGCGTTCGCCGCGGGCGCCGTGATGGCGACCGCCGCGGCCGGCGTCGGTTGCGGCAACCAGCTCGCGCCGGTGCTCTCCCGGCGGCTGACCGCCCGCTGGACCGCGGTCACCGGGATCCTCGTCTCCAGCGTCACCTTCGGCAGCTACGTGCTCTTCGACGCGCGAACTCCCCTGGTGGCGGTGGCGATGATGCTGATGGTGCAGGGCACGGCCACCGGGCTGGTGGTATCGCCGATGACGACGGAGATGATGGCCGCCCTGCCACCGGCTTACGCCGGCGTCGGCTCGGCCGTGAGCGCGACCGCCCGGCCGGTGGGCAGCACGCTCGGAGTCGCGGTGCTCGGCTCGGTACTCGCCAGCGCCTACCGCGGGGCGATCCTGCCCGCGCTCGGTCACCTGCCGGCCAGCACGCGGGAGCAAGCCACCGCATCCGCCCAGGCCACCCGGGCGCTGGCCCGGTCACTGCACCGGCCCGGCCTGCTCGCCGCCGCGAACCACGCCTACCTGCACGCCATGTACGTCACCGCCGCCTGGACGGCCGTCCTGTCGGCGGCCGGCGCCGTGGGCGTCATCAGGTACTTCCGGCCACAAAAGCCTTTGCCCGAACGGATCGAGGCGCCTGGACCCGGCACAGCCGCCTCTACCCGTTCGGGATGACGGGGTTGGGGTGTTCAGCGGGAGGACATGTCGATGTCCAGGGCCGCGGCGCGCACGTCGGGCAGCGCGTGGGCGCGGAGGGCGTCGACCTGGGCGCGCCACGGAGCGGGCCACCCGAACCTCCTTCCCTGGCTGGCCAGGGACGTGGCCAGCAGGCCGGCGCACGGGCGGGGGTCGCTGGCGAGAGCGGAGATCGCGGTGGAGAGGGTGTTCATGGCGCCGCGCCCGTCGGCGACGTGCCGGGCCAGGACCTGGGCGACCCGCGCGGCCGTGGCCGGCGTGCCCTCCAGCAGGTCGCAGACTTCGGCTAGCCCAGCGGTCAGGGTCTGGCCGGGTCCGGGATCGGTGGCGGCGACCAGCAGGGTCGCGGCCTGGCGGGCGCAGTCCGGCTTCGCGGCGAGGGCGCGGCCCGCTT
>JAFMRC010000063.1 GCA_017354375.1 Nocardiopsaceae bacterium | reverse complement strand
GCCCGCGGCGCGCTCGGCGAAGTCCGCGCCCTTGGGGCGGCCCAGGTGGGCGAGCACGATCACCCGGGCGCCGCGCCCGGCCAGCTTCTCGATCACCGGCACGCTGGCGCGTATCCGGCCGTCGTCGGTGATCTTATTTGTGTCTGCCTTGTCGAGGGGGACGTTCAGGTCGCTGCGGACCAGCACCCGCTTGCCCGCGACGTCGAGGTCGTCGATGGTTCGCATGTTGCTGTTATCAGATCCGGGAGGCGACGAGCGCGGTCAGGTCGGCCAGGCGGCTGGAGTAGCCCCACTCGTTGTCGTACCAGCCGAAGACCTTGACCTGGTTGCCGTACGTCATCGTGATCGACGCGTCGAACGTGCAGGAGGCCGGGGAGCCGACGATGTCGCTGGACACGATCGGGTCCTCGGTGTAGTGCAGGATGCCCTTGAGCGCGCCCTCGGCGGCCGCCTTGTACGCCGCGTTCACCTCGTCCTTGGTGACGTCCCTGCCGGTCTCGACGACCAGGTCGGTGATGGACCCGGTGATGATCGGGACGCGCAGCGAGTAGCCGTCCATCTTGCCCTTGAGCTCGGGCAGCACCAGCGCGGTGGCCTTGGCGGCGCCGGTGGAGGTGGGCACGATGTTCTGCGCGGCGGCGCGGGCGCGGCGCAGGTCCTTGTGCGGGCCGTCCTGCAGGTTCTGGTCCTGGGTGTAGGCGTGGATCGTGGTCATCAGGCCCTTGACGATGCCGAAGCTGTCGTTCAGCACCTTCGCCATCGGCGCCACGCAGTTCGTGGTGCAGGAGGCGTTGGAGATGATGTGATGCGTGGCGGGGTCGTACTTGTCGTCGTTGACCCCCATCACGACCGTGATGTCCTCTTCCTTGGCCGGGGCCGAGATGATGACCTTCTTCGCGCCGCCGTCGATATGCGCCCTGGCCGCCGGGCCGGTGGTGAAGCGGCCGGTCGACTCGATCACCACGTCCACGCCCAGGTCGCCCCAGGGCAGCTTCGCGGGCTCGCGCTCGGCCAGGATCTTGATCGACCTGCCGCCGGCGTGGATGGTGTCGCCCTCGACGGTCACCTCCTCCGGCAGGCGGCCGACCACCGTGTCGTACTTGAGCAGGTGCGCCATGGTCTTGAGGTCACCCAGGTCATTCGCGGCGACGATCTCGATGCCGCGGTCGTTTCCCGCGGTGTTCACCGCGCGCCAGAAGTTCCGCCCGATGCGCCCGAACCCGTTGATGCCAACTCGAATGGTCACAGCTCACGTCTCCGTTCCGTTGCCCGCTCGTGCCTAGGGTCCATCGCCGGTGGGGGTCGCGTCCTCCCCCTACCGGAGCATATCGGCGGTGAACCCCTCCCCCGCGCCCGGGAGACCCGGAGAGGAGACGCTCGATTGCGCCCACTCCGGCTCGACAACGGTCTATGCATTATGCATAATGGATGCATGCCGTTGATCCAGGTCCGCGACGTCCCCGAGGACGTGCGCGACGAGCTCGCCCGCAAGGCCGCCCGCGCCGGCAAATCCCTGCAGTCCTACCTGCTAGGTGAACTGACGAAGCTCTCCGAGCGTCCCAGCATGGCCGAGATCGTCGCGCGGAACCAGGCCCGTGCCAGGGCCACCGGCTCCACCGTCACCATGTCCGACGCCGTTGCCGCGGTGCGCGCCGAACGGGACCGGCACGAGACGTGAGCGGGTACGTCCTCGACGCTAGCGTCGCGGTCACCGCACTAACCGAACCCGGATCAGGCGCCGCCGACGTCCTCGCCGACACCGACGCGGTCTTCCAGGTTCCCTCGGCCTTCGACGTCGAGGTCATCAGCGCGCTGCGCGGGCTGGTACGCGGCGGGAAGTATGACCGCACCGCGGCCGACGAGCTGATCGCCGACCTGATCATCCTGCCGGTCGAACGCTGGCACACCTCGTCGCTCCTGCCGCGCATCTGGGAACTGCGCGAGAACCTCACCCCCTACGACGCCGCCTACGTAGCCCTGGCCGAGATGACCGGAGCGACCTTGCTCACCGGCGACGAGCGCATCACCGCCGCACCCGCGACCCGCTGCGAGATCCGCATCATCAAATGACCGCGACCTGACGGAGCACGCTCAATGGTTGATCTGCGCGGTAGTTCGTTGGGTCGTGAGGCGGGGCCGGGTAGCTGCGGGCGGAAGGAACTCGGGCTGTGGCCGGGCACGCGTCAGCCTTCGTGGAGTTTTCTAGCACTTATAGTGCAAAAAATCTCCACAATAGAGGGCGCGGGGATCAGGGGAGCATGTCGACGGTGAGGGAGGCCTCGGTGCTGGGCAGGCCGAGGTCGGCGGCGCGGCGGTCGGCCATCGCGAGCAGGCGGCGGATCCGGCCCGCGATCGCGTCCTTGGTCAGCGGCGGGTCGGCCAGCTGGCCCAGCTCCTCCAGGGACGCCTGCCGGTTGGCGACGCGCAGCCGCCCGGCCATGGCCAGGTGCTCGGGCGCGTCCGTGCCGAGGATCTCCAGGGCCCGCTCCACCCTCGCCCCGGCCGCGACCGCCGCCCGCGCCGATCGTCGCAGGTTGGCGTCGTCGAAGTTGGCGAGGCGGTTGGCGGTGGCCCGGACCTCGCGGCGCATCCGCCGCTCCTCCCAGGCCAGCACCGAGTCGTGCGCGCCGAGCCGGGTCAGCATCGCGGCGATCGCCTCGCCGTCGCGGATCACCACCCGGTCCACGCCGCGGACCTCGCGGGTCTTGGCGGAGATCTTCAGCCGCCGGGCGGCCCCCACCAGGGCCAGGCCGACCTCCGGGCCGGGGCAGGTGATCTCCAGGGCCATCGAGCGGCCCGGCTCGGTCAGCGAGCCGTGGACCAGGAACGCGGCGCGCCACGCCGCCTCGCAGTCGCAGCCGCTGCCGGCCACCACCTGCCGGGGCAGCCCCCGCACCGGGCGGCCGAAGCTGTCGATCAGCCCGGCCTGCCGGGCCAGGTTCTCCCCGCCCCGGGCGACCCGGATCACGTAGCGGTTGGTCTTGCGCAGCCCGCCGGGGGCCAGCACGAGCAGCTCCGAGGTCACGCCGAACACCTCGGAGACGCCGGCCCGCAGCCTTCTCGCCACCGCCGCGGTGTCCAGCTCGGCCTCGATGACGATGCGCCCGGCGGTCAGCGTCAGGCCGCCGGCGAACCTCAGCAGCGTGGAGACCTCCGCCTTCCGGCAGCACGACCTCCGCACGCCTACCCTGCTCAGCTCGTCCTTCACCACGCCCGTCATCGCCATTGCGCGCCACCCCCCTGTTGAGTGCTTCCCCCGGACCGGAATACCTGCCGGTACGCCTCCGCGAGCCGTACCGGGTCGTGCCTGGCGCCCCCGGAGGCCGCCACGTCGGCCAGCATCACCGACGCGTGCAGCGCTCCCGCCGCCTTCTCTAGTTCCTCCAGTTCCGCCTCCGAGCCGCGCACCGCCAGCCGGTCGGCGAGCACCACATCGACAGCCAATGATGGCGCATGATCGGCGAGAACTTCCAGGTGGCGGTGCGGGGAAAAGCCGCCGGTTTCCCCGGGCTGCGGCACAAGGTTGAGCGCCACCAGGCGCCGCGCCGTCGTGGCGCGCAGCGCGGCGGCCAGCGACGGCACCAGCAGGTGCGGCAGCACGCTGGTGAACCAGGACCCGGGGCCGAACACGATCCAGTCCGCGTCGGCTATCGCCGCGACGGCCTCCGGGACCGCCGGCGGGTCGGCGGGGTGCAGCGAGATCGACCGCACCTGCCCCGGGGTCACGGCGACGTCCGCCTGGCCGCGCACCACCGACAGCGCGCCGGGAGCATCGGGGTCGAGCCCGGAGACCGAGGCGACGATGTCCAGCGGCACGGCCGCCATCGGCAAGACCCGGCCGGTGACCCGCAGCATCCGCCCGACCCAGTCCAGGCCGGCGACCGGGTCCCCGAGCAGGTCCCACAGCGCGGCGATCAGCAGGTTGCCCGTCGAGTGCCCGCCGAGTTCCCCGTCGCCGCCGAACCGGTGCTGGACCACGCGCGACCAGGTCGCGCCCCACTCGTCGTCTCCGCACAGCGCGGCCAGGGCCTTGCGCAGGTCACCGGGTGGCAGCATGCCGAATTCCCTCCTCAGCCGGCCCGAGGAGCCGCCGTCGTCGGCGACGGTGACGATCGCGGTGATCTCGGTGGTGACCCGGCGCAGCGCGGACAGCGACGCCGCGAGCCCGTGCCCGCCGCCGAGGGCGACAACCTTCGTTTCCGGAAGCACAGCCGCAGCCAACCGGCTACTCCCGGCCCAGGTCGCGATGGGTGATGGTGATGTTGTGGCCCGGCAATCGCGAGGCTAGCCGCTCCGCCATCGCCACCGACCTGTGCTTGCCCCCGGTACAGCCCACCGCGACAGTCACGAAACGCTTTCCCTCCTTCTCGAATCCCGCCAGGGATATCTCCAGGACCGAGGCGTACGCGTCCAGGAACTCCGCGGCACCGGGCTGGCCGAGCACGTAGTCCCGGACCGGGCCGTCCAGCCCGGACAGCGACCGCAGCTCGGGCACCCAGTGCGGGTTGGGCAGGAAACGGCAGTCGGCGACCAGGTCGGCGTCCACCGGCAGCCCGTACTTGTAGCCGAACGACATGATGTGCACCCGTGCCCCGGCCGCGGTGCCGCCGCCGAAGTACTCGTGCATCCTGGCCCGCAGCTCGTGCACGTTCAGGGCGGAGGTGTCGATCTCGACGTCGCAGTCGCCGCGCACCGCGCGCAGCAGGTCCCGCTCGGCGGCGATCCCGTCGAGGACCCGTCCGCCGCCCTGCATCGGGTGCGGCCGGCGCACGTTCTCGAACCGGCGGACGAGAACGTCGTCGGACGCCTCGAGGAACACCACCTGGGGCGAGACGCCGCGGGCGGCGAGCGAGGCGATCGCGGACTTCAGGTCGGTGCTGAACGCCCGCGACCGCACGTCCACGATCGCGGCGACGCCGGGCAGCCCCGCCCGGTCGGCGAGGTCCAGCATGGTGGGCAGCAGCGCCGGCGGCAGGTTGTCGACCACGTACCAGCCGAGATCCTCCAGGGACCGCGCGGCGGTGGATCGCCCGGCCCCCGACATGCCGGTGACGATCACGATATCGGGCACCCTGGTAACCGGCTTGCCCATCATGTACTCCCCCCGAGAGCGCTGGTAATCGTTTCCGCCAGCCGCGGGCCTATCCCCGGCACGGCGGCTATCTCCTGCTCGGAGGCGGCCGACAGCGCCTTCACCGAGCCGAACTTCTTCAGCAGCGCCGCCCGCCGGGCCGGCCCGAGTCCCGGGATTCCGTCCAGCGCCGAGGCGGTGGCGGCCTTGCCCCGCTTGGCGCGATGGTAGGCGATCGCGAACCGGTGCGCCTCGTCCCGGACCCGCTGCAGCAGGTACAGGCCCTCGCTGGTCCGCGAGAGGATCACCGGGTACTCCTCGCCGGGCAGCCACACCTCTTCCAGGCGCTTGGCCAGGCCGCACACGGCGACGTCGTCGATCCCCAGCTCGGCCAGGGCAGCGGCGGCCGCCTCCGCCTGCCCGCGCGCGCCGTCCACCACCACGAGGTTGGGGGGGTAGGCGAACTTCTTGGCAGTCGCCACCACCCGTTCGGAAAATTGATCCTGGTCGGCCTGCGCGGCGGGATCGCCGAGCACATCGAGCTCGCCGGTTTCCTCCCGCTCGGCGAGGTAGCGACGGAACCGCCGCGTGATCACCTCGCGGATCGCGGAGATGTCGTCGGTGCCCCCATCGCCCTTGATCGAGAACCGGCGGTACTCGCTCTTGCGCGCCAGGCCGTCCTCGAACACCACCATCGACGCGACGACGTTGGTGCCCTGCAGGTTGGACACGTCGTAGCACTCGATGCGCAGCGGCGCGTCGGCCAGGCCCAGCGCCTCGGTGATCTCGTGCAGCGCCTGGCTGCGCGTGGTCAGGTCCGACGCGCGGCGGGCCTTGTGCAGCGCGAGGGCCTCCTTCGCGTTGCGTTCCACGGTCTGCGCGAGCGCCCTCTTGTCGCCGCGCTGCGGAACCCGCAGGCCAACCGGGCCGCCGCGCCGCTCGCTCAGCCACTGCGTCACCGGGCCCGGGTCCGGCGGCAGCTCGGGGACGAGGACCTCCCGCGGGATGCCCGCGTTGACCGCCTCCTGGTTGCCGGACTCCCCGTAGAACTGGCCGAGGAAATGCTCGACAAGCGTGGCGGTGGTGGTTTCCTCTACCTTTTCCAGCACCCAGCCGCGCTGCCCGCGGATGCGCCCGCCGCGCACGTAGAAGACCTGGACGGCGGCCTCGAGCTGGTCTTCGGCCAGCGCGATGACGTCGCAGTCGGTGCCGTCGCCGAGAACGACCGCCTGCTTTTCCAGTGCCCTTTCCAGGGCCCGGACGTCGTCGCGCAGCCGGGCCGCCCGCTCGTATTCCTCTTCGTCGGACGCCTTCTTCATGTCGGCGGTCAGCTTCCTGATGAACCGCTGCGTATGGCCCGACATGAAATCGCAGAAGTCCTCGGCCAGCGCCCGGTGCTCGTCGGGCGAGACGCGCTTCACGCACGGCGCGCTGCACTTCCCGATATAGCCGAGCAGGCACGGCCTGCCCACCTGGCCGGCCCGCTTGAAGACGCCCTTGGAGCAGGTGCGGACCGGGAAGACGCGCAACAGCGTGTCAACCGTGTCGCGGATCGCCCAGGCGTGCCCGTAGGGCCCGAAATATTTCACCCCCTTTCGCTTCGCGCCCCGCATCACCATGACGCGGGGGAATTCCTCGTCCATCGTGACGGCAAGATAGGGGTAGCTCTTGTCGTCGCGATACTTGACGTTATAGCGCGGGTCGAATTCCTTGATCCAGGAGTACTCGAGCTGCAGCGCCTCGACCTCGGTGCCGACGACGGTCCAGTCGACGCTCCCCGCGGTGGTGAGCATCGCCTGGGTACGCGGGTGCAGCGCCGTGAAGTCGGCGAAGTACTGGTTCAGCCGCTGCCGCAGCGACTTCGCCTTCCCGACGTAGATGACGCGCCCGCGGGTGTCGCGGAACCGGTAGACCCCCGGCAACTCGGGGATCTCCCCAGGCGCTGGCCGGTAAGAGTGCGGGTCTGCCACCCTTCCACCCTATAGACGAATCCGAACGGATGACGGCGACTCCCCGGCACCCGGCCCCTCACCGTCCGCATTCGCGGCCGATCCGCCGGACACCCCCACTCAGCTGCTTTCGATGTCTTTCGATATAAAATCCGCGAGATCGGCGAGGCTCTGCCCGCCGATCATTTGGGCCATGGGAACCATCAGGCCGTACTCCCGTTGTATTTCGCTGCGCATCTCCGAGGCCATCAGGGAGTCCAGGCCCTGCCGGTTCAGCGGCTTGCGGAAGCTGAGCCCGTCGGCGGGCAGCCCCAGCACCTTGGCGGTGAGCCGGGTCAGGAACTCCCGCATGGCATCCGGGTCCCCGTCCGCCGCCCGCTCCGGCTCCGCGGCGGCCGACGGTTCCGCGACCGCCGGCGGCTCGGCGACGGTCGGCTCAGGGACCCGGTGCCCGGCCATGATCTCCCGCAGCAGCGGCTCGGCGGCCGCGTCCGGGTAGGCCCGCGCCCAGCGGCTCCAGTCCGCCGGCATGACCATCGCCTGGGGCCGGCCCGACAGCAGCAGCCTCCCCAGGATCTCCATGCCCTCGTCCGGCGTGAAGGCGTCGACGCCCTTCGGCGCCAGGGTCCGGCCGTGGACGGCCGCGTACCGGGCGACCATGCCCACCGTGGACCAGAATCCCCAGTCGACCGACAGCGCCTTCAGGCCCGCCGCCCGCCGGTGCAGCGCGAAGGCGTCGAGGGCGGCGTTGGCGGCGGCGTAGGCCCCGAGCTGGGGCGAGCCCAGCACCGCCGACGCCGAGGAGAACAGCACGAAGAACTCCAGCGGCTGATCCTTCAGGAGGCGGTGCAGCGTCCAGGCGCCGTCGAGCTTGGGCGCGACCATGGCGTCGAGCCGCTGGGCGCTCAGCTCGGCGACCGGGACCAGGTCCAGGACGCCGGCCGCGTGCATGACGCCCGTGACGGGCGGCCGGCCGCTGGCGGCGTGCTCCTCCAGGACGGCGCGCATCCGGTCCTCGTCCGCTACGTCGGCCACGCGGTAGGTGACCGTGGCGCCCGAGCGCTCCAGCGCGCGCAGGTCCGCCTCCCGGTCGCCGGCGGGGCTTCGGCCGACCAGGAGCAGGTCCCTCGCTCCCCGGTCGATGAGCCAGGCGGCCAGCGCCAGGCCGATGCCGCCGAGCCCGCCGGTGATCAGGCAGGTTCCGGCGGGCGCGCGCCACCGCTCCGGCCCCGCGACGCCGTCCCGCGCTGCCGCGCTTGTTGCTGTTATCACCTCCGGCGCCGGTTCCGGCGCCGCCGCCGACGGCTCCCCGAGGCTGATCAGCACCTTGCCGATGTGCTTGGACCGGGCCATCCGCCGGAACGCCTCGCTGGCGTCGGCGACGTCGTAGGTCTCGTACGGCAGCGGAGGGAGCAGCCCGGCCCCGGCCAGCTCGAATACCCGGTCCAGCATCCGCCCGGCCTTCTCCGGCCGGGTCCGGAAGATGTCGACGAGGTCGATCGAATAGAACGCCAGGTTCTTCGAGAACGGCGCCAGGCCGATGGGCCGGTCCTCCAGCAGGTCCTTCTTGCTCATCTCCACGTAGCGCCCGTACGGCGCGAGCAGCGACAGGTTCGCGGCGATCGCCTCGCCGGCCAGCGAGTTGAGGATGACGTGCACGCCCTCGCCGCGGGTTTCCGCCCTGATGGCGTCGGCGAAGTCCAGCGAGCGCGAGTCGTAGACGTGCCTGACCCCGAGGGTCTTGAGGAACGCTCGCTTGGCCGGGCTGCCCGCGGTCGCGTAGATCTCGGCGCCCCGCCACCGGGCGATGTGGACGGCGGCCAGCCCCACGCCGCCGGTCGCCGAGTGGATGAGCACCCGCTCGCCCTCGGCCAGGTTCGCCAGCTCGCACAGCCCGTAATAGGCGGTGAGGTAGGCCGCCGGGACCGTGAGCGCCTCCTCCGTGGTGAGACGGGCCGGGACCGGCGTCACCAGCCGGGCCGTCGTGGTGACATGACTGGCCAGGGCGCCCTCGGAGAGGGCGACGACCTCCTCGCCGACGCGGACCCCGGCCACCCCCTCGCCGGCCTCGGTGACCACGCCGGCGCATTCCCAGCCCAGCGGCGGCCGGTCATCCTGCCCCGGGTAGGCCCCCATGGCCATCAGGACGTCCCGGTAGTTCAGCGCGGCGGCGGTGACCCGTATCCCGACCTCCCCGCGGCCGGGCGGGCGACGGACCGCAGGCGACCGCCCGATCCCGTCCAGCCGCCCGATCGTCTCATTTCGGATTTCATAACGGGTAGAGGCGCCTGTGCCCGCCGCCGGCGCGCTACTGACGATCGTGGGCGCGGGGGCCGGGTCCGGGAGGGGGTCTGGGACGAGGCGGGCCGCGTACCGGTCATCCCGGAGCGCGACCTGGTTCTCCCCGTCGCCCGACAGCAGCTCGGCGGCCAGCCGATCGGCACTGAGCTGGTCAACACTGAGCTGGCCGGCCGGGAGGTCGACCAGGGTGCACCGCCACTGGCGGTATTCCTGGGCCAGCGTCCGGCCCAGGCCCCATACCAGCGCCTGGCCCGGGGAAACCCCCTGGTCATGGCCGGGCAGGTACTGGCCGCCCCTGGTCACCAGCCAGAGCCGGAGGTTCCTCGGCCAGGCCGCGGCGTCGAGCGCCCGCACCAGGTGCAGGACGCTGTGGCAGCCGGGCCGCTTCGCCTCCCCGCTGGCCTCCGGCGACCAGCTGGCCTCCGGCGACCCCAGGTGGGCGATGCCGATGGGCGCGTCGTCGCCGATGTCCTGGCGAAGATCCGCGAGCAGGGCGCGGTAGCCGTCGGGGTCGTCGGCATCGAGCTGGTAATGGTCCGCGCCGGCCCGCGCGTAGGCGCCGCCGGGAGTGACCATGACCACCCGGCCGCCCAGTCGGCTCGCGAGAGCCGCCGCGACGCTGTCGTCGTGGGCGTCGCTGGCGAACAGCACCCAGGTTCCGATGGGGTTACCGCCCTCGGGCGGCGGCACGCGCCGCCACCGCACCGTGTCGATCCAGCCGCTGGTGTCGCGGCACTCCTGGCGCGGGACCAGGAAGCGGAGCCGCAGGCCCTCGACCTGGGCGAGCAGCGTGCCGTCGGCATCACGGACCTCGATGTCGCCGGCGACGTATTCCGGGCGGGACCGCGTGCGGACGGCGTGGCCCCGGATCACGCCCCGCGGCGGCTGGTAGAGGCGAACGCGGTCGATGCTGCCCAGCACGAACGCGTCGTGCTCGCTGGAGGCCGTGCCGGATGCCGTGCCACTGTCGATCAGGGCGGCGAGCACCTGGCCGCAGGCATCCAGCAGGGCCGGGTGGAAATGGTAGCGGCCGAGGTCGCCCGCTATCGACTCCGGTGCCTCGACCTCCGCCAGGGCCTCCGGGGGACCTTCCCCCGAGCCCAGCCAGATCCGCCGCACCCCGCGGAACGCCCCCAGCCACTGGTTGCCCTTGGCCTCGAAACGCCGGTAGAACTCCTCCCCGGTCTCCTCCGCCCCGTCGCGGCGCAGGGCGGCGCCGGATTCCGCGTCCCGCGGTGCCGCCGGGTCGGCCGGCCCCGGGCCGGCCGGATCCAGGCGGCCGGACGCGTTGGTGGTGAAGTCGCCGGCGTCGGCGTGGCGGCTGCTGATCGTGAAGGTCCAGGCCTCCCCGCCCTGTTCAACACTGTTGTCCGGTTCAACACTGGCGGGCTCAAGGGCGACCCGGATGACCGGGGGCTCCGCGCCGGTCAGGAAGATCCCCTCGTGGTAGGTGACGTCGCGGATGCCGGGGATGAACCCGAAGGCCTCCGACGCGGCGGCGGCCACCAGTTCGAGGTACGCGGTGCCGGGCACGATGCGGACGCCCTGCACCTGGTGGTCGTTCAGGTAGGCGTTGGCGGGCAGGTCGAGCTGGCCCTCCCACACGTGGCCGGCTCCCTCGCGCCTGCGGCCGAGCAGCGGATGGCCCGGGGCAGTCGGCGAAGACCCGTTCGGATGAGATATTCGTGGTTGTGATCCGTTCGGCCCGGGCGCCGCGGGGGACCAGTGCCGCCGCCGGTGCCACGCCGGGGCCGGGAGCCGCGTGTACGCGGAACCGGGCTCGAAGGCCCTGCCCAGGTCGACGGGGTGGCCGGACAGGTGCACGGCGGCGAGCGAGTCGAGCAGGGACGCCAGCTCCGGCTCGTTGCGCCGGGTCGAGCCCACCACGGTGGCGTCGTCCGCCCGGTCGGTGTACTCGCGCACGGCGGTGGCGAGGATCGGGTGCGGGCTGATCTCGATCAGCGTCGCCGGCCCGCCGGCCAGCAGCCGCTCGATCACCGGGCCGAAGCGGACCGGCTCGCGCAGGTTGCGCACCCAGTACTCGGCGTCCAGGGACCCGCCGCCCGCCGGCTCCCCGGTGACCGTGGAGTACAGGGGGATTTTCCCCTCCCGCGGGCGGATGGACCGGAGCTCATCCAGCAGCGGCTCGCGCAGCGCGTCCACCTGGGGGCTGTGCGAGGCGAAGTCCACCCGGACCAGCCGGCAGAAGATCCCGCGCTCGGTGAACGACGCCAGGAGCTCGCGCATGGCCGCGGAATCCCCCGACAGGATGGTCGAGGTCGGCCCGTTGATGGCGGCCACGGACACGAGTCCCGCGTACTTCTCCAGTTCCTCGCCGGCCTCGCCGGCGCCGATCTCGACCGACGCCATCGCTCCCCGGCCCGCTACCTTCCGGGCCAGCGCGCTGCGGCGGCAGATGACCGCCGCGGCGTCTGGCACGCTGAGCGCGCCCGCCACGCACGCCGCCGCCGCCTCGCCCATGGAGTGCCCGACGACCAGGTCCGGTTCGATGCCCCACGACCGCCACTGCGCCGCCAGGGCGACCTCCATCGCCCACAGCACCGGCTGGATGACGTCGGTGCCCTCCAGCGCCGCGTCGCCGTCCAGCCGGCCCAGTACCGACCAGCCGGTCTCGGCGCGGACGGCGGCGTCGCATTCGGCGAGGGCGTCGCGGAACACCGGGCTGCGCGCGAGCAGGTCGCGTCCCATCCCGATCCACTGCGCCCCCTGCCCGGGGAAGATGAAGACCGTCGCCGCCCGCCGCGGGTACACGTCGTCGGCGGTCCGCAGGTACGGCGCCGCCTCGCCGGCCCCGAAGGCCCGGAGCCTGGCCGCTATCTCCTCGTGGGTCTCCCCGATCGCCGTGAGGCGGTACTCGTGGTGCTGCCGGCGGGCCGCCGCGCTGTAGCAGATGTCGCGCAGCGGCTTCCACCCGCCGCCGGAGCCGGGTTCGAGGAACCGGGCGTAGCGCTCGGCCAGGTCGCGCAGCGCGCCGGGGTGATGGGCGGACAGGGCCAGCAGCCGCGGGCGCGGTTCGCCCTCGGCCGGACCCGCGGGTTCGGCTTCGGGTTCGGGCGCGTACTGGCCGAGCACCACGTGCACGTTCGTACCGGAGATCCCGAACGAGCTCACGCCGGCCACGGCGGGCCGGCCGACGGCGGGCAGCTTCACCAGTTCCCGCGGGACGCGGATGCCGGCGCTGTCCCAGTCGACCGCCGGCGTCAGCTCGCCGACGTGCAGGCTCGGCGGGATCGTTCCGTGTTCCAGGCACAGCACGGCCTTGATCACGCCCGCGATGCCCGCGGCGCCCTCGGTGTGGCCGATGTTGGTCTTGACCGAGCCGACGAGGAGCGGCCGTTCCGCGGGCCGGCCGGGGCCGAACACGGCGGCGATGGCGTTCAACTCGGCGGGGTCGCCGACGCCGGTTCCGGTCCCGTGGGCCTCGATGTAGTCCACCTCGCCGGTGCCCACCCCGGCGTCGGCGCAGGCGGCGGCCAGCACCCGTTCCTGGGCCGCCTGATCCGGCGCCATCATGCCGCTGGCCGACTGGCCGTCGTTGACGGTGGCCGACCCCAGGACGACCGCCCGGATCGCGTCGCCGTCCGCGATCGCGTCCGCCAGCCGCTTGAGGACCAGCACGCCGACGCCCTCGCTGCGCACGAACCCGTCCGCGTCGGCGGACGCGAACTTGCACCGGCCGCCCGGCGACAGCATCTTCCCGCTGGAGAACGTGATGCTCTCCTCCGGCGACAAGATGATGTTGGTGCCCCCGGCCAGCGCGAGCGAGGACTCGCCGCGCCGCAGGCTGTGGCAGGCCAGGTGCACGGCGGACAGCGACGAGGAGCAGGCCGTGTCGATGGTGAGGCTCGGGCCGTGCAGGTCGAAGAAGTAGGACAGCCGCCCGGACAGGATGGACAGCGCGGTCCCGGAGTTGGCGTGCGTGTCGAGCACGCCAGCGCGGCTGAGGATCTCCCAGTAATTGTTGGCGATCGAGCCCACGAAGACGCCCGTGGCGCTCCCGGCCAGGTCATCGCGGGTGATGCCCGCGTCCTCGATCGCCTCGTGCGCGGCCTCCATGAGCAGGCGCTGCTGCGGATCCATCCGGTCGGCCTCGCGCGGGGAGATGCCGAAGAAACCGCTGTCGAACTGGTCGATCCCGTCGAGGAACCCGCCCCACCGGCTCACGATCTTCCCGGGAGCTCCCGGCCGCGGGTCGTAGAACTCGTCGATGTCGAACCGGCTGCGCGGGATCTGCTCGATGGCGTCGTGGCCCTCGCTCAGGCGCGACCAGAACTGCTCGACGCCGGCCGCGTGCGGAAAACGGCACGCCATCCCCACCACCGCGATCGCGTGGTCTTCCATTTTTCATTCCCCTAATCTTTAAAGAGCCCACGGCGCCGGCGCGTTTATGGTCAGGACGGCGCTGCTGACCACGAATCCAGGGGCCGCTCCCGCGAGCAGCACATGATCTCCGGGGCCGAGCTGGCCGGTGGTCATGAAATGGTCGAGCGTCACGGCGTGATCGCTGGCCCCTAGGTGGCCGACGGTACGGCCGAAATCCCAGTTCGACTTTGATTCCGGGATTCCGAGCGGGTCGAGCAGGAATTGCGCGAGGAGATATCTTCCCTGGTTGACGTATATGACCTTGGAGATCTCGTCGACGCCGATGCCGGCCTCGGCGAGCGAGCGGTTGATCACGTCGGCCTGCCGTTCGCCGATGATCTGGTTAACCTCGTTCAGCGAGATCTCCGCCTGGCTGAAGTGACGGGCCCGCCGCATCATGTCGACGGTGGATCTCCCGTGGGGGTCGAACAGCGGCTCGGCCCCGCGGTGCAGCCCCTCCAGCTCGGGAACCGTGGACTGGTGGACCGACTTCACCTCCGCGAACCCGCCGGACGCCGACAGCAGCATCGCGCTCCCGGCGTCCCCGATCACGGTCCCCGGCCCGTACCCGCGCCACCGGTCGCCCCTGGGACTGTTGAAGTTATCCGCCGCCGCCAGGAGGGCCGTGTCGCATTCCGGGCTGGTGTGCAGGTAGCACGCGGCCAGTTCCAGGGCCGCCAGCATCCCGTTGCAGCCCTGCCTGACCTCGAAGACCGGGGTGCCTGCGGCCCCGAGCTCCCGCAGGAGGTAACCCCCTGGGTACCACATTTCCGGCCCCTGGCCTATCACGCTGGCATAGACCACGAGGCCGAGATCGGCGGCCTTCTGCTCGCCGCGCTCGAGAGCGTCCCTGGCCGCGGCGACCGCCATTTCCACCGGGGGCATGTCGCCGGCGATGAGCGTTCCGGTCACTCCCGAGTCCAGCGCGAGCACCTCGTCGTACAGGCCCTGCTCGATGGCGCGCTTGCTGCTCATCCACTCGGGGAGATAGGCTCCCAGGCTTCGCAGGTAAAGGTTTTCGAGCCTCACTTTATTCTCCCGGAGATTATCGAGCATATTTCGCGCAGCGGTTCGGCGCCCATCATTCTGCTGTGCTTACTTGCTATGTCATGGTTCTCGATCCTTCCGCGCACGTAGGGAATCCACGCTTCGCTGTTCCCCGTCGTTTCGGATTCCGTGGCGGATTCGGTGGCGGAGAAGAAGACGACGTCGCCGTCATAGGAAGGAGGCCGGTGTTCCTTGATGAGCCGCACGTTGTTGCCGACGACGTCGACGATCGCCTGGATCTGGTCCCTATCGAGGTTCCCGAGCGCGTTGCCGTCGCGCCGGAGGAGATCGAGGAGCCCGTCGAGGCCGAGGGATTCCCGGTCTTCGGCGGCTATCTCCAGTCCCAGGTCGTCGGCGTAGTCGAGCAAGAGCTCGACCTCGTACCCGTCGTCGGGAAGCCGGTCGCCGACCTTAGCGCCCGGGAGGGAGTCGAGCATCGCCAGCAGGGCCACTTCCTCCCCTCCCTCGCGCAGCATCGCGGCCATCGCGTGGGCGACCACCCCGCCGAATGACCAGCCCAGGAGGTGGTAGGGGCCGCTGGGCTGGATGCCGCGCATGGTCGTCACGTAGTCGGCCGCCATGTCCTCGAGGGAGGACGGGAGCGGCTGCCGCGGCGAGATGCCGCGGGCCTGCAGGCCGTAGAGGGGATGCCCGGCGTCCAGGCCGCTCATCAGCCCCGAATAGCACCAGCTCAGCCCGCCGACCGGGTGAACGCAGAACAGGGGGCTGCGGTCGCCGCCGCGCCGGAGCGGGAGCAAGGTACACAGCTCGTGGCCGGCGCCCCCGACGTGGCCGGCGCCGTCGGCGTCGGCGGCGTGCAGGCGTTCGGCCAGGCTGGCGGGTGTCGGCGCCTCGAAGAGCGTCCTGATGCTGAGGGAAACGCCGAACACCTGCCTGACGCGGCTGATGAGCTGGGCGGCGAGCAGGGAGTGGCCGCCGAGGTCGAAGAAGCCGTCGTCGATCCCCGCCTCCGGAACGCCGAGGACCTCCGCGAACAGGCCGCACAGGATCTCCTCCCGAGGCCCCCTCGGACGGCGTGGCCCCCGAGGCCCCCGGCCGGCCGCCGCGGGGGCGTAGTCCGGGGCGGGCAGCGCCCGCCGGTCCACCTTCCCCGACGCCATCAGCGGGAACTCCCCCACCACCACGACCGCGGCCGGCACCATGTAGTCCGGCAGCGTCCCGGCCAGCTCACGGCGCAGGCGCGCCCCGTCCAGCACCGCGCCCGGCCCGGGCACCGCGTACCCGACGAGGCGCTTATCGCCGGGCCGGTCCTCCCGGACGACCACGGCGGCCCGCGCCACGCCCTCGCACCGCCGGAGGGCCGCCTCGATCTCGCCGGGCTCGACCCGGAACCCGCGCACCTTCACCTGGTCATCGGCCCGGCCCGCGAACTCCAGGACCCCGTCGCGCCGCCACCGCGCCAGGTCCCCGGTCCGGTACATCCGCTCCCCCGGACTACCGAACGGATTAGCGGTGAATCTTTCCGCGGTCAGGCCGGCCCGGCCGAAGTATCCCCGGGCCAGGCCGTCGCCCGCCACGTACAGCTCGCCGGCCACTCCCGGCGGCACCAGGCGCAGCCCGCCGTCCAGCACGTACACCCGGGTCCCGTCCAGGGGCCGGCCGATCGGCAGCGCGCGATCGGCCGGCCAGCCCTCGGGAACCCTGAAGCTCGCGGTGAAGGTGGTGTTCTCCGTCGGGCCGTACCCGTTCACCACGGCGAGCCCGGGGCACGCCTCCCGCACCCGGGACACGACCGCCGGGTCCACCACGTCGCCGCCGGCCCACACCTCGCGCAGCCCGGCCAGGCAGCCGGGCCGCTCCGCCCCGATGAGGTGGAACAGGCCGGCGGTGAGCCAGAGCGCGGTGAGGCCCTCCTCGCGGACCAGCCGTTCCACCCGGGCCGCGTCGAGGTCCGGGGATGGATCCACCACGACCTCGCCGCCCGACAGCAGCGGCACCCAGATCTCGTAGGTGGCCGCGTCGAACGAATGCTGGGAGTGGAACAGGACCCGGCCGTGCCCGCCCCCGCTCCAGCGCCGGTCCCGGGCCAGGCCCACGACCGCCCGGTGGGTGACGGCCACGCCCTTCGGCTCGCCCGTGGACCCGGACGTGTACATCACGTAGGCCAGCTGCTCCGGATCGCCGTCCACGCGGGGACCCGGGGCCTCATCAGCAAAACCGGAATCGATGGCGATCGTGGTGACGTCGCCGGGGAGCGCGTGCCGCTCCCGCGCGGAGCGGTCCGCCAGCACCACCCGCGCGCCCGCGTCCGCGAGCAGCCGCCCCACCCGGGACGGCGGATCCGCCGGGTTCAGCGGCAGGTACGCCGCCCCGGCCTTCAGCACCGCCAGCAAGCAGGCCACCAGTTCCGGCGACCGCCCGGCCAGCACCCCCACGACATCCTCGCGCCCGACCCCCGCCCCGGCCAGCCGCCGGGCCAGGCGTCCCGCCCGCCGGTCCAGCTCGGCATAGGTCAGCCGCTCCCGCCCGTGGCTCACGGCGACGGCCGACGGTGTGCGGGCCGCCTGCTCGGCGAAGCACCGGTGGATCACCGCTTCCGCTCCGGCTCCGGGAACCGGGGCATCGCGGACCGGGGCATCGCCGCCGCTCCACTCCCCCAGCAGCCGGGCCCGCTCCTCCTCCGACAGCAGGCCGATGTCCCCGGCCCGGATCCCGGGATCGGCGGCGACCGCCTCCAGGACCCGGGTGAACCGGCCCGCGATGTCGTCCGCCGTCCGCCGCGTGAACAGGTCCGTGGCGTACTCCAGGAACCCGTCGATGCCCGTGTTCCCGGGACGCTGGACCATGAACAGGGTCAGGTCGAACTTGGCGACTCCCGTGCCGGCCGGTTCCGCCGTCACGTCCAGGCCGGGCGGCCGGACCGACGGGCGGGGGTCGCCCTGGGTGGAGAGCATCACCTGGAACAGCGGCTGCCGCGCCATCGACCGGGCCGGGTTCAGCACCTCCACCAGCCGCTCGAACGGCACGTCCTGATGCGCGAAGGCCCCGAGGTCGGTCTCCCGCACCCGGGTCAGCAGGTCGCGGAACGGCGGGTCCCCCGCGGTGGAGGTCCGCAGCACCACGGTGTTGACGAAGAACCCCACCAGCTGGTCCAGGGCGCCGTCGCCGCGCCCGGCCACCGGGGCGCCGAGGGGGATGTCCGTCCCGGCGCCGAGCCGCGACAGCAGTACCGCCAGCGCGGACTGGAACACCATGAACGGCGTCGTCCCGGTGGACCGGGCCAGCTCCGCCAGGCCCCGGTGCAGCCGCGGGTCCAGCCCGAACCGCGTTATCCCGCCGCGATGGCTGGCCACCGGCGGGCGCGGGAAGTCGGCGGGCAGGCCGATCTCCTCCGGCAGGCCCGCGAGCGCCTCCTTCCAGTAGGCGAGCTGGCGCGCCGCCAGGCTGCCCGGGTCGCCCTCGTCCCCGAGCAGGTCCCGCTGCCACAACGTGTAGTCCGCGTACTGCACCGGCAGCGGCGCCCAGCCGGGGGCCCGGCCCTCCCGCCGCGCCGCGTAGGCCGCGAACAGGTCACGCAGCAGCGGCCCCACCGACTCGCCGTCCGCCGCGATGTGATGGACCACCACCGCCAGCACGTGCTCGGCGGGACCGAGGGCGAACAGCCGCGCCCGCACCGGGACCTCCGTGGCCAGGTCGAACCCCCGCCGCGCTTCCGCCTCCAGCTCGGACGACAGCGCGTCCGGTGTCGTCTCCGTCACCGGCAGCCCCACCGTGGCATCGACGATCCGCTGCGCAGGCAGGCCGGAGGAGCCTTCACCGAACACCGTCCGCAGGCTCTCGTGCCGGGCCACCACGTCCCCGAGCGCCGCCTCCAGCGCCCGGGAGTCCAGCTCGCCGCGCAGCCGCATCGCGAACGGGATGTTGTACACCGCCGACGGGCCGTCCATCTGGGCCAGGAACCACAGTCGCCGCTGGGCCGGCGACAACGGCAGCTCCGCCGGGCGCCCCCCCCGCCCCACC
>JAFMRC010000254.1 GCA_017354375.1 Nocardiopsaceae bacterium | reverse complement strand
GGCCAGCGCCGCCACCGTGGCCGAGGCGCCGGTTGCCGCGGCCTCGGCGCTGGAGGCCCGCACCGGGACCGAGCCCATGTTGGTCAGCCCGACGCGGGCCTGCGCCACGTGCCCGTTCTCCCGCCTGGCCAGCGCGGCGACCCCGACGATCGCCCACGCCTGCGCGGTGACGTGGAACTTCTCGTACGCATAGCCCCAGCCGGCCAGCTTCGGCACCCGGACCGCGGTGAGGATCTCGCCCGGTTCCAGCGTCGTGGTCAGGTAATCGCTGAAGAAGGCCCCCGGCTTGACCTCCCGCGATCCCGACGGCCCGGTGATCACGAGATCCGCGTCCATCGCCGTGACCACCGCGGGCAGGTCGCCGGCCGGGTCGGCGTGCGACAGCGCGCCGCCGATCGTGCCGCGGTGCCGGACGGCCGGGTCCGCGATCGTCCCCGCCGCCTCCGCCAGCAGCCCGGCATGCTCGCCGATGAGGGGATCGCGGGTGAGCTCGTAGTGCGTCACCAGCGCGCCGATCTCGATCGAAGACCCATTATCCCGAACGGATCGAAGCGACTCGATCCCTCCCAGGTCCACGAGCACTGACGGATAGGCGAATCGCAGCCGCAGCAGCGGCAGCAGCGACTGGCCGCCCGCGATCACCTTGGCGTCCTCGTCGGACGCCAGCGCCCGCACCGCCTCGTCCAGAGACTGGGGCTTCACGTAGTCGAACTTCGGTGGGATCACTTGGCACCTCCCTTGGCCTCATTGATCGCGCGCCAGACGCGCTCGGGTGTGCACGGCATCTCCACGTCCGTGACGCCGAACGGCCGCAGGGCGTCGATGATCGCGTTGACCACGGCGGGCGTGGACGCGATCGTCCCGGCCTCGCCGACGCCCTTGACGCCGAGCGGGTTCCCGGTCGACGGGGTCTCGGTCCGGTCGGTGATGAACGACGGCAGGTCGGCCGCCGACGGGACAAGGTAGTCGGCCAGCGACGCCGTGATCAGGTTCCCGGAGTCGTCGTAGGCGGCCTCCTCGTACAGGGCCTGGGCGATGCCCTGGGCCAGGCCGCCGTGGACCTGCCCGTCCACGATCAGCGGGTTGACCACGTGCCCGATGTCGTCCACCGCCACGTAGGAGCGGATCTTCACCTTGCCGGTTTCGGTGTCCACGTCCACGGCGCACAGGTGCGTGCCGTGCGGGAACGAGAAGTTCTCCGGGTCGAAGGTCGCGTCGGAGTCCAGCGACGGCTCGACACCGTCCGGCAGGTCGTGGGCCGCGAACGCCGCCAGCGTGATCTCGGCCAGCGTCTTGCCCTGGTCCGGGTCGCCCCGGACGGCCCAGCGGCCTTCCGTCCACTCCAGGTCCTCGACGGAGACCTCGAGCATGTGAGCGGCGATCGCCCTCGCCTTCTCCCGTACCTTGCCGCAGGCCAGCACGATGGCCGTGCCGCCGACGGTCAGCGACCGGGAGCCGTAGGTGTCCAGGCCCTTGGGCGACACCTGGGTGTCGCCGTGCAGCACCTTGACGTCTTCGAACGCGACCCCGAGCTGGTCGGCGACGATCTGGGACCACGCCGTCTCGTGCCCCTGGCCGTGAGCGCTGGAGCCGGTGACGACCTCGACCTTCCCGGTGGGCAGCATCCGGACGGACGCGTTCTCCCACCCGCCGGCGCCGTAGGACAGCGAGCCGAGCACCCGGGACGGGGCCAGGCCGCACATCTCCGTATAGGTGGAGACGCCGATGCCCAGCCGGACGGGGGAGTCAGCGGAGATCCGTTCGGACTGCTCTTTCCTTAGGTCCTGGTAATTGAACAGGTCCCGGGCGCGCGCGGTGGCCGCCTCGTAGTTACCGGAGTCGTAGGTGAGGCCGGAGATCGTGTCGTAGGGGAACTCGTCGTGCTTGATCCAGTTCCGCTCGCGGAGCTCCAGCGGGTCGACGCCCAGGTGCGCGGCCAGGTCGTCCATGACGTGCTCGATGGCGTAGGTCGCCTCGGGACGGCCGGCGCCCCGGTAGGCATCGGTGGGGGTCTTCGTGGTGAAGACGCCCGTGCAGTTGAACCGGTACGCGTCCATCTTGTAGATCGCGTTGAACATGAACGCGCCGAGCAGCGGGACGCCCGGGGTGACCAGCATCAGGTACGCGCCCATGTCGGCCAGCAGGTTCACGTCCAGGCCCCGGATCCGCCCGTCGGCGTCGGCGGCGATCCGGATTCGCTGGATCTGGTCGCGGCCGTGGTGCACGGCGACATTGCCCTCGGACCGGGACTCTGTCCACTTCACCGGGCGGCCGAGCCTCCTGGCGATCAGGAGGGACAGGATCTCTTCCGCCGTGACTTGCAGCTTCGAGCCGAAGCCACCGCCCACGTCCGGGGCGATCACCCGCAGGCTGTGCTCCGGGATGCCGGTTACCATGGCCAGCATCAGCCGCAGGATGTGCGGGATCTGGGTGGCCGACCACATCGTGTACTCGTCGCCGACCGGTGCGCAGACCACCGAGCGGGGCTCCATCGCCTCCGGGATCAGGCGCTGCTGGCGGTAGGTCCTCTCGAGGACGACGGGCGCGTCGTTGAAGGCCTGGCCGAGGTCGCCGTTCGCCAGCTCCCATGTGTAGGACTTGTTGCCCTGGTCGTGGATCTTCGTCGTTCCCGGCTTGATGGCCTCCTCCATGTCCAGGACTGGCGGAAGCTCCTCGTACTCGACGTCGATGAGCTCGAGGGCGTCGGCGGCCGCGTACCGGTCCCGGGCGACGACCGCGGCGACGATCTCCCCGCCATAGCGGACGGTGTCGACCGCCATCGCCGGGTGGTCCGGGAGGACCATGTCCTCGCTCACGGGCCAGGCGCAGGGAAGGGAGCCCTGCTCGTCTCGCAGGTCCTGTCCCGTCAAGACGGCGAAGACGCCGGAGGCGTTCCTGGCCTCATGGGCGTCCACGCTGGTGATGCGGGCGTGGGCGTGGGGGCTGCGCAGGAACGCGATGTGGGCCAGCCCGGGCAGGGTGATGTTGTCGGTCCAGTTGGTCTGCCCGGTGATCAGGCGAGCGTCTTCCTTGCGGACCCGGGCCTTGCCGACCTCATTTCCGGTTTCCTGGATCGCGGTCATGCCTTCACCTCTTGGTTCGCTGCCTTGAGGACGGCCTTCACGATGTTCTGGTAACCGGTGCAGCGGCACAGGTTGCCCTCCAGCCCGTCGCGGACCTCTTCCTCGGTCGGGTGCGGGTTGTCCTTCAGCAGGTCCGCCGCGGCCATGATCATGCCTGGCGTGCAGTATCCGCACTGCAGCGCGTGCTCTTCGTGGAAGGCCCGCTGCAGGGGATGCAGGCCGCCGTCCGCGGTTCCGTTGGCGGTGGCGGCCAGGCCCTGGATCGTGGTGACCTCCGCGCCGTCGGCCTGCACGGCGAGCATCGAGCAGCTCTTGACGGAGGTGCCGTTCAGCAGGACGGTGCAGGCGCCGCAGTTAGAGGTGTCGCAGCCTACCGGCGTTCCCGTCCGTCCCGCGTGTTCCCTCAGGTAGTGCACGAGAAGCAAGCGGGGCTCGACGTCGTCGTCATAGCGGACGCCGTCGACATTCACGGTGATTCGCATACGCGGCCTCCTTGCCGGGTCTGATGCCCTCAACCGTAGATCGGGCATGGCACGCCGGACTAGGCCCCGCTTGCGGATGGTTGTTTTTCTCGTCCGGGCGGTCGGGATCGGCCGCCGACCGGTCACAGGTCGTTAAGGACCTCGTTGAGCAGCTTCTGGGTCTCGGCCGCGGGCTCGGCCTGCAGGCAGAGTTGCTCCATCACCTCGAGGTAGCTGTCCACGTCGGCAGGCTTGTCCAGGTAGAGGGCGCTGGTGAGCTGCTCGATGTAGACGGCGTCCCGCAGGTCCGGCTCGGAGAAACGCAAGATCGTGAACGGGCCGCCCATGGCCGGGTGCGAGCCGACGCGGAAGGGCAGGATCTGCAGCGTCACCGCCGGGTGCTCGGTCATGTCGATGAGATGCCGGATCTGCTCGCGCATGACGGCCAGGCCGCCGAGGGGGCGGCGCAGCGCGGACTCGTCCATGACGGCCCACAGCCGAGGCGGATCCTCCCGGTTGAGGATGTCCTGGCGGGCGAGCCGTGCCTCGGTGCGACGCACCACCTCGTCCTCGCCGGCGGCGTTGCCGAGCCGGATGAGGGCCCGGGCGTACCCCTCGGTCTGCAGCAGTCCGGGCACGAACTGCAGCTCCCAGTTCCGGATGAACGTGGCCGCCGCCTCCAGGCCGAAGTACGGCTCGACCCAGTGCGGCAGGATGTCGGAGTAACCCTGCCACCATCCCGGCGTGTTCGCCTCACGGGCCAGGCGCAGCAGCGCATCGCGCTCATCGCCGCCGGTAATTCCGTACAGCGTGAGCAGGTCCTCGATGTCGCGTTCCTTGAACCCGACCCGGCCGTGCTCCATCCGGCTGATCTTGGAGTGCGAGCCGCGGATCACCGCGGCAGCCTGCTCGGTGGTAATGGACGCCTCTTCACGAAGTCGGCGCAGGTGTCCTCCGAGCACCAGGCGCTGGACCGTCGGGCCGGCTGAGCGCGGGCCGAACAACGCCGGCGCGCCATCCCAGGCAGACTCCTCGGACGACAGCATGTGCACTCCTCGTGGGTAAATAGTCGCACCCGAACGAAACACGGGGGCTTGGCATATCCTTGCACGAGAACGTGCCACTTCGGAAGGGCGATACGCGACAATCCTGCCGGTGTCCCGGGCGGGTTCGGCGCCTCTCGCGCCCATCCCCGTTCCGGGGTGAGCGTGCTTACCTGTTCTACCTGCGGTTATTTCCGCTCATGAAAGAACATGATCGAACTCGCCGTCCTTGATGCCGGCGAGGAAGTCCGACACCTGGGAGCGGGTGCACACGAGCGCCGGCCCGCAGGGGAAGCGCGAGTTCCGGACCGCGATCATCTCCCGGCCGAGCGCCGCTATCTCCACGCAGGCGCCGTTCGGGTTGCTGCGCGCGCTCTTCCGCCAGGTCGCGCCGGGGATCTGGGACGCTGGCATGCCGTTGTAGATGTCCTTCATGTTCCTTCCAGCGGGTAATTGACAGTAGGCCAGACGACCCCCCGGCGCCTCAAGCTTCATGTTGCCTAGGCTCTGTGCACGGCCCGAATGAACGTGCATCCGGTCTTGCATTTGCACAATATATCAGGCAACATACCGATAAGAGGCATACCCACTAACTGCTACAGACAGGCTTCTGGCCCCCGATGACGATGCAGAAAGCGGTTGCGTTGGCTCACTCGAGCGTCGCTTACCAGCCGGATGACGACGACGAGGACGAGGTCGTCGCGATACCGGCCGGGCAGGCGTACACGCCACGGCTGCTGCCCGTGCCGTCCGCCTGGTGGGATACGCCCGCGGTTGTCAGCTGCCGGCTGCAGCCGGCTCCAGAGGAAGCGCGGGCCGCGCGCCAGTTCGCCCGGGGGCTGCTCGCGGACTGGGGTCTAGGGCACCTGACCGACGATGCCGAGATGATCGTCGCGGAGCTCGTCGTGAACGCCGTTCGCCACGGGCTGCGGAACGCGCCGGTCGCCACGCCGTCCCCGCTGCTGCGGTTGTGCCTGCTGCACCGGGCCGGGGAAGTGATGCTCGCGGTCACCGATCCGAGTAGCGAGCCGCCCCAGTCGCGCAACCCGGGCTGGACCGGGGAGAGCGGCCGCGGGCTGCAGATCGTCGGCGCGCTCAGCTACCTGTGGGGCTGGTCCCCGATCGAGGGCCGTGGCAAGGCCGTCTGGGCGGTCCTGCGCTACCGCTAGTCGCTGCGCCTAGCGCGGGAAATTGTCGGTGGCAGCGCCTACGCTGGTTGCCGTGACCACGACCGAGACCCACCATCCGCTGCTCGACGGGCTCAACCCGCAGCAGCGTGCCGCCGTGCTGCATTCCGGGGGCCCGTTGCTGATCGTGGCCGGGGCCGGCTCGGGCAAGACCCGGGTGCTCACGCACCGGATCGCCTACCTGCTCGCCGAGCGCGAGGTCGCGCCGGGCGAGGTACTCGCGATCACGTTCACCAACAAGGCGGCGGGTGAGATGGCGTCCCGGGTCGGGCAGCTGGTCGGCGACCGCCGCGCTCGCGCGATGTGGGTGATGACGTTTCACTCGGCGTGCGTCCGCATCCTGCGCCGCGAGGCGACCCGGTTCGGCTACCCCTCGAACTTCTCCATCTACGACTCGGCCGACTCCCAGCGCCTGATGACCCTGGCCTGCCGGGAACTGGAACTGGACTCCCGCCAGTTCCCGCCGAAGCGGATGTCGTCCCAGGTCTCCAACCTCAAGAACGAGCTGGTCGATCACGAGACCTTCGCCTCTCGTGCCCGCACCGCGCGGGAGAAGATCCTGGCCGAGGCGTACGCGGAATACCAGCGCCGCCTGGTCGCGGCGGGCGCGATGGACTTCGACGACCTGATCATGGTCACGGTCAACCTGTTCCAGGCGTTCGGTGAGGTCGCCGAGGCCTACCGGCGCCGGTTCCGGCACGTGCTGGTCGACGAGTACCAGGACACCAACCACGCCCAGTACGTCCTGGTCCGGGAGCTGGTCTCCGGTGGCACCGAAAACCTCTTCGGGGGGTCCGGGGGGTCGCCCCCCCGGGCTAGCACTGCCCGAACGGATCGGCCTGACTCCGTCGCTCCCAGCGAGCTCTGCGTCGTCGGGGACGCGGACCAGTCGATCTACGCGTTCCGCGGTGCCACCATCAGGAACATCGTCGAGTTCGAGGAGGACTACCCGGACGCGACCGTCATCCTCCTGGAGCAGAACTACCGCTCCACGCAGACGATACTGTCGGCCGCCAACGCGGTCGTGTCCAACAACCGCGGCCGGAAGCCGAAGAACCTGTGGTCCGAGGCGGGCGACGGCCCCCCGGTCACCGGCTACGTGGCGGACAACGAGCACGACGAGGCCGCGTTCGTCGCCGAGGAGGTGGACCGGCTCACCGACTCCGGTGACGCGGCCCCCGGCCAGGTGGCCATCTTCTACCGGACGAACGCGCAGTCCCGTGTCTTCGAGGAAGTGTTCATCCGGGTCGGGCTGCCCTACAAGGTGGTCGGCGGCGTCCGGTTCTACGAGCGCAAGGAGGTCCGCGACCTGCTGGCCTACCTGCGGCTGCTCGCGAACCCGGCGGACGAGGTGTCGCTGCGCCGGGTGCTGAACGTGCCCAAGCGCGGCATCGGCGAGCGGGCCGAGGAGTACGTCGCCGCCTACGCGGCCAGGGAGCGGATCACGTTCGCCGAGGCGCTGCGCGAGCCGAAGGACGTGCCCGGCCTGTCGCCGCGCGCGGCGAACGCGATCGCCTCCTTCAACGAGCTCGTCGATGGCCTGCGGGAGCAGGCCGGCTCCAACGGGCCGGTCGCGGAGCTGGTCGACGCGACCCTGGAGCGGACCGGGTACCAGCAGTCGCTGGAGGACTCCCAGGACCTGCAGGACGCGACCCGGGTGGAGAACCTGCAGGAAATGGTCAACGTGGCCCGCGAGTTCGATGCCGCCCACACGGGCAACACTGCCTCCGGCGCCAGAGCCGACGCCGATGCCGGGGAGGAAGGCACGGGTCCGGGCCAGCCGCTGGCGGACTTCCTGGAGCGGGTGTCGCTGGTCGCGGACGCGGACCAGATCCCGGAGGGGGACGACCACGGCGGCATGGTGACGCTGATGACGCTGCACACCGCCAAGGGCCTGGAGTTCCCCGTGGTGTTCCTCACCGGGATGGAAGAGGAGGTCTTCCCGCACCAGATGTCGCTGACCGACGCCAGGCAGATGGAGGAGGAGCGGCGGCTCGCGTACGTGGGGATCACCCGCGCGGAGCGGCGGCTGTACCTGACCCGGGCGGCGTCCCGCACCTGGTGGGGCCGCCCGGCGTTCCATAGCCCATCCCGGTTCCTGTCGGAGATCCCGGAATCACTCGTCGAATGGAAGCGCTCGGCGGCCGACGCCGCGGCCGCGGCCACCCCGGCCGGGGCGCGGATGGCGTCGCGCCCGGGCGTGTCGGT
>JAFMRC010000498.1 GCA_017354375.1 Nocardiopsaceae bacterium | reverse complement strand
CATTCCAGTGGCCCCGGAAGGCGGCCTCGAACCCAAGCCAGACCCGGCAATGCGCCGCCCCGGTACGTCCCTACGGACGGGTAGCGGAGTAACGTGTTCCACGGGAATGGGGATCACTGGGCGCGGGCCGCGGGCGCGCGTCCGAGGTGAGGGGCGGCATCGCGGTGACCGTACAGCCGGCCGCGGGTGTGCGGGCGCGCGGCCAGAACCAGCGACGCAAGCGCATCGTGCAGGCCGCCGCCGCGCTGGCGTCCCGGGGCGGCGTCGAGGCCATGCAGATGCGCACGGTCGCCGAGCGGGCCGGCGTCGCGCTCGGCACGCTCTACCGCTACTTCCCGTCGAAGATGGACCTGGTCGTCGCGGTCGTCGCCGACGAGCTCGACCTCTTCGAGACCAGCGTCGAGCGCCGCCCGCCCAAGGCCCGCAGGCCGGCCCGCCGGGCCGTCGACGTGCTCATCCGCGCCACCCGCACGCTCATGCGCGAGCCCGAGCTCGCCGACGCCCTGATCCGCGCGCTGATCCTCGCCGACACCGAGACCGACTTCGGCGACCGCGTCACCCGCATGCTGCTGCGCGTGGCCATCGGCGACCCGGACGCCGCGACCGCCCAGCAGACCGCCCTGGCCGGCGCCCTGACCAGCGTCTGGGTCATGGAACTCCTGGAAGTCCTGAAGGGCCACACCACCGTCGACCAGATCCAGCCCCGCCTGGAGACGGCGGCCGACCGGCTGCTGGAGGACTTCTAGCCCCCCGTACGCCGGGCCCCGGCCTGCGCCGACGCCGGACGCAATCCGTTCGATACCGAGCGGGATTCTGGTCGTCAATCGGGGCCGGATATCATTTGTGTTGTGCATATATCTATCGGAGCGGGGTGGTCGCGTGAGTGAGCCGGACATCGAGCTGGGCAAGCCCCGGGATCTCGGAGACGGCATCCACAGCATCGCGGTGCCGTTCCCGAACAACCCGCTCGGCTACACGCTGGTGTACGTGCTCGACTCCGACTCCGGCCCGGTGCTGATCGACACCGGTTGGAACGCGCCGGAAGCGTGGCAGGGCCTGAACGACGGCCTGCACGCGCTCGGCACGTCGGTCGACAGGCTGTACGGCGTACTGATCACGCACTACCACCCGGACCATTCCGGCCTGAACTGGCTGGTCAAGGAGAACTCCAACGCCTGGATCGCGATGCATCCGGCCGATGCCGCGCAGCTCCGGCTGATGAAGGAGGCATCGCGTGGCCGCGGTGGCTGGGACGCCGATGGGTTCCGCCGCGCCGGCGCCTCCGCCGAGGAGGTCAAGCAGCTCGCCGACGCGGACCGCGGCATGCGGGTGCCCGTCCCGCCCGACCGCGAGCCCGGCGACGGCGAGCTGATCGACGTGCCCGGCCGTAAGCTGCGCGCGCTGTGGACCCCCGGTCACACGCCTGGCCACCTGTGCTACGTGCTGGAGGACGCCGGCAAGGACGGCGCCGGCCGCCTGTTCACCGGCGACCATCTGCTGCCGAAGATCACCCCGCACATCGCCCTGTACCAGTTCGACGAGCCGGACGTCGACCCGCTCACCGACTTCCTGGCCTCCCAGACCCGGCTCACCGACCTGGGCATCGAGGAGGCGCTCCCCGCGCACCGCAAGGAGTTCCACGGCGTGGCCGACCGCGCGAACGAGATCATCGCGCACCACGAGGAGCGCATGGACGAGCTGGTCGCCCTGCTGTCGGAGACCCCCATCACCCTGTGGGAGGCGACGTCGAAGCTGCACTGGCGCCGCCCCTGGGACCAGATGCCGGTCTTCCAACGCCGCATGGCCGCCGCCGAAGCCGCCGCCCACCTGCGCACGCTGGAGGTACGCGGCCAGGCCCGGCGCACGCCGGACGACGAGATGCTGACGTACATCGCGGTGTAGCGAACACGACGGACGCCCGGTGCCGCACGGTCGGCGCCGGGCCTGTCGTGTGCCCGCTCAGCCCGCCGTGGGCGGTCCGGGTGTCGCGGGCCGGTTGCGGCAGGCGTGGGCGCACTCCAGGAACGCGGTCGTGATCGGCGGTTCGGTTGCCGTCGAGGCGATCATTTCGGCATGGACCGCAAGCGCCTCCGGGTCGGCGAGAGCGCAGTCGTTGAGGAGTTCCGCCGCCGCAGGATGGTCCGCGGCGGCGGCGTAGAGGAGCAGTCCGCGGCTCGTGGCCGTACGGCCGTGCATGGCGGCGAGCAGCACCGCCATCTGATAGCACGCGTTCACGTCACCGCTCGCATACCGATCGAGCAGCAGCCCACCCGCGGCTCCGGACTCCGCGACGTGTGCGCGCTCATCGGCGTCGAGGCGGGGGATCTCCGTGTCCACCGGGTATTCCATGATCGGTGCCGGCAGCGGGAGCTCCGGCGTTCCGGCACCGGCCGCGGGCACCTCCCCGGGGGACGCGTCCGGTCCGGCGCAGGCGAGATAGCGCCGGTACTGCCATTCCATGAGTACGGCTTCGTTCGGTCGCTCCGGGATGGCGCCGACCCTCCAGCCCAGATACATGACGGTGATGACATAGGCGGCGATCCACTCACCTCTGGGGACCTCGTCCCGGTCCCCGTTCAGGACCGCGGAGATGGCCGACTTACTCAGGGTGGGAAGTTCCACGATCCTCTCGCTGCCGGCGTACAGATCCCGGAGCTCGTGGCTGGTCTTCACGATCTTGGCGAGCTCCGGCGACCCGCAACGCCACCACAGATGCTTCAATTCCTCAAGAAATTGATCATGAGGGGAGCCTTTTTTCGCCACCGCCGGGTCCTTCGTGTCAACCGGTCCGCCATGTGTGGATCATTACATACCGCCCTCTTCAGCGTGCCGTCAAATTATGACTTTTCGATACATCGGCACCGCACCCGAGGCTGAGCGTGACGGTACGGCCGTCGAACTTCTGCGTCAGATGACACGGACGAACCATTCCGCGGCGGGCGGTAATTTGATTCTAGAATCAGAATTCTCCGCCGAATCCGCGGCACTCCGAATTGGATCATTCAGCGGGAGTCGACCTGCGGAAGTAGAAGGCGCAGTTCGTGCGGGGTGGCGGCCGGTAC
>JAFMRC010000497.1 GCA_017354375.1 Nocardiopsaceae bacterium | reverse complement strand
CCCCGGCCGGGCGCGGCGCGAGACGCGGAATCACAATCCGTAGGCTTCGAGCAGCCGCAGCCACAGCTCGCTGATCGTCGGGTACGACGGGACCGCGTGCCACAGCGCCTCCAGCGGCACCTGGCCGGCGATGGCGACGGTGGCGGCGTGGATCAGCTCGCCCACTCCGGGGCCGGCCAGCGTCATGCCGACGATGACCTTCCGGTCCTCGTCCACCACCATCTGCGCCGTGCCCGTGTACCCGTCGGCGAACAGCGCCGCCCCGGCCACGTTCCCCAGGTCGAGGGTCACGACGCGGGTGCGGATTCCCGCCTCCCGCGCCCGCCCCTCGGTCAGCCCGGCCGCGGCCACCTCCGGCACCGTGAAGATCACCTGTGGCACGCAGGCCTTGCTGGACCGGTCCGTGACGGCGGGCTCGCGTCCGCTGGCCCGGGCGACGATCGCGTCCCCGCAGATCCGCGCCTGGTACTTGCCCATATGAGTGAGGAGCGCCAGGTGGTTCACGTCACCGCAGGCGTAGAGCCAGGGGACGGGGGAGTCGCCACCATCCGTTCGGGATGACCGGTTGTCGTTCCCGCCGATGACCCGCAGCGTGTCGTCCACGCTCAGCCACGACCCGGGTTCCAGCCCGGCCGTCTCCAGGCCGATGCCAGCGGTGCGGGGCGCGCGGCCGGTGGCGGCCAGCACCTCGTCGGCCTCGACCCGCGTGCCGTCGTCAAGGGTGAGCGTGACCGGTCCCGTGCAGTTCCGTCCCGCCTCGGTGACGGAGGTGCCACAGCGGACGTCCGCGCCCGCGTCGCGCAGGCCGGCGGCGACGAGGTCGCCGGCGAACTCGGGGAGCCGTTCCAGCAGGCCGCCGCGGGCGATCAGCGTGACCTGGGCGCCGAGCGCCTGCCACGCTGCGGCCATCTCGCAGCCGGCCACGCCGCCGCCGACGATCGCCAGGCGGCCAGGGGCGGCGTGCGCGCTGGTGGCGTCCCGGCTGGTCCAGGGGTTCACGTCTTTCAGGGGCGGCGGGATGACGGCGCTGGACCCGGTGGCGATCACCACCGCGTGCCGCGCTATCAGCTCGGTGCCCGCATCGTCGTTTCCGTCGGCGTCGTTTCCGTCCGCGTCGTTCTCGTCGGCGGTGCCAGCGGACGGCACGCCAGCGGGCGACACGGTCACGCGGCGCTCGCCGGCCAGGCGACCGTGCCCCCGGTAGAGCGCGATCTTCGCGTGCTCCAGCCACTGGACCTGGCCGTCGTCCTCCCAGTGCGAGGCGAAGGAGTCGCGGCGCTTCAGCACGTCCGCGGCGTCGAGCCGGGTGCCGGCGACGCCCAGCAGGTGACCGGCCTCCGAGGCGGCGGCGACCGGGCGGAGCAGCGCCTTGCTCGGCATGCACGCCCAGTACGAGCACTCGCCGCCGACCAGCTCGGGTTCCACGATCGCGGCGCTCAGGCCGCCGCGGACCGCCCGGTCGGCCACGTTCTCCCCGGTTGGCCCCGCTCCGAGGACCACTACGTCATAGACCTGCCGTGCCATTGGTTCCCTGCCCCTCCTGTCGCCGGATCCTCCGTACCGGCTACCCGGTATCCCCGACCATAGACGTCGGGTCGATGACCCGGTCGAAGTCCCCGGCGCTGATGTGGCCCAGGCCGAGCGCCGCCTCGCGCAGCGTCGTCCCCTCCCGGTTCGCCTTGTGCGCGATCTCCGCCGCCTTGTCGTAGCCGATCACCGGGGACAACGCCGTGACCAGCATCAGGGACCGGTCGACGTACCCGGCCACCGCGTCACGGTTGAGCTCGGCGCCGGCCACGCAGAACGTCGTGAACGCCTCGGTCGCCCCGGCCAGTATCCGCGCCGAGTGCAGGAAGTTGGAGATGATCAGCGGCCGCATCGTGTTCAGCTCCAGGTTCCCCTGCGAGGCCGCGCTGGCGATCGCCGAGTCGTGGCCGAGCACCTGGGCGCAGACCATCAGCATCGCCTCGCACTGCGTCGGGTTCACCTTGCCGGGCATGATCGAGCTGCCCGGCTCGTTCGCGGGCAGCACCAGCTCGCCCAGCCCGGCGCGCGGGCCGGAGGCCAGCCACCGGATGTCGTTCGCGATCTTGATCAGGGGAACGGCCAAACCCCGCAGGCCCGCGCTGGCTGAGGCCAGTGCGTCGGATGCGGCCAGCGCGGCGAAACTGTTCTTCGCTATCCGGAACGGATATCCCGTCTGCTCCCTGATCCTTTCCACTACCGCCTCGCCGAACCCGGGCGGCGCGTTGAGCCCGGTGCCGACGGCGGTGCCGCCGACGGCCAGTTCGAGCAGGCCCTCGGTGCTCGCTTTCAGGCCGCCGATCGCCTGCTCCAGCTGGCTGGCGTAGCCGGACCACTCCTGGCCGACGGTCAGCGGGACCGCGTCCTGAAGGTGGGTGCGGCCGATCTTGACGACGTCCCGCCACTGGCGTGCCTTGCCGGCGATGGCCTCGCGGAGCGCGGTGACGTTCGGGAGGAGGTTCGCGCGGACCGCCCGGACGGCGGCGATGTGCATCGCGGTGGGGAACGTGTCGTTGGAGGACTGCCCCATGTTCACGTGGTCGTTGGGGTGGACGGGGGCCTTGGAGCCGAGGGGGCCGCCGAGCAGCTGGATGGCCCGGTTGCTGATGACCTCGTTGACGTTCATGTTCGACTGGGTGCCCGATCCGGTCTGCCACACGCGCAACGGGAAGTGGTCGTCGAGCTTCCCGTCGATGACCTCGTCCGCGACTCGCGCGATCAGGTCCGCCATCCATCCGGGCAGGCGTCCGGCATCGCCGTTGGCCAGGGCCGCCGCCTTCTTCACGTGGCCGAGGGCGTGGTACACCTCCCGCGGCATCAGGTCCTCGCCGCCGTCCCCGCCGATCCGGCCGAAGTGGATCAGCGACCGCTGCGTCTGCGCCCCCCAGTACCGGTCGGCGGGCACGTCGACCGGCCCCATCGAATCGTTCTCCCGCCGCTGCCCGGTAGCCCCGATCCCCACCGGCATTTCCCGTATCTCCGGAACCTCGCTCATGACCCCAGGCTCGCACACCCCGCCCCCCGCGCCCGCCCCGCCTCCCGCGCCC
>JAFMRC010000253.1 GCA_017354375.1 Nocardiopsaceae bacterium | reverse complement strand
GTCCTGGCCTGGCAGGCCCCGGGCTGGCAGGCCCCGGGCTGCCCGGCCCGCCGAGCTCGGCCTCCTCGTCGTGGACCGCGGCGACCAGCCAGCGGGCCCATGCGACCGGCAGGCGCAGCCGCTCCAGCCGGGTTGGCCGCATCCCCAGCACCCCGAGGCCCGGTCCGAGCACAACGGCGACCAGGACCAGCCCGGCGGCGGGCGGCATCACCGCGGCGACGACCAGCAGGCACACGACGGCGACCCAGATCCCGGGCAGCCCGGACAGCAGCACGACCCGGCGGTGGAACCAGATCCGCCCGGCGGCCAGCGCGGCCAGCCCGAGCAGCGCGGCCAGGTTGAAGACGTTCGAGCCGATCACCACTCCGGCTCCCACGCTCGACTGGCCTCGGGCCAGGGCCGTGATCGCCGAGGTGATCTCCGGCATGTCGGCGGCCAGCGCCGCGACCAGTCCCAGCAAGGCCCCGGAGAACCCGGCCCGCGCGCCCAGGCGCTCCAGCCGGGAGACCAGCAGCCAGCTGGCGGTCAGGCTCACCGCAAGCGCGGCCCCGAGGGATAGCAGCAAGATCACCGGCGCTACCCGAGGACGCCGTCACGGCGAGGAAGCAGGCCAGGAACGGTCATCGGCACTCCAGGGCGTAGGGAACCCATCGATCTCGCGCCGACCAGGCTTCCCGGCTCACCGCCCACGAGCCTACTAGATCACCTGGGCGACCGCCCTGCCCCGACGGTGACAGGCGCGGGCGGGAGGCACAGGCGCGAGGACCCGTTAGGGCGCGAGAAGGGTTTTAAGGAATTTGCCGGTGTAGCTCTTGTCGTGCGCGGCGACCTGCTCGGGGGAGCCGGTGACCACGACGGACCCGCCGCCCGAGCCGCCCTCGGGACCCATGTCGATGATCCAGTCGGCGGACTTGATCACGTCGAGGTTGTGCTCGATGACGATGACCGTGTTGCCGCCGGCGACCAGCCGGGACAGCACGCCGAGGAGCTTGCGGATGTCCTCGAAGTGCAGGCCGGTGGTCGGCTCGTCGAGCACGTAGATCGTGCGGCCGGTGGACCGTCGCTGCAGCTCGGAGGAGAGCTTGACCCGCTGCGCCTCGCCTCCCGACAGCGTGGTGGCGGGCTGGCCGAGCCGGACGTAGCCGAGGCCGACGTCCTTGAGCGTCTTCAGGTGGCGGTGGATCGCGGGCACCGCCTCGAAGAAGTCCGCCGCCTCCTCGATCGGCATGTCGAGCACCTCGGCGATCGACTTGCCCTTGTAGTGCACCTGCAGGGTGTCGGTGTTGTACCGGGCGCCGTGGCAAACCTCGCACGGCACGTACACGTCCGGCAGGAACTGCATCTCGATCTTGATCGTGCCGTCGCCGGAGCAGGCCTCGCAGCGACCGCCCTTGACGTTGAACGAGAAGCGGCCCTGCTGGTAGCCGCGGACCTTCGCCTCGGTGGTGGCGGCGAACAGCTTGCGGATGTGGTCGAACACGCCGGTGTAGGTGGCCGGGTTGGACCGCGGGGTCCGCCCGATCGGCCCCTGGTCGACGTGCACCACCTTGTCCAGGTGCTGCATGCCGGTGACCGTGCGGTGCTTGCCCGGCACCGTGCGCGCGCCGTGCAGCTCCCTGGCCAGCGCGCGGTACAGGATGTCGTTGACCAGCGTGGACTTGCCGGACCCGGACACGCCGGTGACGGCGACGAAGCAGCCGAGCGGGAACGTGACGTCGATCCCGCGCAGGTTGTGCTCGGCGGCGGCCTTGACCGTGACCTGGCGGCTCTTATCGGGCTTGCGCCGGGTCTTCGGCACCTCGATGGCCCTGCGGCCGTCCAGGTAGGCGCCGGTCAGCGACCGCTCGTTCTTGACCAGGTCGTCGACGGGGCCGGAGACGACGACGTGGCCGCCGTGCTCGCCGGCGCCGGGGCCGATGTCGACCACCCAGTCGGCGGCGCGGATCGTGTCCTCGTCGTGCTCGACGACGATGAGCGTGTTGCCGAGGTCGCGGAGCCGCGTCAGCGTGTCCAGCAGCCGGTGGTTGTCCCGCTGGTGCAGGCCGATCGACGGCTCGTCCAGCACGTACAGCACGCCGACCAGGCCGGAGCCGATCTGGGTGGCGAGCCTGATCCGCTGGGCCTCGCCGCCGGCCAGGGTGGCGGACGGCCGGTCCAGGCTGAGGTAGTCCAGGCCGACGTCGAGCAGGAAGCCGAGCCTGGCGTTGACCTCCTTCATGATCAGCCGGGCGATCTGCGCGTCCCGGTCGTTGAGGTCGAGGGTGAGGAGCAGCTTGGCCAGGTCGCCGATCGGCAGCGCGCACAGCTCAGCGATCGTCATGTCGTTGACCGTGACCGCGAGGCTCACCGGCTTGAGCCGCGCGCCACCGCAGGACGGGCAGGGCACCTCGCGCATGTAGCCGGCGAGCTTGTCGCGGGTGGAGTCGGACTCCGCCTCGGCGTGGCGGCGCTCGACCCAGCCGATGGCACCCTCGAAGTTCGTGTAGTAGGAGCGCTCGCGGCCGTACCGGTTCCGGTACCGGACATGGACCTGGGTGTCGCAGCCGCCCAGTACCGCCTTCTTCGCCTTGGCCGGGAGGCGCTCCCACGGGGTGTCCATCCGGAACCCGACGCTCTCCGAGACGGCCTCGATCAGCCGCCCGAAGTAGTCGGAGGCGTGGCCGCTGGACCACGGCGCGATCGCGCCCTCCTCCAGGGACTTCGTCGGATCCGGGACGATCAGCTCGGGATCGACCTCCATCCGGGTCCCGAGCCCGGTGCAGTCCGGGCAGGCGCCCCACGGCGAGTTGAACGAGAAGCTCCTCGGTTCCAGCTCGTCGAAGCTGAGGTCGTCGTAGAGGCAGGCGAGGTGCTCGGAGTACATCCGCTCCCGGTGCGGGTCGGTGCCGGGCAGGTCGACGAAGTCGAGAATGACGACGCCGCCGGCCAGGCCGAGCGCGGTCTCGACGGAGTCGGTGAGGCGGCGTCTTGCCGAGTCCTTGACGGCGAGGCGGTCGACGATCACCTCGATGTCGTGCTTCTCGTACTTCTTCAGGGCCGGCAGGGCCGAGCTGGTCGCCTCGTCCAGGCGGACGACCGTCCCGTCGACCCGCGCCCGGCTGTACCCCTTGGCCTGCAGTTCCCTCAGCAGCTCGGTGTACTCGCCCTTGCGGCCCCGGACGACCGGGGCGAGAACCTGGAACCGCGTCCCCTCCTCCAGCTCCAGGACCCGGTCGACGATCTGCTGCGGGGCCTGCCGGGCGATCGGGCGGCCGCACAGCGGGCAGTGCGGCTTGCCGATCCGCGCGTACAGCAGCCGCAGGTAGTCGTAGACCTCGGTGATCGTGCCGACGGTGGAACGCGGGTTGCGGCTGGCTGCCTTCTGGTCGATGGACACGGCCGGGGACAGCCCGTCGATGAAGTCCACGTCGGGCTTGTCCATCTGGCCGAGGAACTGCCGCGCGTACGCGGAGAGGCTTTCCACGTACCTGCGCTGGCCCTCGGCGAAGATCGTGTCGAACGCCAGGCTGGACTTCCCGGAGCCGGACAGCCCGGTGAACACGATCATGGCGTCCCGCGGCAGGTCCAGCGAGACGTCCTTGAGGTTGTGCTCGCGTGCGCCGCGAACGACAAGCCGGTCAGCCACTACGCGCTCTTCTTCCGTGCTCGGTGCTTCTTCGGTGCTTCCCCGGGTGCTTTCTCGGTGCCCTCTTGGTGGTCTCTTGACGGTCTTGGGGCAGTCGCCGGGCGCGGCTCGCCGCGGGTGCCCGCGACGCGCCAGCTCAGCGCCTGGCCATCGTAACGAGGGGGTCTGACATTCCGGACAGCCCGTCGTGAAGCACTCCGGTATAGCGCTTCACGAGTGGCCATTATGCCCGGTACCGGGCTGGCCCCCCGTCGGGCCATCCATCCGCTCTCCAGCCTACGGCACCGGCTTCGGGATCGCGCGCGTTTCGCACGAAGTTTCTACTCGTGGCGTGCTCCGAGGATTCGGGTGAAACCTCAGATCGCCCGGCCGGGCGCTCGCCCTCCAGCCGCGGCATCGGGGTCACCCGCGGCATCGGGGTCACTGGGGCGCTGGGGTCACTGGGGCGCTGGGGTCACTGGGGCGCTGGGGTCACGAGCGCGGCTGGATGTATGGCGTCCAGCCCTGGCCGTCCCACCAGCGGACCTGGGCCGGGGTCAGCGGGTCGGGGTACCAGCCGGCCTCACGCTGAGCGCCGGGTCCCGCAGCCGGCTGGGGAGCCCCCGGCTGGCCGGCTCCCGGCTGGTCGACCGCAGGTGCCGCTGCGGCCATGCTGGCCGGCACGGCGTAGCCGGGCTCTTCGTAGGAAGGCCTCTGGCCGGGATCCGCGGGATCCGCGAGATCTGGCTGGGCCGCCTGCGCCTGCAGCCGGGCGAGCCGCTCCCGCGCCCGCTCCTGCCGCTCCTGCTCCCGCTCTCCGGGTAGTTGCGCAAGACCCCGGACCATCGCGAAGACTCCGCCGATCATGGGACCGTAGCTGAAGACGTAGAACCCGCCGTTCTCGAGCGCGTGCGTGAACGTCACCACCGTGATCACGAGTCCGGCACAGAAGCTGATAGCCCCGTAGATGAGCAGGGATTTCCCCCGGCGCTCGCCACCGTAACCCCGCCATCGCCCCCTCGCCATGTACCCCATATCCGTAATAATGGCATAACACATCGCCACATGGGGTGATGTATCACGATTAGCGGCTTTACCGCGGGGTCAGCGGCGCGACTGGACGTGCGGGGTCCAGGACTGCCCGTCCCACCAGCGGACCAGCGCCGGATTCTGCGGATCGGGATACCAGTCCGGCGCGGGCCGCCCCCCGGCCTGAGCCCCAGGCTGAACCCCGGCCTGGGCAACGGACTGGCCGCCGACCGGAGCACTGGGCTGGCCGGAACCAAACGGATGGAATCCAGCCGCCTGCGACGCGGACCCAGGCGCCTGTGACGCGGACCCGGGCGCCTGGTATCCGCCCCGTGGCATTCCCTGGCCAGCGGCCCCGGGATCCCCGATGTAACCGCCGCTACCCGACCGCCCCCCGACCAAGCGCCCGATCAAGACTCCGACGACGCCAATCACGATCACGATGACGAAGATCAGGAAGTTGCCGAGGTGGAGCACTATCCCCGCGATAATGCCCGCGAAGGCCACGACGAGAGTGCACACCCTGATAAACGGTGACGGGCCGCCCGTGACGAACCGCTTGATGAACTTAGCGGACTCGACTCCATCCGTTAGGAATTCAAACACGTCAACCAGTATGCCCGACGTGTCCGCTTAACTTCCTACGCATGCATCACTGCGAGGGGATGAGCGGCGGCCCGCGCGAGGCCGGTCAGGGACGGGGCCGGGCGTGCTGGGTCCAGGACTGCCCGTCCCACCAGCGGACCAGCGCCGGATCCCGCGGATCGGGATACCAGTCCGGCGCAGGCTGGCCACTGGCCTGAGCCCCGGCCTGAGCGCCAGGCTGAAACCCGGCCTGAGCAGCGGACTGGCCGCCAGTCCAGGCAATGGCCTGGCCGCCGACCAGAGCACCGGGCTGGCCGGAACCACCGGGCTGGCCGGAACCAAACGACTGGAACCCGGGCCTGGAGGCCTGGAGCACAGGCTCCGGCGCCTGCGACGCGACCCCCGGCGCCTGATACCCGAACCCGGACTCCTGGGATGCGGGCCCGGGGGCCTGGGCGGCGGACCCAGGGGCTCTGTACCCGCCCTGTGACGCCCCCGGACCAGAGCCACCGATATAACCGCCGTTGCCGACGCCGTTCCTGCGGTTCCTTCGCCCGAGCAGGGACATGCCGACGCCAACCACGGCACCAGCCGGGATGATGACGGCGAGCATCACGTCCGAGCTTCCCCCGCTGACCATCACCCCCACGATAGCGGCCCCGAAGATCACCACGATGGCGGCGACGCCGGCGGCCCGCGAGCCGTTCCGCTCTCCCACCGCCATGAACAGGGAGCCGATCGCGGTGGCGTTCTTGCCGAGGCTGAGGAGGATCCCGCCCAGGAGGCTAATCGCGAGCACGCCGATGACGACCAGGATGGCGATAAAGAGGGTGAAGAACGGATCCAGGCAGAGGCCAACCACCAGTCCGGCGACGATGGCCACAAGGGGAACGGCGACAAGGATAGCCCTGAACGGTGAGCGACCGCCCTGAACGAACCGTCGGATGGACCTGACGCAGAAGGTCACGAACTTAATGATGGGCCTGACAAGTTCAAACACCGTCGCAGTATGCCCAGCGCGACCGCCGGGTTTCGTGTGGATCGATCAAATCGAAAGCAGGCGCCAGGGGTCAGCGGCGCGGCCGAGTGCTCGGGGTCCAGGCCTGCCCGTCCCACCAGCGGACCAGCGCCGGATCCCGCGGATCGGGATACCAGTCCGGCGCGGGCTGGCCACTGGCCTGAGCCCCGGCCTGAGCGCCGTAGGATGACGCGGCATATTCCGGCTGGCCGGGCGGCTGGGGCGCGCCATCGCCCTGCGCCCCCGAACCGGGCGGCTGGTACCCGAACCCGGAGACCTGCGACGCGGATCCGGGCGCCTGAAACGACGCGGACCCCGGCGCCTGGAACCCCGGCCCGGGCGACTGGAACCCGTTCTGCGCGGTCCCCGGCGCGGAGCCCCCGATGTATCCGCCCGAGCCGGATCGTCCAAGACGACTCATGACGAAGCCGCCCGCGGCGACGATCAAGATCACCCCGCCGACGATCAGGTGCTCGTTGACGCCAAGCACCGCCAGCGTCACGATGACCGCGACCCACGCCAGGATAATGATGACCCTGACGACAGGCGGCTGCCGCTGTATGAACCCACGGAACGACGACATAACAGCAGTATGCCCGACATGACCACTTAAACAGGCATTTATCGTTTATCAGATCAGAGCCGATGACCCGGCTAGCCGATGGCCCCGCTAATCGTCGCCACGCTTCCATTCCCACATCTCCCGCAGTCTCGCCAGCTCGCGGTCCACGGCCCGGTCGTCCCCCAGTTGCCGCGCGTTGACGTTCGGCAGGTGCACGCGCACCTCCACCATGCCGATCACCACGTCGATCACCACCCGCAGGACGGCCGGGCCGGCTCCCGGCATGCTCGCGCGAGCCACCCCGATGCCGTGGATGTCGGTCCACCGGAATCCCCGTGTCTCGAACACGTTCCGCACGTCGATGCCCTCGCCGGTCACCGTGGTCCGGGGACGCATCGCCAGGGCGAGCAACGTCGCGCACAGCGCCAAGCCCCCCAGCGCCGACAGCGCCGCCACCACCAAGCCGCCGTTCAGCAGCCCTATCATGAACGCGACCACGACCACGACGGCGTACGCCAGCAGCGCGGGGGGCGGCAGGCTCCGTCGCACCCTGGCACGGTAGACCCGCCGGGGTTCAGCCATGCGCGGGATCCTGGCACCGATGCGCCGGGATCCCTCCCAGTCGGTATAGGTTCGTGGGTGTGACTTACACCGGAGACGTAGAGGTCGGCGGGCCAGCGGACACGCGGGAGATCAACGGCGGCGTCACGCTGACGAAGATGGCCGTCGGCCCGATGAACAACAACTCTTACCTGCTGCGCAGCACCGCCACCGGCGAGGGGCTGCTGATCGACGCGGCCGCCGAGCCGCAACGGCTGCTGGAGATGATCGGCGGCACCCCGGTGCGCAAGATCGTCACGACCCACCAGCACCACGACCACTGGCAGGCTCTCGCCGAGGTGAAGGAGGCCACCGGCGCGGTCACCGTGGCGCACCCGCTGGACGCGCCCGGCATCCCGGTCGCCACCGATGAGCTGGTCGAGGACGGCGGCACGATCGAGATGGCCGACATCGCGCTGTCCGCGATCCACCTGGTCGGGCACACGCCCGGCAGCATCGCGCTGCTGTACGGCGCCGGACCGGAGCCGCACCTGTTCACCGGGGACTGCCTGTTCCCCGGCGGCGTCGGCAACACGCAGAAGGACACCGAGCGGTTCCAGTCGCTGTTCGACGGAGTCCGCGACAAGATCTTCGGGCGACTGCCGGACAATACATGGGTCTACCCCGGCCAC
>JAFMRC010000252.1 GCA_017354375.1 Nocardiopsaceae bacterium | reverse complement strand
GATGTGGTGCGCGCGGTGACCCTCGGCGCGCCAGCGGGCGGCTCCGCGGCGGCTGGGTCCGCGGCGGGAGGGCCGGTGGCCGCGGAAATCCTGGACGCCCCCGCGGTGCTGCCGGAGGTGCCGGGGCTGCGGTCCCCGGATCCGCGGTTCGCCCAGTTCTGGCCGCACCGCCACGGCACCGACGCGATCTTCCTCGCCCTCCTCCGCCGCCGCTGATCCCTTCTGGCCATGGCTCGCGAGTTGCGGAACCGCCCAGGGTATCGACCGTGTCCGTTTCGGAGCTGTTTGCGATCCTGCTGGCCAATTCACGATCCTCGGAATACCCGCCGGGGTATCCGTCGGGCCGCGATCACGCTCGCGTGGAGGATAGGTGCGCTCCGCGCTCACATATCCTCCACGCGGAGCCCTCCCGCCCCGCGCGCGGATCGCCCGGCCCGCCCCCGCGCCCCGGGCATACCCCCACATAACTGGATATACACCCCGTCTCCGGCCCGCATACCCCCAGCATCGACGCCCCAGCCATCGTCCATCCCTGCCCCCGAAGGCACCCGGCCAGTGGCACATGACCCGATAGCATCCAAATGACGACAAATTGTAATTAACTAGCGGGATCGTTGCCCGTAGGCGGGCGCCTGGGAGCGCGCTTATAGCCCAGGGGCAGTGACTCGGTTATGCCCCCGGGGGCAGCGTCCCGGTGCCGGGTGGGTCGGGGTGCCTTAGCTCGACGTCGTGGGAGTGCGGGTCGCTGCCGGCGACCTTCAGCCTGGACGCGGCCGGCGGGTACCCGGCCGCGATCACCGTGTACTCGCCACCGGGCAGGTTCTCGAATGAGTACCCGCCGTCGGTGCCGGTGACCGCGACCCCCGCCACGTTCCCCTCGGCATCCAGCAGCGTGATCCGCGCGTCCGGCACCGCCGCCCCCGACGCGTTCCGCGCGGTTCCCGCCACCCGCACACCGGCGTCGGCCAGGTGGACGTCAAGGGCGGTCCGCTGGCCGGCCACCCGCACCGCGGACGCGAACGGCTCGTGCGCCGATGCCATCGCGATGATGGTATAGGTGCCCCGGTCCGGGACCGGCACCTGGTAGCGCCCGTCCAGTCCGCTGTGCCCGATGCCCGCCTGCCGGCCCGCCGGGCCGATCAGCGTCACCGTCGCCCCCGGCAGCGGGGAGCCATCCCCGCGCCGCACGTGACCGAGCACCACGAGGCCGTCGCTCCCGGCGCCGTCGGGGCTGCCGTCGCTCCCGGTGCCGCCGGGGGTGTCGAAGCTGCCGGTGGTGCCAGTGCTGCCCGGGCTGCCAGTGCCGTCGGGGCTGCCGGGCGTTCCGGACCCGGCGCCATTGGCCATCGTGGCGGGGGCCGTCAGCAGCCCGGCCGCAGGGGTTGCCGGTGTGGCGCTCCGCGGGGCATCGGCGGCTTGCGGAGCTGACGCCCGCGGGGTGTGGAAGTCCTTGCCGCGGATCAGCAGCAGGGAGCACACGGCGCCGAAGACGGCGAGCCCGGCGGTCACGTACATGAGATCGTTCAGGGCCGAGGCGAAGCTCGACCGCAGCGCCATCCCGGCGGCCGCGCGGTCCGTGGCGGGCAGCGACCCGAGCACCTGGCCCGCGGAGCCCTGGCGGACGTTGTCCACGATCTTCGCCGCGGAGCCGGCCAGCGCGGGCGGCAGGGCGCCGGCCAGGTGGCGCTGCATGGCCGAGGTGAAGATCGACCCCAGCGCGGCGATGCCGGTGGCGATGCCGACCTGCCGGAAGGTCGCGTTCATCCCGGAGGCCATCCCGGCCTGGTGCGGCGGCACGACGCCGATCGCAGTCGAGGCGAGCGGCGGGTTCACCAGGCCGGCGCCGAGCCCGGCGACGATGAACCCGGGCAGCAGGTGCGTCCACGACGAGGTTCCCGTCAGCCGGGCCATGAGCGCCAGGCCGACCCCGACCAGGAGCAGGCCGGGCCCGATCAGCCAGCGCACTGGCACGCGCGCGCTGGCCCGGCCCGCGATCGTGGCGGTGACGAGCTGGGAGAGGCTGATGACGGCCAGCCGGAGCCCCGCGTCCTGCGCCGAGTAACCGAGCATGTCCTGGAGGTACAGCACCAGGTACAGCGTCATCGAGAACAGGGATCCGTTCATCGCGAACGCCGCGGCCGACCCGCCGGCGAACGTGGGAACCCGCAGCAGCGACAGGTCGAACATCGGGTGCCTGACCCGTGCTTCGGTGACGATGAACGCCACCAGCAGGACCGCCGCCGCGGCCAGGCAGGCGTACACGCCGTGGTCGGACCAGGAGATCTCCCCGGCCCGGATCAGCCCGTAGACCAGCGCGACCAGCCCGGCGGTGAGCAGCGCGAACCCGGGCCAGTCCGGCGGGGCGGGGTGCGGGACGCGGGACTCGGCCACCTTCCACAGCGTCACGACGAGCGCGAACGCGCCGACCGGCACGTTGACCAGGAAGATGCCCCGCCAGTCCCAGTCGGTCGTCAGCACGCCGCCCAGCACCGGGCCGAGCGCCGTCGCGACGCCGGTGACGGCTCCCCAGGCGCCGAACGCTACCCCCCGGTCCCGTCCCCGGAAGCTGTTGCCCAGCAGCGCCAGCGACGTGGCGAACATGATCGCGCCGCCGACCCCCTGGGCGCTCCGCGAGATGATCAGCATCAGCGGGTTCACCGCCAGCCCGCACAGCAGCGACCCGAGCGTGAAGACCGCCAGGCCGATGGCGAACAGCAGCCTGCGGCCGTACCGGTCGGCCAGCACCCCCGACGTCAGCAGCAGGGAGGCGAGGGTCAGGGCGTAGGCATCCAGGATCCACTGCACGTCGGAGAAGCCCGCGTGCAGCCCGGCCTGGATCGCTGGCTGCGCGACCGTCACGATCGTGACGTCCAGCAGCAGCATGAACGTCCCCAGGCAGACGGCGATCAGCGCCCACCACTTCTTATCCACCGGACACTGCTCACCTCCACCGGCCGCCGGGCAGCAGCCTCAGACAACGCGCTGTTCTCGCGCACTGTTCCCGTGCGCTGTTCCCGCGCCTGCCATCGGGATGGCGAAACGGACTGGCGATGCCCAGGCGCCACTATCCGTTCGGGAGAAAGGAAGTCCTCAGCCCGCCGGGCGAGTCAGCGGCGGAGAGCCCCGGCCGGCCGCGACCTGATCTTCGTGCTGCCGATGTCGGCCTTCTGCCCCTGGGCGTACCCGTCGCGGTACCCGCTGCCGCTGTAGGTGACACGGGTCTTGCGGGTGCGGGGGTAGGCCTGCTCGGCCCGGTGGCGCACGGCCAGGGCGCGGTCGGCGAGCACCAGCGCGGTCGACGGGCCGGAGTCGGCCTGGGGGTCGTCATGGTCGCAGCGGACGGCGGCGGCCTCCTCCGCCTCCCTCACCCGGCCGGTCACGGCGGTGCAATAGCCGAGCATCCACGACCGGCGCCACGCCTTCGCCCTGCCCCCGCTGGCCGGCACCGGCTGCACCGCCAGCGCGCGGGCCATCTGCACCAGCAGCGAGGTGAACAGGATGTCGGCGCGCTCCAGGTCGGAGGAGTACCCGAAGACGTGCACCCGGCTGCCGGGCACCGGGCGGCTGAGCAGGACGCACTGGCAGCGCAGGGCCATGGCCAGTCCGGCCAGCAGGTGTGCCTTCACGCTCGCCCACGGGTTGTCCAGGTCGAAGACCCGGTCCGCGAGCTGGTCGGTCTCGGGGTGCAGCGCGCCGAGCCGGGCCCGGTCAATGCCGTAGCGGGCCATCAGCTCGGCGGCCTTGGCGGTCAGCGCCTCGGCCTCGGCCGGCGTCACCCCCTCGCCCTCGGCCTTGGCCAGCAGCTTACGCACCCGGTCCAGCAGGTCGTCGGGGACAGTAGTTCGCATTTCCGCAACCTCCAGTAGAAGAAGAATTCGAACCTTGTCCCGCATGGTAGCCGCGGGGTGTGACATTCCGCGGGCGGGGGACGCCATCACGGTCACGGTCCCCCGGGGGAGGGATGAGCGGGCCTTTCCGCGCACTCTACACTCGCTTCTGATATGGCCGTTCAGATCTCGCCTAGCATCCTGTCCGCGGACTTCGCCCGGCTCGCCGAGGAGGCCGCGGCCGTCGAGAGCGCCGCCGACTGGCTGCACGTCGACGTGATGGACAATCACTTCGTGCCGAACCTCACGCTCGGCCTGCCGGTCGTCAAGTCGCTGCTCGCCCGGGCGGCGCTGCCGATCGACTGCCATCTGATGATCGAGGACCCGGACCGGCACGCGCCGCCGTTCGCCGAGGCCGGGGCGGGCAGCGTCACCATCCACGCCGAGGCCGTGAAGGCGCCGGTCCGCACGCTGCGCGCGATCCGTGCCGCCGGGGCCCGCGCCGGGCTGGCGGTCAACCCCGGGACCGCGGTCGAGCCGTACGAGGACCTGCTGCCCGAGTTCGACATGCTGCTGCTGATGACCGTGGAGCCCGGCTTCGGCGGCCAGGGGTTCCTCGATCTCGTGCTGGCTAAGCTGCGCCGCGCCCGTGCCATGGTGGCCGCCCGCGGCGGGTCGGTGTGGCTGCAGGTCGACGGCGGGGTGGGCGCCGAGACGATCGAGCGCTGCGCGGAGGCGGGAGCGGACGTGTTCGTGGCGGGCTCCGCGGTCTACGGCGCCGACGACCCCGCGAAGGCGGTGCGGGCGCTGCGCGACCAGGCCGAGAAGGCGACCGCGCACGCCACCTGGGCGACGGCCCGCTGAATCACCTTTTCTTCCATCCACGCGGTCGGTGGGGCGAGGACCCAGGCGACGACAGGAAGGGCAGGCTGCATGAGCTCACGGTTGGGTGCCCAGCGGATACGTGACATCTCCACGTTCCTCGTCCCGCCGCGCTGGATCCTGGTCCGGGTGGCCACCGAGGACGAGGCGGTGGGCTGGGGCGAGGCGATCGTGCCCAAGCGGGCCCGGGCCGTGTCGGGGGCCGTGGCCGACCTGGCCGCCAACTTCGCCGGCGCCGACGCCGGGCGGATCGAGGACCTGTGGCAGCGGGCGCGCCGGGATGGCTTCTTCCGGGGCGGCCCGGTGCTGGCCACCGCCGCGGCCGCCATCGAGCACGCCCTGTGGGACATTAAGGGCCGCCGTCATGGCCTGCCCGTGCATGAGTTCCTCGGCGGGCCGGTACGCGAGATGGTGCCGCTGTACGCCTGGATCGGCGGTGACCTTCCCCATGATGTCGTGGCGGACGCCCGCGCGCGGATCGAGCAGGGGTTCTCCGCGGTGAAGATGAACGCCACGGGCAAGCTGGATTACATCGGTGACCACCAGGGCATCGACGAGGCCGTCGGCCGCGTGGCGGCGCTGCGTGACGCGTTCGGCGCCAGCCTGCGGATCGCGGTGGACTTCCATGGGCGGGTGCACCGGGCCATGGCCCGGTCCCTGCTGGCCGAGCTCGACCAGTTCGGCCTGATGTGGGTGGAGGAGCCACTCGGCCCCGGTTACGAGGACGCCCTGCCCGGGCTGTCCCGCGCCGCCCCCCGGACGCCGATCGCCACCGGCGAGCGGCTGGTCTCCCGATGGGAGTTCAAGCGGCTGCTGGAAACCCGGGCCGTGGACATCCTCCAGCCCGACGTGTCCCTGACGGGCCTGTTCGAACTGGAGAAGATCTGCCGGATGGCCGAAGCGTACGACGTCGGCGTCGCGCCGCACTGCCCGAACGGGCCGGTCTCGCTGGCCGCTTCCCTCCAGGTCGGCCTGTGCGCCGGCAATGTCGTCATCCAGGAACAGAGCCTCGGACTGCACTACAACCGGGGTTACGCGGGGCTGCCGCCCGCCGAGATGCATGACTACCTGCGCGACCCGGCTCCGCTGACACCCCGCCAGGGAAGCCTGGCCCGGCCGGCCGGGCCAGGGCTGGGTATCGACATCGACGAGGAAGTGGTTCGCGAGCGACACGGCCAGTGGGCGCTCCGCGACCCGAACTGGCGGCACCCGGACGGCCGTCTGGCCGAATGGTGACGTTATGGTACCGCCGTAGCCGAAGTGGAGGGTGCCACCGGAACGGTGACGGTGGGCGACGTCGGCGTGGGCGACGCCGGCGTGGCCGGCGTGCTCGCGCCGGAGGGCAACGGGCTGGAGGGCAACAGGCCGGAGGGCAACAGCGACGACGGGGTGGACAGGCCGCTCGGCAGCAGCGGCGCGCTGCTCGTTCCCCCGCTCGTGCCCAGCAGCACGTCCCACGTCGTACCGCCCGGGGAGAGGGTGATGGTCTGCCCGGACGCCGTGCTGCTCGTGGTCGTGACGTTTACCGTGGTCTTCTTGCCCGGCGCGAGCGTGCCCGAGGCCGGGCTCACCTTGATGGAGCCGGTGCCTCCGGACACGGTCATGGTCCAGTGCTCGGGAGCGGACGTGTTGTTGGTCACCGGGATCTTGGTGCCGCCGGGCGGGACGGTTATGAAGCCGCCGTTCGGGCTCGCGGTGGTCGTGGTGCCGGGCGACGTGCCCTGGCCTCCCGGCGACGGCGAGCCTCCGGAAGAGCCTCCTGGCGACGGCGAGCCTCCAGACGAGCCTCCCGGCGACGACGAGCCCGTCCCCGGCTTCGAGCCAGTCGGGGAGGAACCCCCTGGCCCGGACGACGTGGAGCCACCCGGGCCCGAGCCTCCCGCGCCGCCCGGGAGCGCCGGGTTCGGCTGGCTTCCCGCGGGTCCGCCGCCGTGGTTACCTCCGCCGGGGCCGCTGTTACCGGGGCCGCCGCCGGAGGAGGAACTGTTGTTACCGGATCCGGATCCGCTGCCTCCACCGGATCCGCCGCCGCCACCGGAGCCTCCTCCGCTAGAGCCGCCGCCACCGGAGCCGCCGCCCCCGCCTCCGCCGCCGCCTGAGCCGCCGCCGCTGTTGCTGTGGCCAGGCTTGGAGTTGGCTAGCGGGTGCGGGGCGTGGTTGTTGCCGGTGAGCGCGAGGCCAGCCGACGCGGCGAGTATGGCGAGGACCACGGCCGCGGCCGTGCCCTGGCCCTGCGGCGTCTTGAGGAACGACCCGGTCTTGGCGCCCGCCGCGTGCAGGGCACCCGCCTTCCCCGCGTGCAGGGCGTGCGGGAAGCCCTGGTGGTTGAAGGAGCCCGCATGGTGCAGGACGGCGGCCCGGTGCGCTGCCATCGCGGGACCGGTGCCGGTCGTGATCGCCAGGATCTTCGCCTTGACCGGGTCGGGCACCGTTAGCAGGCGCAGCGCGCCGGCCAGGGCCAGCAGCGGGGGCAGGCCGAAGAACGCGGCTGGGCGCAGCTCGAACGTGCGCCGCTTCGTGCACGTGGAGCAGTGCTCGATGTGCCGGTGCAGTCGCTTGCGCAGCAATACGGTGAGCTTCCCGTCCCACTCGCCGAGCAGGCTTCCGAGTTCCTTGCACTCGTCCCGGCCGGCGCGCCCCACGAGCAGCGCCCCGAGGCAGGCCTCAAGCTGGCCGCGGGCCCGGGATAGCAGCGAGTGCGCATGGTTCCTGGACACGCCGAGAACCTCGGCGATCTCGACTGCTTCCATCTTGTGCCGCAGGCTCAGCTCGATGACCTCGCGCTCGCTCGGGTTCAGGCCCTCGGACGCGTCCTGAAACAGCGTGCGCAGCTCGGCCCGCTCGGCGTCGGCGCTGACATCTGCGCTCTCATCGATCACCTCGGGCGCCTCGTCCAGGCCCGACGTGTCCTTGCTGGCGCGCAAGATGCGCATGCACTCGTTGCGGGCGACGGCGTACAGCCACGACCGCAGCTTTTCCGGGTCGCGCAGGCCGTCCAGGCGCGACGCCGCGATGACGAAGGTGTCTTGCACCGCGTCGGCGGCGTCGGCCGGGTCACGGAGTACGGACCGGCAGTATGTGTAGAGGGGATCTGCGTACCTGTCGTAAGCCGAGGCAAGCCCTTGCGGGTCTCCGGCCACGATGGACGCGACAACCTCGGTGTCGCGCATGTACTCACCGTATAGGGGCTTGTGGGCCGGTTGGGACTATCTGGGGGCATAGTCGGTATACCTATGTTCGAGTGCGTAAGCCCTTCTCCTCACCCCTTCTTCCGGCCCTTCGTGCTGTCCTCCAGCCCCCGTCGGCGCGGGTCCGGCTGATGCCCCCTAGTG
>JAFMRC010000008.1:807-41549 GCA_017354375.1 Nocardiopsaceae bacterium | reverse complement strand
GCGCTCGGCTCGTGCCCGCTGCCAGGCACCCGCCGTCGCGAACCCGGGCATGCCGCCCAGCCGACGAGCCAGGCCGGAAGCGACGCTGTCGGCGTCCAGCTCACCGTCGGCGGGGAACAGCGCGGTGCCGTCGGGCGCCTTCTTGCCGGTCACCCTGGGCGCGCCCGGCGTGCCGTAGAGGATCTCCTTCACCGCCGACTCGACGAAGCCGCGCTTCTCCTCCACGACGATGATCTCGTCTAGGCCGTCGGCGAACTCGGCGATCTCCTCCGGGACCAGCGGGTGGATCATGGCCAGCCGCAGCAGCCGGATCCCGGGCTGGGGCGCGTGCTCGCCGTCGGGCTGGGGCCCGTGCCCACCTTCGGGCTGGCCGAGGCCGAGGGCGCACAGTGCCTGGCGGGTGTCGAGGTAGGTCTTGCCGGCGGCGACGATCCCGACCTTCGGCCCCGTGCCCGTGGAACCCGCGCCTGAGGATCCCGCGCCGAGGGTCTCGGCCCGGTTGAGCCGGTTGGCCCGCGCGTAGCCGCGGGCCGCCTCCAGCCGGATGCCCTCGCGGCTGCGCTCCATCTCGGCCAGGCCGGGCTGCAGCATCCGCGTGTCCAGCCGGTGCGCGAACGGCTTCCCGTCGGCGTCCGGCACCTCGGGCGCGACGGGCGTGATCCGGTCCGCGTCGACCGTGACCGCGCCGGTCCCGTCGGCCACGTTCGTGGTGATCTTCAGTCCGACCCACAGGCCGGAGCACCGGGACATCGCGACCGCGTGCGTGCCGAGGTCGAGCACGTCCTGCGGGTCCGCCGGGTACAGCACGGGCATCCCCAGGTCGGCCAGCAGGGCCTCCGACGCGCCGGGGACGGTGGAGGACTTGGCCGACGGGTCGTCGCCCACGAACGCCACCGCGCCGCCGCGCGGGTGGGTGCCCATCAGGCATGCGTGCCGCAGCGCGTCCGCCGCCCGGTCCGCGCCGGGCGACTTGCCGTACCAGTACCCGGTCACGCCGTCCACCCTGGCCTCGCCCGAGGCCGCCGCCACCTGCGTGCCCTGCACCGCGGTCGCGGCCAGCTCCTCGTTCACCGCGGGGGCGAACACCACGTCCCGCTCCTCGAGGAGCCTGGAGTTACGGCCCAGCTCGAGGTCGTAGCCACCGAGCGGTGATCCCTCGTAGCCGGAGATGAAGGCGGCCGTGCTCAGGCCACGAGCCTGGTCGGCTCCGCGGACGTTGAGAGGGAGCCGGGCGAGGGCCTGGACGCCGGTCATCTGCGCCTCGCCGGCCTCGGCGGTGTAGCGGTCCCTCGGTTCGATCATTGACGCGACCCAACATGCTCGGTTCTGTAACCTTCCTAGCGTCGCACGCAGATGATCAAGTACGCGAGCCATCATGGTTAGATGGATGCAAAAGCATGTATCTGCCAGCGGCCTGCCCATCACGAGCCGCGGATGCTGGACACTGGGAAACATGACCGCTAACAGCACATGGGAAGCGCTGCTGCGCGCGCACGCCACCCTCGTCAAGCGGTTCACCGCCGAGGATGTCTGGGGCGACCTGTCCATGCGCGAGTACGACGTCCTGTACACGTTGTCGAAGTGCCCGGCGCCGATCAGTCTCGGCGAACTCAACAAGCACGTCCTGCTCAGCCAGCCGGCGATGTCTCGCATGGTGGACCGGCTGGTCGAACGGGGCCTCATCGCCCGCGAGCCGGACCGCGCCGATCGACGCAGCCTGCGGCTGGCGCTCACCGGTAAAGGCGCGGCCATGCAGAAGGAGATCGGGCGTCGCCACGCCCGTGGCGTCACTCGCACCATGACGGACGCGCTGACCCGTGACGAACTGCGCCAGCTGGAGCAGCTGTGCCGCAAGCTGGCGGGCGATCAGGCGATCGGGAACCCGCGATAAACCCGGCGAGGAACCGCACCCCAGGAATAGTCGCGCGCCGGCCGCGTTAAGGTATATGCAAACGCATACATCAGCGTGGCCCGGCCGGGGAACCAGCCAGGCGCACGAGGCGGCGGAGCGCCCTCAAGGAGGCACGCCATGCAGTTCGGAATCTTCTCGGTCAGCGACATCACCCGCGACCCGGTGGCCGACCGCACTCCGAGCGAGGCCGAGCGGATCGACGGCATCGTCCAGATCGCCAACAAGGCCGAAGAGGTCGGCCTGGATGTCTTCGCGATCGGCGAGCACCACAACCCGCCCTTCTTCAGCAGCGCCCCGACCACGCTGCTCGCGCACATCGCCGCGACCACCAAGCGGCTGGTGCTGACCACGGCGACGACGCTGATCACGACCAACGACCCGGTCCGGATCGCAGAAGAGTACGCGATGCTCCAGCACCTCTCGAAGGGCCGCATGGACCTGATGATTGGCCGCGGCAATACCGCGCCCGTCTACCCGTGGTTCGGGCAGGACATCCGGCAGGGCCTGCCGCTCGCCCTGGAGGGCTACAACCTGCTGCACCGCCTGTGGCGGGAGGACGTCATCGACTGGGAGGGCAAGTTCCGCACGCCCCTGCAGGGATTCACCAGCATCCCCCGCCCCCTCGATGACGTGCCGCCGTTCGTATGGCACGGCTCGATCCGCAGCCCGGAGATCGCCGAGCAGGCCGCGTTCTACGGCAACGGCTTCTTCGCCAACAACATCTTCTGGCCGAAGGAGCACTACCAGCGGCTGATCGCCTTCTACCGCAAGCGCTTCGCCCACTACGGGCACGGCACGCCCGAGCAGGCCATCGTGGGCCTCGGCGGCCAGGCCTACATCGCCAAGAACAGCCAGGACGCCAAGCGCGAGTTCCGGCCCTACTTCAACGAGGCCCCCGTCTACGGCAACGGCCCGTCCCTGGAGGACTTCACCGACATGACGCCGCTGACGGTGGGCAGCCCGCAGGAGGTCATCGACAAGACCCTGACCTTCCGCGAGTCCTTCGGCGACTACCAGCGCCAGCTGTTCCTGGTGGACCACGCGGGCCTGCCGCTGAAGACCGTCCTGGACCAGCTGGAACTGCTGGGCGGCGAGGTGGTCCCGGTGCTGCGCAGGGAGATCGCCGCGCGCCAGGCGCCGGGAACCCCGGAGGCCCCGACGCACGCGTCCCTGGTCAAGGCCAAGTACGGCGACCAGCCGCCGCGCCAGCCGCGCCCCAACGCCAACCGCGGCGACAACGTCACCGGCGGCTCGCCCTACCAGGACACCGACCCCAGGCTCCAGGCCAATCTCCCGCCGATGTTCCCCGCCACCGCACAGGAGGAGAAATGACAGACGAGACCTTCCGGCTCGCCCTGGTGAACGCGGGCACCGGTGACCCGTCCTCCACGGCACTGCTCGGCAGCCGCTTCGCCGAGAGCCTCGCGGCCATCGCCAGTGCTCGCGGCAAGGCTATCGCGGTGAGCACGGTGAACCTGCGCGAGCTGGCGAGCGACATCACCACCGCGATCACGAGCCAGCTCACCTCGCCGAACCTGGCGAAGGCCACGGACACCCTGCGTCAGGCTGACGGGATCGTCGCCGCCGCGCCGGTCTACAAGGCCGGGCCAAGCGGGCTGTTCACGTCGTTCTTCCACGTGCTGGACAACGACCTGCTCATCGGCAAGCCGGTTGTGCTCGCCGCGACCGCGGGAACGGCGCGGCACGCCCTGGTCACGGACACCGAGATGCGGTCCATGTTCGCCTACCTGCGGACGCTGATCGCGCCAACCTCGCTGTTCGCCGCGCCGGAGGACTGGGGCGACACCGCGCTGAGCATGCGGATCGATCGTGCCGCGCGCGAACTGATGCTTCTCATGGAGTCCGGCTTCGCTCGCAGGGTCAAAGACGAGTCCTGGGGCAGCTACCAGCATGAATTCGGCAGCGCCGGCGGTACCGAGATCGGTATCGACCTCGAGACCGACCTGATGCGCCTCGCCGCAGGCGGACCGGCGAGGTAAGGACAACCTGCGGGGGGATGGCACGGAAGTGCGCCGGCTCCTGCCCCGGCGCGAGCTGCGCACGATCGGCGCGTGGTGCTTCCTCGACCACTACGGCCCGGACGACACTGTGGATCGCGCTGCCCGAGCCGCAGCGGCGCATCGACCCCGCGTTCGCCCACTACGGGAACCTCCCGGTCATCGAGGACGGCCCGGCCCGGATCACCGTCGTCGCGGGCGAGCACGCCGGCCAGCGCTCTCCCGCGGCCGTTTACTCCCCGCTCGTCGGGTTCGAGGTCACCTTCCGTGAATCCGGGCAGGTCACGCTGCCCGCCGCCAGCGGCTTCGAGTACGGGGTGCTGTCCGCCGACGGCCCCGCGTCGGTCTCCTGCCCGGCGACGAACGCGCCGGTCGTCATCGCTCCGGGACAGCTCCGCAGAAGAGATCATCACCGCGCGCGAGGCGTGGCGGACCGGAGAATTCGGCCCGGTCCGCGGCTATCCCGGCGAGCCGCTCACCGCCCCGCCGCTCCCGCCGACCGGGCTCAAGGCCCGGTAGCACGACGGGAGCGCTCCGATGCCCTCCTTCCACGCGGTGTCCAGGGCGAACCTGGTCGCTTTCACCCCTGTGACTAACCGCACGTCCGAGGCGTACGTTAAGGACGGGGCCTCGTCGAAAGGAGGGCACCGATGCAGGTGTCGTGCGCGTTCCCGACCGCCCTGGACTCCCCCGGCAACATCGCGCTGGCCGAGCGGCTCGGCTATGACCGGGCGTGGGTCTACGACACGCCGCAGCAGAGCGCGGACGTGTGGATGACGCTGGCGCTGGCCGCGCAGCGCACCGAGCGCATCGGCCTGGGGCCGGGGGTGCTCGTGCCGAGCCTGCGCCACCCGATGGTCAACGCCTCCGCCACCGCCACGCTGTGCGCGCTGGCGCCGGGCCGCGTCGCGGTCGCCTTCGGGACCGGGTTCAGCGGGCGCCGGGCCATGGGCTACCGGGCCATCCCCTGGTCGTTCATGGATTCCTACATCCGCGCGTACCAGGGACTGCTCCGCGGCGAGGTCGTGGAATGGGAGGGCGTCCGGATGCGGATGCTGCACCCGGACGGGCACGCGCCCGCCCGCCCCGTCGAGGTCCCGATCCTGGTCGGCGCGCTCGGCCCCAAGGGCAACGAGGTCGCTCGCCGGCTCGGCGACGGCCTGTTCGCCACCCTGCAGATGCCGGACTTCATGGCCGACTACCCTCAGGCCGCCTACCTCGCCTGGGGCACCGTGCTCGACGAGGGTGAGGGCACCGATTCCGAGCACGCCCGCCTGGCCGCCGGGCCGGGCTGGGCGCTGTCTCTGCGCGGCGCCTACGAGTTCGGCGGGGCCGAGGCGGTGCGCACCCTGCCCGGCGGGGAGGCATGGCTGGAGGTCGTCGGGAAGGAACCAGCCGACCAGCGCCACCTCGCCGTCCACTCCGGGCACTGCGTGGAACTCAGCCCGGCGGATGAGGCCGCCTGGCGCGCCGGGGGAAACGCCACGCTCCGGGACGTGACGCTGAGCGGGACCCGCGAGGAGATCCGGCGGGCCCTCGGCGACTACGGCGCCCGCGGCGTCACCGAGATCGTCTTCCAGCCCTGCGGGCCCGACACCGCGGGCGAGCTAGAGCGCTTCCTGGACGCGGCTCGCGGATGAGCGGCCGACTCGCCGGCCAGGCCGGTCACCGAGGCCGAAGGAGCCCGTGGTGCTGAGCACGATGCAGGACGGTGAGCTGTCGGTCGCCCGGCTGCTGCGGTACGGCACCACCGTGCACGGCGACAGCACCGTGAAGACCTGGACGGGATCGGGGTCCCGTAGCCAGGCCTACCGCGAAGTCGGACCAGAGGCGGCCAGGCTGGCCCGCGGGCTGCGGGAGTTGGGGGTCACCGGGGACCAGCGGGTCGGCACGTTCATGTGGAACAACAACGAGCACCTCGCTGCCTACCTGGCGGTGCCCGCGATGGGCGCGGTGCTGCACACGCTGAACATCCGGATGTCCCCCGCCCAGCTGACGTTCATCGCCAACCACGCCGCCGACCACGTCATCGTCGTCGATGCCAGCCTGGCGCCCGCGCTGAGCAAGCTGCTGCCGCGGCTGGAGACGGTCCGGCACGTCGTCGTCGCGAACGGCGACGCCGCCGCGGCCGAAGCGCCGCCCGGGGTTCACGTGCATTCCTACGACGACCTCACCGGTGCCCAGCCCGGCCGGTTCGACTGGCCAGCAGCCGACGAGCGGTCCGCGGCGGCTATGTGCTACACCTCGGGCACTACCGGCGACCCGAAGGGGGTGGCCTACTCGCACCGCTCGATCTGGCTGCACTCGATGCAGCTGTGCATGAGCGACGCGATGGGGCTGGCGAGGGGCGACACGGCGCTGGCGGTCGTGCCGATGTTCCACGCCCTGTGCTGGGGCCTGCCCTACGCCGCGATGATGGTGGGCCTCGGACTCGTCATGCCCGGCCGCTTCCTGCAGCCCGCCGCGCTCGCGGAGATCATCGCCGCGGAGAAGCCAACCTTCGCCGCCGCGGTCCCGACGATCTGGCAGGGACTCCTCACCCACCTGGCCGAACACCCTCAGGACCTCTCGCACGTCAGGCAGTTCGTGTCCGGCGGCTCGGCCTGCCCCCCGTCGCTCATGAAGGCCTACGCCGAACGGCACGGCGTGGAGCTGGTCTCCACCTGGGGGATGACCGAGATGTCCCCGCTGGGCACCGTCGCCCTCCCGCCGCCGGCGGCGACCGGCGACGCGTACTGGGCCTACCGGGCCACCCAGGGCCGCTTCCCGGCCTCGGTCCAGGCCCGGCTGGTCGACGACGCCGGCGACGAGCTGCCGTGGGACGACAGCAGCGTGGGTCACCTCGAGGTGTCCGGCCCGTGGGTCACCGGTTCCTACTACGGGGCCGGAGGGGACGCCGGCGCGTTCCACGACGGCTGGCTGCGGACCGGGGATGTGGGTCGCATCTCCCCCGATGGGTTCCTCACGCTCACCGACCGGTCCAAGGACGTGATCAAGTCCGGCGGTGAGTGGATCTCCTCAGTCCAGCTGGAGAACGCGGTCATGGCCCACCCCGCCGTCGCCGAGGCCGCCGTGATCGGGATACCCGACCCCAGGTGGCAGGAACGACCGCTGGTCGCGGTGGTGACCAAGCCCGGCCAGCGGGTCACCGCCGCCGAGCTGCGGGACTTCCTGGCCGGATCGGTCGCTCGCTGGCAGCTGCCCGAGAACTGGTCGTTCATCGACGAGGTGCCCAAGACCAGCGTCGGCAAGTTCGACAAAAAGCTCCTGCGCGCCCGGTACACCAGCAACGAGCTGGTCGTCCTCCGGGCGGAGTGACCTGCGGTCCCCGCCCGGGCGCGCCGTCGCACGATGACATTAGGGGCTCGTGGACTACTGGTTCCGCTGCTGGCCGGTGATGCCCCAGACCAGTTGGTCGATCGGGTCCGGCTCGGGCACAGCTAGGTTTACCCAGGTCAGTACCTGGAGAAAGACTGGCAGGTCGGCGATGTTGGCGTCTGGCAGCAGCACCGGGACAATGACGCAGCCCCGGCTTACGGATTGCTGGTTGAACGCCTGGATCTCCCTATCCTGCCAGGGACCTCGCTGCGCGCCGATGATCAAAGCCGCTGCCGGAACGCGCTCGATGATTTCCTCTAGCTCCGGCTGCCAGGAAGAACCCGGGCGGAGCTGGCGCTCGTCCATCCACGGCCGCAGGCCGCGCTCCCGGAGCAGCCGGGCTATTGAGCGAACGTGATCCTTGTCCCGCCAGTTATAGGAAATGAAGACGTCGTACTCCGCAACGTCCTCTTTTCCCCGTAGCGCCGCGGTTTTACCCCTCAGCACCGCGGTAGCGGCCTCGATCTCCCGGCCGGCATCCGCTGAAGCATCCATCTGCGCGGTGGACTGATCGGCGCCATCCGCGTCGTAGTCGTCCCACAACGAGACTCTCTCCTCACAGACTGGGCACAAGATGCTTAGCCGACCACGGCGATTGACCTGACGGACCATCTCCGGGGTAAACGCGACACCGCAGTCGGGGCAACTGTACTGGCGTTCCCTGGTGACGGTTCCTGGCGTGGCCCTGCGCTCGAGGTGCGCGTGCACGAAGCGCTCGAACTGCTTCCGGATATCGCTCGGTACCCGGTCGTACCCGATCAGCAGTTCAGCCTCGGCCTCGGCCTCGAATTTCAGGACGAGAGTGCACGTCCCTTCCTCGGCGGCGAATCTAGCCGCCTCCTGCCAGGTGTCCACCCTCCTGAACCGGTCGCTCCGGGTAAGCCGGACGATCAAAGTCGCGTAGGTGCTTTCCACCGGCCCCTCAAACCGGAAGACGGCCCCGTCTCCACTGGGCATCTCAGACGCCGGAGGACGGTGCCGGGAGGCCGAGGGGAATACTAGCTGAACGCCGTCCTTAGTCGGCTCGCGAAGCACCAGGTCGTTCAGGAGAAGCTCCTCCAGGGTGGCGAGCACGAGCAGCCGCTCCTGGTCCCGGTCGCGCACCCGCTCCGCGTCCGGGACCGGGAATTCAACGTTCACCACCTTGGTGTACATGATGCTTCCCAGACCGTCCGGTTCGTCTTTGGCGGCGTTCACCATCGCGCCGGCGTAGGCGTCAAGCAATTCGGGCTTCAGCAGCACGTAATCACCGAACTTAAGCCGCTTCACCAGGCCAGCGGACTCCAAGCGGGCGATGCACCCCTCGAAGACCGAGGCCAGCCCGGCGGGGGAGGGCACGGGCGGAGCATCGCCCGCCGTCTCCGGGGCGCTCCCCTGCCCGGTCAGCAACTGCACCCCGCTGGGCACCTCCGCCTGAAACAGCTGGCACAGCTCATTGACCGGGGTCAGCAGGATGGCGAGTCTCCTCTCCATGACGAATTCCTTCACGGCGGCGAAGAGAGTAGTCGAAGTGACCTTTGGGATCCGTGACCAATCGATCGCCGCCATGAGCCGGGAACGCAGCAGATCGGTGTCAATCCCTTCCCTCGCGCTGGTCCTGAAGTACTCAGCGAGTCCGAAGTCCGCCATAAGCTCCTGGATCCTCTGGTCAGAAACGTTGATGCCGCCCCGGTCGATCCGAGCCGCGACAAGAAAGGTGGGCAGCCCGCCTTCCGCCGCGGGGTGGGCGTGCCGGACCGCGCGCGCCCAGTGCCGTACCCCGGCCAAGGGCGTGGTCTCGCTTCTCGCGTCGAACAGGACGAGCGCCAGGGCCGCATCCTTGAGGTGCAATTGGTGAACGATCCGGTATCCGGGCTGGCCGGCCAGGTCCCAGAGCATGACCTCTCGGCTGTCGCCGGAGGACTCTTGCCCGTCGGCAGCCGGGAGCCGCCAGATCTGCCGCCCGTGCGTCGACTCGGTGGGCGTGAACTCCCTTCCGGCCAGGACCATGGCCAGGCCCGACTTGCCGACCCCCGAATCGCCGAGCAGCAGGACCTTGGCGTTGGCGTAGGTAGTGGTGGCGGGCGGGTCGCTATCGGCGCGGTCCCAGTCGCTGACCAGGAGGAGTTCCGTCGATCCCGCGTCAACCAGGGCCAGGAGGCCATCCACGGCGCTGATCGCTGGTCGGGTGAAGTACGCGGCGACATTCCGCGACGGCGGGTTCCTGTCCCACATCTGGGCCGGGGTCGCCGCCAGGGACCAGGCGAGCAGTTCGCCCCGTGACGACCAGATCAGCGCGGTACGCCGCTCTCGTACGAATACCATTCCCGCCGCGGCGCTGGTCTCCACGACGGTCGCGGACACCGGGTCGTCCGGGCGCCAGACCCGCAGCGTCGCGTCCATGGAGGCCGAGAGGAGCCATTCGTCGTCGATCCAGCTGAGGCCGGTGACAGTCTGCGAGTGATCGTCGAATTGCCGCACCCGCTGCCCGGTGGCAGTATCGAACACCCAGACCGATGAGGTTCCCGTGGTGCAGGCCAGCCGGTGCCCGTCGGGCGACAGCGCCAGGCTGGCCCCTTCCGGATGGGAGCCGGACATCCGCTTCCTGGTGAGGACGTACTCCCATAGCGCCTCTCCGTTCGGCTCAGCCACCATCAGTACCATCCGGCCTGGCGAGGACGCCGCCAGCACAGCCAGCCGGTCGGTATCCGGGATGAACGCCATCGCGCTCGCCGGGCCGAGAGACATAATCCGGCTCTCCTCCTGCGAAGAGGCGTCTCCCCGCAGGTCGATGACCCGTCCTTGGCCGTCATCGTCCCGGAAGGCCAGCCTGTCACCGTTAGGTGACCAGGTGAGCCCCGGCACCAGCGCACAGGTCTGCCCAAGCGGCTGGACCGCGCGGGGATCATCGCCGGTGCCCTGGATCGTGATCCGCTGGCCGACCGACAGCGCCAGCCGGTCACCGGCAGGCGAGAGAGCCACGCTGACCGGATGGTCCCGACGGGTAGGCCACGCGTCCATGGCCCGAACCTGCCTTCTCGCCCAAGGCCAGTATCTATTATCAGGCTGACGAGGTACCGGCCCAGTAGAATCACCGGAATCTTGAGGCACTAAAACCACTCCTGGCCATTTCTTTATTAACGTCTCGCCCGCTCGGCACAGACCGGGCTATACCATAGCTTTTCCAGGTTGTAAACTAATTATCATGGCGTATCGCGAGCCAAACATGCCGAACGACGCGGTACCGTGGTCGGATTTCGACGCCGACGAGTACTGGAAGATCAACTATGCCTCTGTTCTGCCAGAAGACGCGGAAATCATCGGGCATGCGAGCAAGTTCCTGCTTGAGGCCTGCGGCGAACCCGCACCTCTCAGGCAGGCCCTGGACGTCGGGGCCGGCACCAATCTCTACCCGGCGCTGCTGATGCTTCCCTGGGCCAAGCACATCGTCTTCACGGAGTACGCACCATCTAATATCGACTGGCTCGGCGAGAATCTGGCCGACGTCCCGGGAGAATGGCACTGGCGGCGCTTCTGGAACCTGGTCGCGGACCTGCCCTGCTACCGGGCCATCTCCGATCCCCGGCGCACGCTGGCCGCCGCGCATGAGATCCGCACGCTCAGCATCTTCGACTTGCCCCGGCGCACCTGGGATATCGGCAGCATGTTCTTCGTAGCGGACGGCATGACCGGCGATGAGGCGGAGTTCGAGGCCGCGGTCCGGGCATTTCTCGGCGCGCTACGGCCGGGTTCGCCGACCTTGATGGCTTTCATGGAGGGTTCCACCGGCTACGACGTCCGCGGCCGACGGTTTCCTTCGGTGAAGATCACTCAGCGGTCCCTCGAGACACTGCTCACCGCACTCCCCATCACGGAGACCAGCGTCCACCGGACGGACAACTCCGTCCGGCGCCTGCGACCCGGCTACGACGCGATGCTACTCGTTACTGGAATTACCACAAAGAGGCTAGAATGACGCAAAGACCTGCAAGCGTGCTAAGGTGCACGCCGCCCCACCTGCCCCAAGGCCGCTGTTTCGCCACCCAGGTCTCCGCGATTTGCGATAGCGTGATTTCCCATGGCAGACGTTGATGTTAATGTCCTTCGCAATGCCGACGCCCCATGGAACATGTTTTCGTCCAACGACTACTGGCGCCGGAACTACCGCGACCTACAGGCGGAGGACCAGGAAATAATCCACCGTGTGAGCCGCTTTCTCGCAGATGCACTCGCGGGCTGTCCGCCTGTCCAGCGGGCCATCGACGTCGGCTCCGGAACGAACTTCTACCCGGCCCTGCTGATGCTCCCGTGGACGAAGCAAATCCTGCTGGCCGACTTCTCCGAGAGCAACGTAAGCTGGCTTAAAGATCAACTAGCCTATGACGGATCGCCGTGGCCGTGGCGTCCCTTCTGGCAGGAAATGCAGAAGGCGAAAGAGTACAGCGACGTCAGCAAGCCACGCCAGCGACTGCGGGAAGCCTGCGCCGACGAGCCGGGACACGCGGGGATCGAGCAACTGAGCGTGTTCGACCTGCCCAAGGCACGGTGGAACCTTGGCACGATGTTCTTCGTCGCCGAGTCCATCACCCAGGATCCCGCCGAGTTCCGGGCCGCGGTCGCGGCCTTCATCGGCGCGCTGACACCCGGTGCCCCATTCGCGGCTGCCTTCATGGCGGGTTCGGACGGATACCCGGTAGATGGAACCCGCTTTCCGGCCCTGCCGATCAAGTCGGATGACGTCAAGCGGCACCTTACCGAACTCGGCGTACGCGAGCCGAGCGTGGACCTGCTCAACACGAGCAAGCGGGTGCGCGACGGGTACGCAGGAATGATCGTTGCCACCGGTTTCGCCAGGGACCAGCAGCGACGGGAAAGTTAAGGCCTGAGAGTCATGGATATACAGACACGGCGGAACATCCTTGAGATCTGGCGCGCGACCGTCAACCACTGCTACCCCGACGGCAAGTGGGTCTGGGGCGGTCACCGGAACGGGCGAAACTCCATCAGTGACGCCGAGCAGTTGCTGACTATCCTGTATCCGGCCACCGCCATCGACGCGCTGAAGATCGACCGGGTCGACCAGACGGCAGACGACGCGCTCGACCACCTGAGCTCGCTGGGTAACGCGCTGGACATCCCGCGTCGGCTGATCGGAATCCTTAGCGAGTACATGCGCACCTATGAGGTTGACGGGACACCGGACTTCTCGGGTGGCAGTTACTTCAAGACCCTTGAGGAAGACGAGGTGGAACCCAGGCCCGAGCAGCTCGGGCTCCACGTCGTCGATTCCTATTCGATGTCTATCTCGCTATGCCTCGCCACGCTGGGCTTCCTGCAGGTCTACCGTGAGGGCATCAAAAGCCCGCGGATGCGGCGGGAGGTCGAGGAACTCCAGGAACTCGCGTCGAAGCGGCTGACCGCGGCCATGGCGGGCATGCTGCGCAGCTTCGCCATCTATACCTATCTCCCGACCGATCCGTCCGGTGAGACGATGTGCCGGATGATCAATCAGGGCAGTATCGGCTCCGAGAACCTCGTGGACTACCTGCTCAAAGATCTCGACGAGATCCGGACCAGCCTGGAGAAGGAGCTCACGCTCGGGCTCGGCCAGGTGGCCGATGAGCTGGAGAACCCGGGGCGGATGTTCGAATGCGGCTGGTCGTGGGGCGTGGTTGACGGGGCCCCCGACATCGATCTCACCGACGACATCGGCGTCCAGCCTGCCGGGACAGCCGAGGCGCGCCCCTATCTGTACTTCACTGTCGTCGCCCTCGACGGCATCAAGGATCTGTTCAATGAACGGACCCGGATTCTCGGGCTTCTCAGCGACGAGCAGCAACGGCTGGCCAGCGCCCTGCAACTGCGATGGGATCTTACCCGTCAGTTCTGGGCCAAGATCGCCACATTTGACACCGGCCGCCGGTGGCCGCTGGAAGACCTGCCGTGGGTATGTTCCGACGGCACCGAGTCCGATTACTACACACTCCTGCTCACCTCCATCGTCATTGAGGGTGCCAGCAGCGAGCGGGGCCTGGGTGTCGATGTCGAGCGGCTCGGGCGCCTGCTCGATGAGCTTGCCAGCCGCGGGCGGATCACGCGCAGGCTGGTGGCGGACGACCCGGCGATCGCCCTGCACGTCCCTGGCATGCGGCGGCAGTTGTATGGAAGTGAGAAGGCGGGCGATGGCCCCGTGCTCCTGTGGATCGTCTCCAGCTATGCCTCGCTGGTGCTCAAGCTGGTGCTACGGGTGGCTGAACTGGCCGATGACAACGTCACCCGGCTCCGCTACCTTGATCTCGCCGACCGGATCTGGGAACACATCGAGCGGCGCCGGATAGAAGCGCCGAACGGGCGCGGCCTGTGGGACGAGCCGGCCCAGGCATTTACCGACATGCGGTTGGACCTCTACGGCGGGCCATCCTGGTATCACACGGAACGCGTCGTCGAGGCGCTGGTCGCCGCCGCCAACGTCTCCCTGTCGCAGACGCCATCCACCGATCCGGAACTGGCGCGGTTCGCCGTTAAGCTCATCGCCGAGGCTGAGCATCTATTTGACCAGGAACTGCTGCGCGGCACGAACGACACAGGCGTGCGGCTGCGAGAGAAATTCCAGGTCGTGGGGGCAAGGCTGCGGCGAGCCCGCCAACTGCGCGACGAGCGGCCAGGCACCGCTGGCGTGCTGGCCTCCGAAGTACTTCGCGAGCTTGACACCATCGATGCCGCCCGTCAAGACACCGCCAGGATGAGCTGACGATGATCGTCATCGCGACATCGGACAAGGGCGGCACCGGCCGCTCGGTAACCGGGAGCAACGTCCTCTACCGGCGGGCCCTGCAAGGCAGCGACGTGTGTTACGTCGATTTCGACTTCGGCTCGCCGACGGCGGGGGCGATCTTCGGCATCAGCGCGCTTACCCGCGGCACCACTGCCGGCAACGGCACCCACTCTTACCTGCAAGGGAGGTCACCGAACGAGGAACTCTGGGATGTCTGGCGCCACTCCGATCGCCCCGACCTCCGCCAGCGTCCTCCCGGCACAGGGCGACTCGCCCTGGTTCCCGGTGATGCCAACGGAGGCGAGTTCCCTTCCGATGACGCCATGATCGACCGTTGCATCGACCTCTTCCTCCGACTGCGCGGTGAATTCGAGGTCGTGCTCGTTGACCTGAGCGCCGGCCGCTCGTTCGCCGCCGAAATCGCGATCGCCGCCACCTCATCACCCGAACTCGTCACAGTGCCCACGCGATGGCTGGTATTCCACCGCTGGACCAGGCAGCACATCCTGGCCGCGCACGGCCTGGTACACGGCGAGCGAGGGCTCCTGGACATCGGCGAGGCGCACGGCCGCGATCGCGATCAGTTCATCGACGACATCCGCTTCGTCCGCACCGCGATCGTGGATGCCAACGCACCGGATCTGTCGGGGCTGCGGCAGGAGCAACTCGCCTGGCTCCGCGAGGCCAACCGGGGACTGCAGCAACTGGCCGCCGAACGAGGCGTGGGCCGGTCGACCATGCTCGGGTCCGTGCCATTGGACCCCGTCCTGCAGTGGCGCGAGCAGTTGATCACCGATAGCGACGTCTTGGCCAGCCACGTCGCGAACGAGGCCACATCCGAGGCGTTCGATTCGATTGCCAAGAAGATCACCGACGACTCCGCCTGGGAACCTATGTGAGCGAGCTCGCGAGCGAACCAGGAAGTACTGTGCGTCCGCGAATGCGGACTCCGAGCGCCAGCGAGGTGTCCTCATGAGCGAGGTCAAGACCGAGTTCTCGGAGACCAGCGCCGACTTGAAGGTCGAGTCACTCCCGCTTTCCCACGTGTCGGTCGAAATAGGCCACCTCTACATGGAGGATTTCGTCCGCGGGGTGGGCGCTGTCCAGCGCACCTTCGCCGCCGCAGCCCCCTGGACCCGTACGGCGCAGGCACCGCAGGCCGTCGGTTGCGACAAGGAATCCGTCCGGATCAGCACATGCTTCCTCATCGATGACTACTTCAGCCGGTTCTCGTCGCCCGCGGAGGTGATCCCGATGGTGCTGGCCGCTGCGGAACGCGAAGGCGTAGAGATCGACTATCTGGCCCGCGAGTCGGCCTGCGCGAGCGCCAGCGGCATTAGCCCGGCTGCCCTGACCTTGGGCAGCCTGGTGACCGAGCCGGTACCCGGGACCACCGGCGCACGCCCGCCGCTCACCGAGACCGGCTGGCTGGCCAACGGACAGCGGTCGCCTGGCACCTCGCAGGTCGAGGCGATGGCCAAGCCAATCCCGTGGCAGCCGCCACGGGAGAGCGCACGCCGACGGCACTCCATCTTCATCGACGTCGAACTCTGGGACGAGCGCGGCGGGCAGCGGACCTGGTCATGCCCTATGCTCGCCGCCGTCTGGCAGTTGATGCGGCTAGGGCTGCTGCGCGACCGCGGACGGCCGGTCGTGACGCCGCAGGACTGGGCTGACCCGTGCTTCCCTGAAGACTGGGAGGATCTCCCCCCGGTCATCAGGCTCAAACCCAAGGCGGCGGCGTTTGCCGCCTACACGACTCTTTCCGTCTTGTCGCCGCGCTTCCTGCCAGTCGAACTGGCGGTGCGAACCATTCTCAGCCAGTTCGCCTGCGACAGTAACGTCTTCGCGGAAGCGGCCGGAAGGGCCATGCGCGACGCGATGCGACTGCCAGACGAGCTGGTCGACCGGGTACGCTACGTGTTCGCGGCCCCGGGAGATATCGACCCCGCATGAAGCCGCATTCCCGCTTACTCGTCTATCTGACGCTCGGGGTCGGCGCGTTCCCACAACTGCTCGAATCGCTGCTCAAGGTCACGGACCCGGGCTTGCTCCGGCGCCATTCGGGTCCGAAGGGTTCCCGGCCGTGGTTGACCCTTGGTGAACGGCGCGCCCGCCGCCGTCTCGTAGCTGACGACCCCGTCGAAGACGATGAAGTCGAAGATCATGGACTGCAGGTAGTCCGGGATGAGTTTTTGATCGAGCATGCGGACCTGGACCCCGGCGTTGCGCTGCATCTGGGTAACCCTGAGGAAGCTCTCCTCGCGGGCCATGTCCTCGTGCTCGACCACGAAGATACGCCGGATGCGGACCTTCCGGGCGATCGCCTTACGCTGATCGTCGAGGTAGCGGATGCCCAGATCGCTAGTCCAGAGCCCGCCATCGAGGCCGAGCACCCCGGCATCCACCGTAGACAGGGAAATCGCGTCAATCGACGACTCGGCCTCTCGTGTCAGGCCGAGCATCCATTCCCGGTCTTCGCCGTCATAAGCGATCTCGCCGCCGGCCTGCAACTGGCGCAGGAACGTGCTCACCCGTTTGACATCCTGGCGCGCGATGCGCTGGAGCAGCGGGTTAACTCGTCCATCTACCCGACATGCCGTCTCCAGGAATTCCTCGAGCAACGCGGGACCCAGGCTGGACCGCTCCATCTTGGCGGACAGTTCGGCCAGTTTGCCGATCCGCGCGAAACCCGCCGTGACAAGCCCGCCGACGGCCGAGATCCGGATTTCGGTGTCCACGATAAAGAGAATGAGTGCGATGCCGAACGCGACTATCGCGGCCAACTCCAAGGCATCCCTGACCTGCATTCCATCCAGATTCGAGGCAACGAGCGTGATCAGCCCGGCGAGTAGCGGGAATCCCACTTTCAAGACGATTCCCGGCACGAAGCCTCGGGTCATCCTTTCGCCAGTCATACGGACTCCGACCTCGACGGCCCCGCGGTCGGTTGCAGCGCCTCGATAAGGCCAACTGACAACTGGTCGCGTATACGATCGACGGTTTTCTGCCATTGCAGGGAGAATCCCGAACGGAGATCCAGCTCCTGCCAGATCCTGTCCAGGGTCCTGCTCGCGTGCGCGGTCGGCAGCCAGGCGTGCACGAGGTGATCGATGCCCGGTCGGAGCATGCCAATCAGCTCGGGGGCCGGGCGACTGCGGGCGACTGCCCGGTCCACGAGGTCCAGCAAGGTGGAGAGCAGCCAGTCATGCAGGGCGAGATCGGCGCAGAAGTCCGCGAGCGCGCGCGGGTCTGGTTCCGGGGCGCGCAACCGCACAGTCCGCAGGCCGTCCGCGCCGAGCGTGAAGGCGATGTCTTGCTCGCCGTCCGAGGTCTCGGCGGACCAGCGCAGCCGGGTCCGGCGACTGCGGAAGGGCGGGGTATGGTCCAGATGCTCGCTGCGCTGGATCGAGGCGAGTGCCCGCACGTTCACCGCACCCAGATCAAGGTGCCTCGCGGTCGAGGGACCGCGAAGGAAACCGGTCGACAGGCTTTCTTCGGAGGCCTTGCCGAGGATTTCAAGCACTCCCGGCTGGGCGAGATAGTGCGACCAGGAGCGACGTCGGCCAACGGGATCCCGATGGAAGGTCGCGTGTGTCCCAGCCTGGATGATATGCCCCTCGGTCAGGGCCACTTTTGTGGCCGGAGTGCCGACGACCCTGACCTCGCGGCGCTCAGCGAGGGGCGCGGCGCAGTCCACCCCGGTCAGCACTTCGGGGGACCATGCGTAACGAATCGGACGCTGCCGTGTGCGCACCGATCCGCCGGGCAGGATCGCGAGCAGTTCCACAGCGGTGTCGATAGTCACCGCGGCAGACGTCAGCAGGAGGCACGTGTGCACTTCTCCAGTGGTCAGCCGCACGATCGGATGATTCCGCTTCCTCGGTAGCGCACGGCCGCGCCAATCAAATACATCCGCATAGCCCACAAGGATAGCCGCACGATCACTGGTATCCCCAGTCGATCGAAAATCTCTTAACGAACCATTTCGCGGATCCCCCATAGAAGTGGCGCATGGGGTAACTGATCCCTAATTGGCACCGAGTGGATTCGACCACGCAGACCCGGCCGATGGCAGAATGTAATGCGGGGTGAGAGCTACCCGAGGAGTACTTGTGACCAGGGCCAGCCACGCGAATGATATTTCGCGAACACCGGGGACGATCTCCGGCGAGCAGACCGGCGTGAACGATGCCATCGCGGTCATGGTGACCCGGGCAGTGGGCTCGATGACCGCGCTTTACGTGGCGCTTGCCTTCATCGGAGAGTGGATGGTGCTGGCGACCTGGGGTCCGCTGCGTGGAGTGGATCCCTATCCGTTTCCTTTCCTGCTCTTCCTGGACAACGTGGTGCAACTCGTGCTGTGCCTGGTGATCTTGGTTGGCCAGCGTGTGCTCAGCGCGTCCGCCGACCGTAGGGCGGTGCGAACCTACGAGCACGCGGAGGCGATCTTCCAGCAGGTGGCAGCCCTGCAAAGACACCTCGACCAGCACGATCGAGCGCTTAGCCGCGGGGTCAGCCTGCTGGAGTCGAGCCCGCATCCCTGGATCGAGCGGCACCGGGTACAGGAACCGCCCCAGGCTGCCGACCAGGCGGTGACGGTCAATGACCGGATCGCCGCCTGGCTAACGCAGCGACTTGGCACCATGTGGGCCTTCTACCTGGCTTCTGGGACCCAGGTGGCCTGGATCGTCTTGGCGCGGGTGGGAATCCAGCGGGTCGATCCCTACCCGTTCGCCTTCATGTCGTTTCTGTCTACCCTGGCGCAACTCATCTTCATGATCGTGATCATGGTCGGCCAGGACGTGCTGGACCGGGCCGCCAACCGCCGCTCCGAGCAGACATTCCTGGACGGCGAAGCCATACTCTACGAGTGTCGGCGGATGGAGGTGCGACTCACCGCGCAGGACCGCATCATCGCCAGCCTCACCGATTACATCAACGTTCAAGTAGCCGAGCGCCTGGCGCAGGCTATCCACGACACCTATGGTGCCGTGCATGAAGGCGGCATGCGGGCCGCCGTCGCCCGTAGTCAGGTTCCTGGCGGCGCCGTATTCCTTGGCTCCTGGGACGAGCTGCCCGAGGAATTCAAGGAATCCAACCGCGCCCAGGCGCGGGAGATCGGCGAAAGGCTGGCTGCGATCGGCTGCATCATGGTGCCGACCGTTGACTCGGCGCTCGACTTTGCCTTTGATGACGACGAGGTACATTTGCTGGCGCGACTGGAGCATGAGCGCTGGATGGATGAGCGTACGGCTCAGGGATTTGAGTTCGGGCCGGTCAGGGGTGAGCGCATACGCCCGGACCTGGTGCCCTGGGAGCGACTGTCGGACGAGGCGCGGATGAGGAATATGCAGGCCGTGCGGCGCATTCCGGACATACTTGACCGCGCGGGCTTCCAGGTGCTGCGGATGAGCAGCCCCGCTTGTCGCTGCTGTTAGATGGCACCCATGTACCGCATCGCGATCTCGGGTCACCGTGGCTTGCCCGCCCCGACGGCACGCCTGGTTGATGAGGCCATCCGGACGAGCCTCGCCCGGCACGCCCCTGACCTGACCGGCATCTCCTGCCTAGCCGACGGGGCCGACCAGATCTTCGCCCGCGCTGTCACCGACCTCGGCGGCACCCTCGAAGCCGTCATCCCGGCCGCCGAGTACCGAGCTGGGTTGCCCACGGACTCCCAAGCCGGGTACGACGACCTGTCCGCCAAGGCCGTCACCATACGCCGGCTGCCGTTCACGCAGTCCACGTCCGAGTCCCACATGGCCGCCGGCAAGCTCATGATCGATGCGGCCGACGAGCTATACGCGGTGTGGGACGGCAAGCCCGCGCGAGGCTACGGCGGCACGGCCCACATCGTGGCATACGCTCGCGAGCACGGCATCCCGGTGCGCGTTATCTGGCCAGAAGGCGCGCGGCGCGACTGACGGGGAGGACCGCCGCGCGCTAGCACTCGATGACGTTGACGGCGAGGCCGCCGCGGGAGGTCTCCTTGTACTTGACCTTCATGTCGCGGCCGGTTTCGCGCATGGTCGCCACGGCCTTGTCCAGGCTGACCTTGTGGGTGCCGTCGCCGGCCAGGGCGAGCCGCGCCGCGTTGATCGCCTTGATGCTGGCGACGGCGTTGCGCTCGATGCAGGGGATCTGCACCAGGCCACCGACCGGGTCGCAGGTGAGGCCCAGGTTGTGCTCGATGCCGACCTCGGCGGCGTTCTCGACCTGGGCGGGGGTCCCGCCGAGGACCTCGCACAGCGCCCCGGCCGCCATCGAGCAGGCGGAGCCGACCTCGCCCTGGCAGCCGACCTCGGCGCCGGAGATGGAGGCGTTCTGCTTGAACAGGATGCCGATCGCGGCGGCGGTCAGCAGGAAGCGCACCACGCCGTCGTCGTCGGCGCCGGGCACGAACCGCGCGTAGTAGTGCAGCACGGCGGGCAGGATGCCGGCCGCCCCGTTGGTCGGGGCGGTCACGATGCGGCCGCCGGAGGCGTTCTCCTCGTTGACGGCCATGGCGAACAGGCTCACCCAGTCCAGGACGCCCAGCGGATCCCCGCCCCGCTCCCCGGAAGACCCGTCCCGGGCACTCAGGTCGCGGAACAGCGCCGGCGCCCGGCGCGGCACCCGCAGGCCGCCCGGGAGCACGCCCTCGCGCCGGCAGCCGCGGTCCACGCAGGCCCGCATCACCGACCACAGCTCCAGCATCCCCGTCCGCACCTCCGCCTCGGTGCGCCAGGCCCGCTCGTTGGCGAGCATGACGTCGCTGACGGAAAGGCCCTCGGCGGCGCAGTGCGCGAGTAGCTCCGCCGCCGAGCCGAATTCGTACCGCACCCGCGTGGTGTCCGGGACGACGCGGTCGGCGCCGGCGGCATCCTCGTCGACGACGAAGCCGCCGCCCACGGAGTAGTAGGTCCGCTCGGCGATCACCCGGCCGTCGGCGGCGAAGGCGCCGAACACCATCCCGTTGGGGTGCGCGGGCAGCGACTTGCGCCGGTGCAGCACCAGGTCGGCGTCGGCGTCGAAGCCGATCCGGTGCTTGCCGGCCAGCAGCAGGGTGCCGCTGTCGCGTATCCCCGCGACCCGGTCATCGGCCCGGTCCGTGTCGGTGGTGGCGGGATCCTCGTCCTCGAGGCCGAGCATCACCGCCTTGCCCGAGCCGTGCCCGTGACCGGTCGCGCCGAGCGACCCGAACAGCTCGGCTCGCACCCTGCTGACCGAGGCCAGCAGGTCCGCCTCGTCCAGGGACCTGACGAAGCGCCTGGCCGCCCGCATCGGCCCCACCGTGTGCGACGAGGAAGGGCCGATGCCCACCGAGTACAGGTCAAACGCGCTCAGCGCCACCGGCGCACCTCCAAACAACCAAGCCACCGAACCGCGGCGAATCCTCCCGACATGGTAGGGGGAGGAGCGAGTGCCGGCTACAGGCGCCTCGATCCGTTCGGTATAAACGGTTTTGTAGGGTTTAACGGGTTTAACGGGGTTCCGCCTGGCGGCGGAGCTCGGCGCGGGCCAGGGCGTTCTTGTGGACCTCGTCCGGGCCGTCGGCGAAGCGCAGCGTCCGGATGCCCGCGTAGGCGGCGGCCAGGGGGAAGTCCTGGGACAGGCCGCCCGCGCCGTGGACCTGGATGGCCTTGTCGAGGATCCACTGCACCGTGGCCGGGGTGGCGATCTTGATGGCCTGGATCTCGGTGTGCGCGCCCTTGTTGCCGACGGTGTCCATCAGCCAGGCGGTCTTCAGCACCAGCAGCCGCAGCTGCTCGACCCGCACCCGGGATTCCGCGATCCAGTCGCGGATCACGCCCTGGTCGGCGAGGGGCTTGCCGAACGCGACCCGCCCGGACGCCCGGGAGCACATCAGCTCGATCGCCCGCTCGGCGACCCCGATGGAACGCATGCAGTGGTGGATTCGGCCGGGGCCGAGGCGGGCCTGGGCGATCGCGAAGCCGTCCCCCTCGCCGGCGATCAGGTTCGACGCCGGGACCCGGACGTTGTCGAACGAGAGCTCGCCGTGGCCGCCGTGGTCGTGGTCGTCGTACCCGAAGACGTGCATGCCGCGCTTGATGACCAGGCCGGGGGTGTCCCGGGGCACCAGGATCTGGGACTGCTGGCGGTGGCGCTCGGCGGACGGGTCGGTCTTGCCCATCACGATGAAGATCTTCGCGTTGGGGTTCAGCGCGCCGGTGATCCACCACTTGCGGCCGTTGATCACGTACTCGTCGCCGTCGCGGACGATGGACGTGGCGACGTTGGTGGCGTCGGAGGAGGCGGCGTCCGGTTCGGTCATCGCGAAGCAGGAGCGGATCTCCCCGTTCAGCAGCGGCTCCAGCCAGCGCTTCTTCTGCTCGCCGGTGCCGAACTGGGCCAGCAGCTCCATGTTGCCGGTGTCGGGGGCCGCGCAGTTGAGGGCCGCCGGGGCGAGATGGCCGCTGCGGCCGGTGATCTCGGCCAGGGGCGCGTACTGCAGGTTCGTCAGGCCGGCGCCGTGCTCCCCGGCATCGTGCTCCCCGGGCAGGAACAGGTTCCACAGGCCGCGCTTGCGTGCCTCGGCCCGCAGCTCGGCGAGCACGGGCACCGAGTCCCAGGCCCACCAGTCCTGGAGGAGCGTCAGCTGGGAACGGAAGACCGGCTCGGCCGGGTACACGTGGTCGTCCATGAACGCCAGCAGCGAGTCGCGAAGTTCCTTCGTCCGGTCGTCGAAACCGAAGTCCATCAGGAGTACTCCTTCAGCGCGGCGAGCCCCGATTCCAGCAAGGGGTAGATGCCCGGTCCGACGTTCTCGAAGCCCGGCCCGACGGTCTGGCCGTGCAGGTAGCGGTAGTGGATGCCCTCCAGGATCACGGCGAGCTTGTAGGAGGCGAGCCCGAGGTAGAACCCGAACCGGGACAGGTCGCGGTCGCTGCCCGCCGCGTACCGCCCGATGATCTCGCGCTCGGACGGGAACCCGGGGGCGCGGGCGGCGTCGGCGACCGCCTCGCCGCCCAGCTGCGCGCCGAGGCGGTGGTAGACCAGCAGCAGGGCCAGGTCGGTGAGCGGGTCGCCGAGGGTCGCCATCTCCCAGTCGATGACCGCCTTGAGCCGGTCGGCGCTGTCGATGAGGATGTTGTCGAGGCGGTAGTCGCCGTGCACGATCCCCGGCGCCGACTGTTCCGGGATATGAGCGGCGAGCCGCTTGTGCAGCTCGTCCGCGGCCGGCAGGTCGCGGCAGTAGGAGGCGTCGAGCTGCTTCTTCCACCGGCTCACCTGGCGGGCGAGGAACCCCTCGGGCCTCCCGAAGTCCGCCAGGCCCACCTCCGCGGGATCCACCCGGTGCAGGGCCGCGAGGGTATCGACCATGTCCAGGGCGATCGCGCGGGCCCGTTCCGGTCCCAGGGGCTCCAGCTGCGCGGCGTTCCGGTAGGGCGTGCCCTCGACGCGCTCCATCAGGTAGAACGGCACGCCGAGCACGCTGGTGTCCTCGCAGAGCGCGTACGTCTCCGGTACGGGCACCGGGGTGCCGGAGAGGGCGGACATCACGCGGTACTCACGGGCCATGTCGTGGGCGGTGGCCAGCACGTGGCCGAGCGGGGGGCGGCGCAGCACCCACGTTCCGGCGCCGTCGGTCACCTCGTAGGTGAGGTTGGACTTGCCCCCGGCGATCAGGCTGGCCGACAACGCCCGGGGGGCGGGGCTGGCCGGGCGGGGAAGCGCCGCGGCGGGCAGCCAGGCCGCGAGCCGGCCGAGATCCAGTCCTGGCGGTTCCCCTGAGCTCATCCCCTGACCGACCCCGCGGTAAGCCCGCGAACCAGGTAGCGCTGCAGGGCCAGGAAGCCGACGACGACGGGCAGGCTGACCACGACCGCGGCCGCCATCAGCTGGTTCCAGTCGGTGTTGCCCTGGGTGGCGTACTCCTGGAGGCCGATGCCGAGGGTGCGGGTGGAACTGGTCGTCAGCACGGAGGCGAATAGTACCTCCCCCCAGGCGGTCATGAACGCGAACACGGCGACCGCCACGATCCCCGGCCGGGCGACGGGCAGCACGACGCGGAACAGCGACCCCCAGTGCGAGGTGCCGTCCACCAGCGCCGCCTCCTCGATGTCGCGGGGAATGGAGCTGAAGTAGCCGGCCAGCATCCACACCGCGAACGGCAGGGCGAACGTCAGGTAGGTGATGATCAGCCCCAGGAACGTGCCGTAGAGGTTGATGCCGGTCGCCTGGCCGATGTTGATGTAGATGAGGTACAGCGGGAGCAGGAACAAGATCCCCGGGAACATCTGCGTGGACAGCACCGCCAGCGAGAACACCCGGCGGCCGTGGAATTCGAAGCGGCTGATAGCGTACCCGGCGAAGGTGGCGAACACCACCGCGATGGCGGTCGAGCTCACCGACACGATGACGCTGTCGGTGAAGTAGTGCAGCAGCGGGATCGTCTGCCAGATCTGGGCGTACGGCGAGAAGGTGACGTGCGACGGAATCCACTGGAACGTGTTCTGCACGTCCACCAGCGGCTTCACGGTCGACTCGAGGATGATGAACACGGGGAACAGGGCGAACAGCGCGATGAGGGCCAGCGTGACCCGCCGGAACCACCGGGCGGCCCTGGACTCAAACATCGGACTCACACATTGAACTCGCCTCCCCGGCGGAGCACCCGCAGGTAGATCATCGAGACGATGATCAGGAAGATCATCAGCAGCACCGACATGGCCGACCCCAGGCCGAAGTTCCAGCTCTCGAACGACACCGAGTAAATGTGCAGGCTGATGAGGTCGGCGGAGGACGGCGGCGCGTCGCCGAACAGCATGTAGGGCGTGTTGAAGTCGTTGAAGTTCCACAGGAACAGCGCCAGGACCAGCACCAGGTTGGCGCCCCGGATGGACGGCAGGGTGATCGCGCGGAACCGCCGCCAGGCCCCGGCGCCGTCCACCGCGGCGGCCTCGTACAGCTCGTTGGAGATGTTCTGCAGTGACGCGAGCAGGATCAGCAGGGCGAACGGGAACCACCGCCACACGGCGGCGGCCACCATCGACCAGAAGGCGTCGTTGCCCAGCAGCCAGAACGGCGGGTTGCGCAGCAGGTGCAGGTCGCCCACCAGGAACGTGTTGACCACGCCGGTGGTGCGCTGCAGCATGAAGCTCCACACGATGACCGCCACGTAGATCGGCATCGCGTAGGGGACGAGCAGCACCGAGCGCAGCCACGACCGGCCCCGGAACTCCGCCGTCAGCCCCAGCGCGGCCACCATCCCGATCCCCCAGGAGATGGCCACCACCAGGATGGTGTAGGGCACCGTGATCTCGAAGGAGTGCAGCAGGGCCGAGCCGAGGGGCCCGTTGAAGTCGATGGCCAGCCGGAAGTTGGCCAGGCCCGCCAGCGGCGCGGTGCTCCAGTGGTGCAGGGTGAACAGCGTGAGCGAGTAGAAGCTCATCACCACCCCGGCCACCATCGGCAGGAAGTGCACCAGCAGCTCGAGCAGGATGGTGGGAGCGATCAGCAGGTAGGGCATCAGCCCCGGCCGCTCCCACCAGCGCCGCCGCGAGCCCGGCCTGGATGGCCGGGCCGCGACGACGCCCTGACCGCCCGGGCCGCCCTGACTGCCCCGGCGCTGCGCGAGCTGGCTCAACTGCCGCTACCGCTCGCGGCGTTGAGCTGGTCCTGGGCCGAGGTCAGCGCCGACTTGATGGCTGGCACCGACACCGGCCCCCCGGTCGCCGCCTGGCCGATCAGGTGGGTGATGGCGCCGCCCAGGTCCGTCTCCATCGTGGACTCCGACGGGACCCGGGGCAGCGGCGCCGAGTGGTGGTTGTAGAGGTTGATGAGCGTCTTCTGCCCGGCGCTGCGGAACTGCGGGGAGGCCTGGGCCGACAGCACCGGCGGGAAGGTGCCGTATGTCTTGTTGATCGCGACCTGCGCCGGGGTGGACGTCATGTACTTGACCAGGGCGAGCGCCGCCGCCTGGTGCTTGCTCGCGGACGGTATCGCCAGGTTGATCCCGGCGGGGAAGGTCTCGATGGCCCGGCTGCCGGAGGCCCCGGGGGTGGCCTCGGGGATGGGCGCGATGCCGTAGGACGACGGCTTCATGCCGAGCTGCGCCAGCGCCGACATCGGGTTCTGCCACACGATCATGGCCGCCTTGTTGGTGGCGAACTCGGTCTCGCCGACGTTGGTGTCGTGCTCGGCGTCGGACTTGTCGGCCACGCCCGAGGCGACCAGGTTGACGTACGGCGCGATGGCCTTGGCCTCCGCCGTGGTCGCGAAATTCCACTTGCCGCCCGAGTACAGCGGGCTGCCGTTCTGCTCGCCGAGCAGGAACGCCCAGTGGGCGGCCTCCGAGGTGCTGCCGCCCTCGATCGCCACCCCGTGGCGTCCGCCCGTGGTCAGCTTCCTGGCGTCGGCCTGGAACTGGGTCCAGGTGCGCGGCGGGCCGGAGATGCCGGCCGCCTTGAAGTCGGCCTTGTTGTAGAACAGCCCGTAGGCCTCGGAGTAGACCGGCACGGACATGGGCGCCTGCCCGGGAGCGCCCGACACCGACAGGGCCGCCTTGGAGAACTTGGCCGATCCCCCGATGCGGGACATGGTCGACGGGGTGAACGACGCGAACCCGCCGCTGGCCGCCAGCGACGGCGCCCAGGTGTTGCCGATTTCCATCACGTCGGGGCCCTTGCCCGACGTCACCGCGGTGAGGATCTTCTGCAGCAGGCTCGCCCAGGGAATGACCTGGATGTTGACGTGCACGCCGGTTTGCTTGGTGAACTTCGCGAACTGGGCGGTCAGGGTCTGGGTCGTCTGCTGCACGCCCGTGCCCTCCACGCTGGCCCAGTAGGTGATGGTCTGGCCCTTGATGGGGCCGGAGGAACTGATCCCGCTCGACGACGGTCCACCGCAGGCGGCCGCGGCGGCGACGAGCGAGGTGACCGCTGCGAGCACGACGGCCCGCCCGAGCGTGCGCTTCCTAGGTCTGCTGGCCACTTTTACCTTCCTCCATATGTGGTGACTGAGGCATAGTCAGCCGTCTCCCGGCCCAATTGTCAAGATTCCGGACGAGCGCAGTTTCGGGGGCCGCGTTCGGAACTGGGGGAGCATGTCCGTATCCTGTTTCAAACAACAAAACTGTTGACAGAATGTAGGCAGGCGGCCGACACAGAGATAGCAGCCGGCGAAGAGCTAGAAGAGCTAAGAGCTAGTAAGAGCTAAAGGAGCCCGTGATGGCCCGGTCCGGGGTAAGCGGCGACAACGTCCTGACCGCGCTGGACGCGCAGCAGCCCACGTCCATGTACTGGCAGCTGACCCTGCTGGCGACCCTGGGCGGTTTCCTGTTCGGTTATGACACCTCGAACATCGGCTCGGCGCTGAACTTCGTGCCCTACCACCTGCAGGGCCTCGCCCTGGGGTACCTGGTGTCCGGCGCGTCCCTCGGCGCGGCGGCGGGTGCCATCCTGGGCGGCCCGGCGTCCGACCGGTTCGGCCGCAAGGCGCTGCTCATCACCGACGCGGCGATCTACGCGATCGGCGCGATCCTGTCCGCGGTGACCCCCGACGCCGCGGTCCTGCTGGTGGCCCGCACGTTCATCGGGGTGGCGGTCGGGGCGGACTCCGCGATCGCGACCGCCTACATCGCCGAGTACGCGCCGAAGAACCGGCGCGGCTCCCTCGCCATGCTCCAGCAGTGGATGATCACCGTCGGCATCCTGGTGGCCTACATCGTCGCGCTGGTCATCTTCGCCGCGTTCCCGGCCAGCGCGGCCAGCGTCGGCTGGCGGCTGGTGCTGGGGCTGGGCGCCGTCCCGGCCCTGGTCGGGCTGGCGCTGCGCACCCAGATGCCCGAATCCCCCCGCTGGCTGCTGCGCCGCGGCCGGTACGAGGACGTGCGCAAGGCCGTGTCCGTGCTCGGCGCGGGCGACGTCAGCGTCGACGACATCCGCCGCGGCGCCGAGACCCTGGCCGCCACCGAGGATTCCGGGGGCGGGCGGTTCCGCGGCTGGACCCCGGCCGCGCGGCGCGCCCTGATCGTGGTCTGCGTGTTCTTCGTCTTCCAGCAGATCACCGGCATCAACGTGCCGCTCTACTACGGCCCGCACCTGCTCGGCGGCACCTTCGCCGGCCCGCACGCGACCCTGGTGGCCACCACCGTCGCCGGGGTGGAGGTCACCGCGATCATGACCCTGTTCAACGTCGGGTTCACCTACCTCGGGTTCCGGTGGATCGACAAGTTCGGCCGCCGCAAGCTGGCCATGGGCGGCTACACCGGCATGATCATCTTCGCCCTGGTCTCCGCCCTGGGCCTGACCCTGCTGCACGGCAGGCTCGCCATGGTGGTCATCATGATCGGGCTGTGCCTGTTCATCTCGTCGTTCGCCGTCGGCGTCGGCGGCACCGGCTGGACCCTGCAGGGCGAGGTGTTCCCCACCGCGGTCCGCGGCCAGGCCGCCGCGATCGCCGCCTTCGTGGACTGGATCGCGAACTTCGCGCTGGTGGAGGTCTTCCCGGTCTGGCAGAACGCCATCGGCCTCGGCGGCGTCATGCTCTGCTTCGGCGCGCTGTGCCTGATGGCGATCGCGTTCATCTTCTGGGCGCTGCCCGAGACCAAGGGCCTCGGGGTGGAGGAGATCGTGGAGCTGTTCGACAGGAACAAGCCTGCTCCGGCCGTCGCCGCGACTGACTAGCGAACCCCGTTCTATACCGAACGGATCGTGGCGCCTGCCCCTGGCAATCGCCCCCGCTCGCGCCACCGCCTAGGCCGCTCGGTTGCGCAATCGATGGTGCTATGACGCGCTCAATTGCGCAATCGATCGCATCCGGCAGGCACCTCGCCCTTGACCTGACCTCCTGTGAGTGTTGTAAAAAGGTGCGGCCGGTGTAAAAAGGTCACGGAGGTGCAGATGGCATGAACCAGCCGATCCTGGACCGCCGCGGCTTCCTCGCCGCCGGCGCCGCCGCCGTCGCGGCGCTCGGCGCGGGCTGCTCCAGCTCCTACGACGTCGCGGCGGGATTCACCAGCCAGAACGGGGGCGACGGCGCCTCCACCATCGTGTACTGGAACCTGCTGTCCGGCGGTGACGGCTCCCACATGCAGGAGATGGAGGCCGGCTACCAGCGGCAGCACCCCGAGGTGAACCTCCAGTCGACGATCCTGCAATGGGGCAACCCGTACTACACGAAGCTGGCCATGGCCACCCGCTCGGGCAGCCCGCCCGACGTGGCGATCATGCACCTGAGCCGGATCAACGAGTTCGGCCCGCCCGGCTTGCTGACCCCGATCAGCCACGAGCTGATGGCCGCGCACGGAATGCGGCCCGGCGACTTCACGCCGCAGGCGTTCCGCAAGGCCCAGTATCGCGGGCAGCAGCTCGCGATCCCGCTGGACACCCACCCGTTCGTCCAGTACTACAACACCGAGATATGCGGGAAGGCCGGCCTGCTGGACGCCAGCCACCAGCTGCCGCCGATCCGCGGCACCGCCGCCCTGCTCGACGCGCTCCGCAAGATCAAGCGGACGGGCGTGACCCCGGTCGTCTGCGACCAGATTAACGACCCCGCCACGCCGTGGCGCCTGTTCTACACCTTCTACAGCCAGGCCGGCGGCCAGGTGCTCGCCGGCAACGGCAAACGTGTGGTGCTCGACCGCGCGCTGGCCACCCGGGTCCTCACCTTCATCTCCCAGCTGGCCACCGAGGGGCTGATGAACGCCAACACGGACCCGGCCGGCGGCATCGCCTCCTTCCAGGCCGGCCAGGCCGGACTGTACTGGGAGGGGGAATGGAACGTGGACGTCTTCCAGGCGGCCAAGCTCCCCTTCAGCATGCAGCCGTTCCCGGCGGTATTCGGCAACGGCGTCACCCAGGCCGACTCGCACACCTTCGTGGTGCCGCGCAAGCCGTCCCCCGACCCGGAGAAGCTGTCGATGGTGCTGACGATGATCCGCTCCCTGCTGGGCCAGAGCATGATCTGGGCCTCCGGCGGCCACATCCCGGCCTGGCTGCCGACGCGCCGCTCGGCCGCCTACCGGAAGCTGAAGCCGCAGTCCAACTACCAGTCCGTGGCCGACCACGTGGTGTACGACCCGCCCGCCTGGTACAGCGGGTCGGGCTCGGACATGGAGAACTACGCCGGGGCCGCCATCGGGTCGGTGATGCTGGGCGGCCTCAGCCCGGCCTCCGCCTACCAGGAGATGCGCGCCTCGTTCGAGCAGCTGTCCCGGGAGGTGGTGCCGGTATGACGGGTGCCGCTGCCAGCGTCGGGCAGCCCGTGGCGGCGCGCGATGGGCGCCGCAGGCGGCTTCGCCGCGGGGACCTGTCCGGGATGGGCTTCCTGGCCCCGTTCCTCGTCTTCTACGCGCTGTTCCTGATCGTCCCGCTCATCTACGAGATCGTGATGAGCTTCTTCCACACCAGCCTGGTCCTGCCGGGGCTGGGCGGCTTCGCGGGCCTGGGCAACTACCGCGAGGTGTTCGGCGACGCCCGGTTCTGGCAGGCGGTGTGGCACACCATCTGGTTCACCATCGTGAGCACGCCGCCGCTGGTGGTGCTCCCGCTGTTCTTCGCGATCGTCGTCAACCGCCTCTCCCACGGCCAGTGGTTCTTCCGGCTGGCGTTCTTCCTGCCCTACATCCTGCCGTCCGCGGTCATCTCGCTGATCTGGGTCTGGCTGTACGAGCCGGGCTACGGCCTGGTCGACGGGGCGCTGAGCGCCCTCGGGCTGGGCGCGCCGGCCTGGCTGTCCTCCCCCGACGTCGCCCTGTACTCGATCGTGATCGTCACCGTGTGGTGGACGATCGGGTTCAACTTCGTCCTGTACCTGGCCGGCCTGCAGGACATCCCGCGCGACCTGTACGCGGCCGCGGCCCTCGACGGGGCCAGCCAGTGGCAGCAGACCTGGCGGGTGACGCTGCCGATGCTGGGGCGGACCACGACGCTGGTAGCGGTCTTGCAGGTGATCGCGTCGCTGAAGCTCTTCGACCAGGTGTACCTGATGACGGCAGGTGGCCCCAACTACTCCACGAGGTCGGCCATCGAGTACATCTACGACACCGGGTTCACCAGCCAGCGGATCGGCTACGCGTCGGCCGCGGCGTTCGTGCTGTTCGTGATCATCGCGGTGGTGTCGTTCGGCTGGCTGCTGATCGTCCGGCAGCAGGAGAAAGGGGTCTAGTCATGGCGGTCAGCGTGCCGTGGCGCCGGGACCATGCGGCGACCGCCGCCGGCTCCGGCCAGGTCGCCCCCCGGGCGCGCGAGGACTGGCGGGGGCGGCTCTTCCGCCGCGCCGTCACCGGCGTGGTCATCGCCCTCGCGCTGGTCTGGCTGGTGCCGGTCGCCTGGACCCTGGACACCTCGGTGAAGTCCGAGAACGCCACCATCATCATCCCCGCCACCTGGAACATCCCGCAGTTCACGTTCGGCTCCTACAGCGCCGTCTTCTCCGCCACCGCGCTCGGCCGCTGGTACCTGAACTCCGCCATCGTCTCGGTGATCGCGACCGCCGCGACGGTGATCACGGCCAGCATGGCCGGGTACGCGCTGTCCCGTCACCGGTTCCGCGGCAAGACCCTGGTCTACGGGTGCATCCTCGCGGGCATCATGATCCCGCCGCAGGCGCTGATCATCCCGCTCTTCCGCGAGCTGCAGGCGGTCGGTGCCATCGACACCTACTGGGCCGTGATCCTGCCGCAGGTCCCGACCCCGATCGCGGTCTTCATCTTCAAGAAGTTCTTCGACGGCGTCCCGGTCGAGCTGGAGCAGGCGGCCCGCGTGGATGGGGCCAGCTGGTGGGCGAGCTACCTGCGGATCGCCTTCCCGCTGTCCCGCTCGGCGGTCGCGGCCGTGTCCATCTTCACGTTCGTGTGGAGCTGGAACAACTTCCTGTGGCCCTTCCTGTCCGCCACCAGCACCTCCATGATGACCATCCCGGCCGGCATCGGCACCGTGGTCAGCGGCGTCGGCATCATGAACGCCCTGCAGATGGCGTCGGCCGTGCTCGCCTCCCTCCCCCTGGTCCTGGTGTTCCTGCTCGGCCAGCGCCAGATCGTCGAAGGCGTAGCGGGAACCGGCCTCAAGTAGCCAGGGGTCGCCACGACCGGAGATGCTCGATTGCGCAATTGGGCGCGCTATGATGCGCTCGATTGCGTAATCGAGCGCCCTGCGGAATCAACCGGACGCGCTCGGCGCCATCGCCAGGAGCGGCAAATATGGCGTGCGGTCCCGCCGGGGGGGCCGGCGGCCGGCCCCCGGGTGTACGTAACGGCACCATCGCTGCTGCGGGATCGTGTACCCAGGGATACCAACGGTGTCGCCCCGGTGTACGCAATGGCGCAGTTACGTGCGCTATGGCCACGCGTCGGTCGCGCCGTTGCTGTCGTTGCTATCAGCGCCATTCGACGTGCTGCAGCAGGTTCCAGGAGAAGACCGCCCAGAACTGGCGGCCGTTCCCGTCGGAGTCACGGCCCTGGAACGCATAGGACTCATAGGGAGGCCAGATGTCCCCCTCCGCGACTGGCGGGCCGAAGCCCTCGATGACCTCGTCGCGGAGCCAGGCCCAGGGGCGAAGGTCATGCCAGCCGCCGGGCCTGGAGGGCGACGCGCCAGCTGGGCGGGCGAACCCGGAATCGTGGAACAGTATCGGCAAGCCGGACATGCCCTGCAGGCAGAACACCAGGTCAGGCCACAGGGGAAGCTGATAGGCGATCCGTGTCAGCCGCTCCTGGCCGACCTGGCCCGGCGGGGGCTCGATGATCTCCGATTCCTGCGGCGCCCCCAGCAGCGCGACGGCGTTCTCGAAGTGCCCAGCGGGCAGGAAGACGCCTTCGGTACGGCCACGGCTCGCTTCCATCTCGGCCCGGTCCGCGCCGAGCCTGCGCAGCGCGGCCTCCACCATGGCATCGCCTTCGCGCATACCGGACAGGATCCGGAGCTGGAAGTCCCTGGCCCCCGCCGCGTGCCGGGGGTCGGTCATCCGCGCGTCGTCGGTCACGACCAGCTCAACGCTCGCTTTCCCCGGGAAGTTGCCGTCAGCCGATTGCCCGGAGGCATTGCTCCACCAGTTCGGCCGTTGGGGGTGCGGTGCTGGTGTCGACGCTGGCAAGTCCGAGGCTGGTGACGACGTTGAGGATGAGCTGGTCGAACCGCTTAGTCCGTCCCAGGAACTTCTCGACGATGGCCTTCTCCTCGGGGGCCAGCTCATGGAAGCGGCTCTGCGAGTAGATCCGGTCCCGCAGAACGTCGGCGCTGGCGGTGAGCCATACCGCTGCCGAGCTTTCCAGGGCGGCAGCATGCCGCGGCAGCACGCCGGATCCCTCCAGGATGAGCCGGCCGGCACCGGTGTCCGCCGCCCGCGCGGCTGCCATTGCCTTGATGCGGGGCCATAGTCGCTGGTAATGGCGTAGTTGCTCGGTGGTGAGCTCGTCAACCGACAGGGAGAGGTAATGGGTCCTCAGGTGCCCGGGGAATGGCCCGCTGCTTGTTGCCCAGGGCCGACCGGGATGCCGGGCGAGGCTGTCAGTCGACATGTACTCCCCGCCGAGCTTCGCCGCCAGTGCCCGGCCCAACGTAGATTTCCCCACGTGCGACGTCCCGCCAATCAGCAGAACCCTGACGTCGCGCACCAAAGCCATCCTACCGGGGAGGGAGATCATGGTTCAGGCCCGGGCTTCAGCCTGGCCTTCCTGCTGTGATGGCACGGCCGCCGGGGCCGGGGAGCGCCGCCGCGTGAGGCCGAGCGCCGAATCGGCGCTCCACGCGCCGGGACCCGTCAGCAGCAGGGCCGCGAGCAGGGCGATCAGGTAGAAGTTCAGCTCCCAGCCGCCGAAGAAGCCCGCGGAGAAGGTGACGGTCGCGATCGCCAGGATCATGTCGATGATCAGGGCGGCTGACAAGGCGACGGTAAGGAACCCCACCAGGAGCGCGATGCCTCCGAAGAACTCGAGGATCGCGGCCACGTAGGCGGATGCCTCCGGTACCGGAATGCCGGCGGTGGCGAAGAATCCCGCCGTCCCCCCGATGCCGGGCCCCCCGAACAAGCCGAACAGCTTCTGCCCACCGTGGAGGATGAAGCAGATCCCCAGCACGACGCGCATGACCAGCGCGGCAGTGTCAACCGAACGCCAGCTAGAATGGATCCTGCGCGGGAATCTGCCAGCGAAATCGAACATTCCCATTTTCTCCTTCTTCTGGAATTTCATCGGAATCCTACACTAGCTTACTGACCGCTTCCTCTGCCTTTTCTCTGGATTCCGAATCTTCTGCATCAGCAAAGAGTGCCAGCAAAAAATCTGAAGATTATAAGAAATCCCGCCGCGCGCTCCGGGCCGACGATGGCGGCTATGGCGGCGATGGCGTTCTGGGCGCGTTTCCCCGTGGGTGGCCCGGGCCCCCGCGCGAACCCGGGCCGCTTCCAGGCTGGCCGCCACGCCGGGCGAAGGCCATGAAGCCGGGCCTGCGGACTTACCGGCAGTCCGGCACGACTGCCGGTACGATTGCCAGTGCGCAGCGCAGCGCTATCACCGGCTCCCGTCATCGCCTGGAGGCGTGATGAATGCCGCTGAAGGGGGATACCCCGGGCCAGGTGCCGACACCGAGTTTGCTGTCCTGCTGCGCCGGTACCGTGCTGAGGCCGGGCTGACCCAGGAAGAGCTGGCCGAGCGGTCGGGGCTGAGCGTGCGCGCGATCAGCGACCAGGAACGCGGTCGCACCACTTGGCCATACCGCGACTCGGTCCGCCGGCTCGCGAAGGCGCTGAACCTCAATGATGAGGCCGCCGCGCGGTTCATGAACGCGGCTCCCCGCCGCGTGCCGCAGGTCCAGAAGGCGATTACCCCCGTCCCGGTTTCCCAGCGGGCAGGCGAGCCTGCCGAGCGGGTCGTCCCGCGGCAGCTGCCCGCCGCGGTCCGGCATTTCACCGGCCGGGCAAAAGAGCTGGCGGAGCTGGCCAGGCTGCTGGATGAGGCCGCCGACGGCGGCGCGCCGGGCACGGTGGTGATCTCCGCGATCGGCGGCACGGCCGGGGTCGGCAAGACCGCGCTGGCGCTGCACTGGGCCCACCAGGTGGCAGGCCGGTTCCTCGACGGGCTGCTGCACGTGAACCTGCGCGGGTTCGGCCCCTCCGGCACCCCTGTCCCCCCGGAGGCGGCGATCCGGGGATTCCTGGACGCCCTGGGCGTGCCCCCCGAACGCGTCCCGCCCACAACCCGTGCGCAGGCGGACATGTACCGCGGCCTGCTGGCCGACCGCACGATGCTGATCGTCCTGGACAACGCCCGCGACGAGGCTCAGGTGCGGCCGCTGTTGCCGGCCAGTCCCGGCAGCCTGGTGCTGGTCACCAGCCGTAGCCAGCTAGGCGGGCTGGCCGCCGCCGAAGGCGCCAGGCTGCTGCCCCTCGACGTCCTGCCCCATGAAGAGGCGGTACAACTCCTGGTCGCCCGGCTCGGCGCCGACCGGGCCGGGGCCGAACCGGACGCGACACCCGAGATCGCCACGCAGTGCTCGTGCCTGCCACTCGCGCTCGCGGTCGCCGCGGCCCGTGCCGCCGCCCGGCCCGGGTTCCCGCTGGCCGCGCTGGCCGTCGAGCTACGCGACACCATCGGCCGCCTGGACGCACTCGACGCCGGTGACCCGGCGGCCAGCGTGCGGGCCGTGTTCTCCTGGTCCTACCGGCAGCTCAGCGGCGAGGCGGCGCGACTGTTCCGGCTGCTGGGCCTGCACCCCGGCCCGGACATCTCGGTCCCGGCCGCCGCCAGCCTGGCCGCGGCCGGCCAACCGGAGACCCGGCGAATGCTGGGCGAACTGGCCCGCGCGCACCTGGTCGCCGAGCACGCGCCGGGCCGGTACACCTTCCACGACCTGCTGCGCGCCTACGCCGCCGACCTCGCCCGCGACACCGACAGCGAGCCCGTCCGCGAGGCCGCCACCGGCCGGTTCCTCGACCACTACCTGCACAGCGCCTCCCACGCTGGCCTGGTGCTCAGCCCGGTGCAGGAGCCGGTCGCCCTGGTCCCGCCCGGACCCGGAGTCGTCCCGGAGCAGCCCGCCGGCCACCGGGAGGCGCTGGCCTGGTTCGAGGCCGAGCACCAGGTACTGCTCGCCGCCGTCACCCTCGCCGACGGCGGCGGGTTCGGCAGCCACGCCTGGCAGCTCCCCTGGGCCATGTCGCCCTTCCTGGCTGACCGTGGCCACTGGCGAGAACGGGCGGATACCCTGCGCACGGCGCTGGCCGCCGCGACACGCCTCGGCGACACCGCCGGGCAAGCCGTGTCCAGCCGCCTGCTGGCAAATGCCTGCTCCAACCTTGGCGACCACGATCAGGCTCATGTCCACTTCTCCAGCAGCCTCACGCTGTACCGGCAGCTCGGCGACCGCCTCGGAGAGGCCAGGGTGCATCAAAGCCTTGGCGTGCTCGCCGAACGCCAGGGCCGCCACGCCGACGTACTCGGCCACGCAGAGCAAGCGCTTCTCCTGTACCGGGCCTCCGGCGACAAGGGCGGAGAGGCCGTGGCGCTCAACGGCGTGGGCTGGTCCCACGGCCTTCTCGGTGACTACGAGCAGGCCCGCGCGTTCTGCCGGCAGGCGCTCGCCCTCAGCGCGGAAACCGGCCACCGCAGGCTTGAGGGACATACCTGGGACAGCCTGGGTTACGCCGAGCACCATCTGGGCAATTTTGGCGAAGCTATCTCCTGCTATGAGCACGCGCTCGGTATCGCCCGGGAAATCGGCGATCGCGAGGGTGAGGCAGAAGCTCTCATTCACCTTGGCGACATCCATTATGCCGCCGGGGACCTGGCGCAGGCGCGAGAGTCCTGGCAGGAGGCGCTCGCTATCCTCGACGACCTGCAGCGTCCCGACGCCGACGAGATCCGCGCCAAGCTCGCCGACCTGGACAATCGGTAACGCGATAATGGCCGGCATGGGAGAGGTCGAAGTCGTCGTGGCCCATAGCGAGCGCGCGACCCTGCGCGTAGGCGACGTGTTCCTGAAGATCGACGCTGATCAGGCGCGCACCGACGTCGAGGTCGACGCGATGGCGATGGCGCCGGTCCCGACCCCGGAGATCCTGTGGCGCAAGCCGCCCGTGCTCGCACTCACCGCCGTTGGCGGGACGGCACTCGGCCACCTCGGCGAGCCCTCTACCGCGTCGCCGGCCGCGCGGGCCGCCGCGGGTGCCGCAGTACGGGCGCTGCACGACGCGCCGCTGCCCCCATGGCCCGGCCGGAGCCCTGGGGAACTCGCATCGCGCCTCGACGGCGAATGCGGGTGGCTCGTCGCGAACAACGTCCTTCCCACCGACCTGGTCAGGCGCAACCGCCAGCTCGCCGAGACTGCCCTCCGGCCGTGGACGCCGACGTTCATCCACGGAGACCTGCAGGTCGACCACGTCTTCGTCGACGGCGACGAGGTCACCGGCATCGTCGACTGGTCCGAGGCGGCCCAGGGCGACGCGCTCTTCGACATCGCCATCCTCACGCTCGGGCACAAGGAGCATCTTGGCGACGTCGTCGCCTGCTACGGCACCGGCGTCGACCGCGACCTCATCCGCGCATGGTGGTCGTTGCGATGCCTGACTAACATCCGCTGGCTGGCCGAGCACGGCTACGGCTCGCCCGAGGAGTTCCCCGAGGTCGCCGTGCTGCGATCCCAGCCGTGAGAGACCCCGCCCTGGCGTGGTTGACTCATTAGCGTGACAGGCACCGAGATGCCGCTGAACGGGGGAAACATGAGCAGCGGGGTGGTGCGCGCTGGCGATACCGTGCGCCGCCCGGCCGGCCCCTGGACGCCTGCCGTGCACGCCCTGCTAACCCATCTCCACAACGTCGGCTTCCACGGGGCGCCCCGGCCGCTGGGCATCGACGAACGCGGGCGCGAGGTCCTGGCCTTTATCCCCGGCACCATCGCCTGGCCAGGCCACTTCCACCTGCTCGAGGGCGACAGCCCGCTCCGCCGCGCTGCCCGCCTCATCCGCGACTTCCACGACGCCGTCGCCAGCTTCACCCCGCCGCCCAGCGCGCCCTGGCAGGCACTCATCCCGGCCGACGGGGACGAGATCATTGCCCACAACGACCTGGCACCCTGGAACCTCGTCATCGGCGACCACCGGTGGGCGTTCATCGACTGGGACACCGCCGCACCGGGCACCCGGCTTTGGGACCTCGCCTACGCCGCCCACGGGTTCGCGCCGCTGAGCGCGAACCCGGCCTTCCAGCGTGATGACGCCGACCGCCGACTGCGCCTCATCGCGGACGCCTACGGCCTCACCGAACAGCAGCGCCTGGACATCATCCCGCTGCTCGGACACCGGACCCAGGCCATGCACACCTTCCTCGCCCGGCAGGCCGCCCAAGGTACCCAGCCCTGGGCACGGCTATGGCAACAGGGCCACGGCGACGCGTGGAAGGCAGACACCACCTACATCACCCAGCACGAAGACCACTGGCGGCAGGCAATACTCGGATAAGGGACAGTGCCGGCAAGCAGGCCCGATTGCCGACGTATCACTGTGAATGGTGGCGGATGGCAACGCCTTGCCGGTATCGTTCGTAGTTGGGATGTTACGCGCTGTTCTTACCGTGGGTCGCGACGATGGAAGGGACCCGGGGGGATGAGCGCTCCGGCCTGGCAGCCGGAATAGCGGGAGGAGGCCGGGCGGCCATGGGCTCCGAGCTTTCCGGCGGCGGCGCGGACCGGCCGGGCAAAAGCGACCGGGGGGACCGGCCGCGGGAGGGCGACCCGTACGGCGAGCTGGGCCCGGACCTCAACCCGGTGCCCGCCTCGGCCGACCACCGCTCGCCGGGGATGACCCGGCGCGAGGCCTACACCGCAGTCGGGCAGGGCGACCAGCTCCTCAGCCTCGGGCTCGTGGCGGGCACCGGTGACCGCGGCAGAGGGAGCGGGGGCCGGGATGACGGGGGCCGCGCGACCGGCGACCGGGATGACGGACGCGGCGCGGCCGGAGATGGGGGCGGTTCCGCCGATCGCAGAAGCGGGGATGGAGAAGGCGATGACGGAAGCCGAGATGACGAGGGCGGCGATGACGGAGGCGGCGGAGACCGGGGGGACAGAGGCGCCAGGCACCCGATCCGGCGCGTAACCTCGACATTCCACGACCAGACGATCGTGATGTACACCGACGGGGTGGACTGGGCATCCAGGGAAGCCGTACGGGCCGCGGGCGTCACGGACAGGCAAGGTGGCCAGTCCACGGCACCCCGGCGGCTCGGCATCCCCGGCCTCCCGCACCAGCGGGATCTCGGCGACAACACGCTCGGCGAGAACCCGGACGTGCACCTCGGAGACACCACCGACCAGCGGACCTTCGCCGACAAGGTGCGAGGCGAAGCCCCCTTCTCCCAAAACCTGGGCGAGAAAGACGACCCTTCGGAGAGCAGGATAGGGCGGGCCTTTGACTCCTTCCTCGAAGATGCCGATGACGGCTACGACGCAAGCGGTAGCGTCGGAGCGGCGATCGCTGACATTGTTCCTCGCGGCCCGGAGCCAACAGGCGTGCATACTCTCGCTTCCGGCCATTCAACGTACGATGCGGCACCAACCCTGGGACTCAACGTGAGCGATGTAGTCGGCAGTACGGTCCTGATGATGGTTGCAGCCATAACGGGCCTACGACACTTGGCCAGTCACAGTAGAAGGGATCGCTAAGGTGACCACCTCCTCCATCGACAGCGCAGTAGCCGAGCTTCGAGCGTTCCTGACGGGAGACATGGACACGTGGCGCCGCTTGCATGGCACTCAGGACTCCGACGCGAAGGGGGCATTCGCCATTCTGCTGACAACCGCTTGTTCCAAGGCCGTAGAAAACCGGTTCGGAAAGCAGCCTTCCGCGGAAGACATCATCGACTTCGTCTCGGACGCGCGCGTTCGCACGATCGGGCCGGATACCGTCCCGGCCGAAGACGCCGAGAAGGTACTCCGCGCCACCCCCGGCCATGAAGACCTTCTAACCTCCATGAACGCCCGCGACCGCGCAGGAGCGCAGACCGCCATGCTGTACGCCCTCACCCACGAGACTGATGAGTCCCAGAACCAGGTCGATGACCTGCTCGCCCATGCCGTAGAGGTAACGGCGGCGTATCTCCGGCAGCGCGCCGCGCGATGAACATCGATGACGAGCATGTCACCGCGCTGCGCGCGCTGGTAACCGGTGACGACGATGCCTTCGACCGGATCCTCGACAACGCCAGCCCGGAATGGCAGGACGCGTTCGCGTACCTGCTCGGCTCGGTGTTCCTCGCGGCGGTCAAGTACCGGTTCGTGAACACCGAGTCCCGGCCGGACATCATCCGGTTCGTCGCGCGAAGCCGGATCCGGCACGGCGGGGACCAGGCCGGGTTCAGCCCGAGCATGGCCGAGGCCCTGATGGGGGCGGCGGTCGGCATCAATCCCCCGCCAGCCGACCGGAGCGAGGCCGAGGAGGACGAGAACGCCGCGGCCCAGGTCGCCCTGCTGAAGGACCTCGCCGGCGAACTCAGCTACCTGGACTTCGAATCGCTGCTCAAGGCCGCACGCGAGGAACTCAGCAAGCTCGACCTGATCGGACAGCGGAATGTACAGGCCAGCGGCGTAGATGATGGGTGAGCCGGCCTGTAGGCCGGGTTCTGTGCCCCCGCGTCAAGCGGGGCGACGGTCATCCATCTGGGACTGCCGTTGCCGGCAGCCTCGGTGCGGTCTACCCGCGGGCATCGGGCGGGCCGCCCTCGAACGCTCGCGCAGGCCGCCCC
>JAFMRC010000008.1:0-797 GCA_017354375.1 Nocardiopsaceae bacterium | reverse complement strand
GCGAAGCGGCGCGGCCCTCTTGACCTTGCTCCGGGTGGGGTTTACCGAGCCGCCGCGGTCACCCGCGGCGCTGGTGGTCTCTTACACCACCGTTTCACCCTTACCCCGCCTTTCCTGGGGAATGGCGGGGCGGTCTGCTTTCTGTGGCACTGTCCCGCGGGTCGCCCCGGGTCGGCGTTACCGACCACCCTGCCCTGTGGAGCCCGGACCTTCCTCACCGGCCCCGGAACCTGGGCCCCGGAACCTGGCGCGACCGCCCGGCCGACTCACCCTGCGGCAAGGATACGCGAAAACCGTTAGGCCGCCGCCGGGCGCCGCGCGCATAGTGGGCTCATGCGCATCACGTTCCGGCGGTTCCCCGACCACGCCGTCGCCTACTCGGTCATCGAGCGCGACGACGGCGTCGTCTACCGGATGACGGAGTTCACCCGGGCGGGCACCAGGCTCCCGCACGACCTGCGGCACTTCATCACCGAGCGTGATCTTCACATCGCCGACGGAATCTGGGGCGGCATCGCCGCGGGCATGGTCTACGAGAGCATGCACCACGTGCGGGGACGCCGCCCGCCGCACGCGGCCGAGCGCTCCGGCGACCTGAAGCGGGAGCGGCGGCAGCGGATCATGCGGGCCGAACTGCTCGCCAACCTGGTCGAGGCCATCGCGGCGGGTGACGCCCCGACGGGCGACGACATCGCGCGACTCACCCGCGAGAAGCTGTCCGTGGTGCCCGTCACCGAGCCGGGCGCGGACCCGGCGCGCGTCGCGGCCGTGCCGCCACCCGAGGCGCTGGCCGCGGC
>JAFMRC010000251.1 GCA_017354375.1 Nocardiopsaceae bacterium | reverse complement strand
CCGCCGTCGTCGCCGGCGACCGCCTCGACTACTTCCACGCCCGGGACATGGAGCCGGCCCGCGCGGCGGAGGACCCGGTCACGGAGGCCCCCGCCCCGATGGATATCGACGACGCGCACCGGGAGCAGTACCTGGACTTCATCGCCGCGGTCCGTGAGCACCGCCCTCCGCTGGTCACGACCGCGGACGGCCGTCGCACGCTCGCGCTCGTCCTAGGCTGCTACGAGTCGGCCAGGAGCGGGGGGAGCCGGGATATCCGTTCGGGGGATAAGATCTTTTGATCTTCATGGCCGGGGGTCCGGGGGTGTCCCCCGGGGAAGCACTGCGGGTCAATCCCGGATGTAATCCGGGGTCGTATCGGTAGACGTAGGACGGCCGCTGCACGAAGTACAGCTGGCCGCCGCGGCCCCGGGTCAGGTCGCTGGCCGGGCCCCAGTAGGCGGTCCGCGCCCGCCAGGTGAGCGGGTTGACCCGGAACAGCTTCTCGTCGGTCGTCGCGAATAGCTGGCCGCGGTCGAAGACGATCCGGTGCTCGATCCCGTACATGCTGTCGTCCCGCTCCAGCGACAGGGTCTCGCGCCGCATGACGTGCCGCGTGGCCAGGCTGAACTCGAACAGCGTCGAGTCGGCGAGGCCCCACAGGTGGCCGCTGGAATCCAGCGCCAGGCCGGACACGTTGGCCGCGCCCTTCTTCGGGACGACGGAGAACACGACCTTGTGGGTGACCGGGTTCCAGGCGAACAGCTCGGCGGACCTGGCGGTCGGCGCGACGCCGTACCCGCCGTTGACGGAGGTGGCGCCCCACAGCAGGCCGTCGTGGGGGACCAGGGAGACCGGGGTCTGGGCGGGGACCGGGGGCGGGTAGACGGAAAGCGCCCCGGTGGCCGGGTTCCACAGGCTGATGTCGCCGCCGAGCCGTCCCGACACCGGGACGCTGCCGACCGCCTCGAGGCCATTGATCTGCGCGAACGCGACCGGGCGGTTCTGGTCATCCCCGATCGCGACCGGGGGGCCGGGGTTGGTGCCGTAGTTCCACGGCTTGGACAGGTCATAGTAGTAGAGGTCGCCCTGGGGGTAGCGGCCGAAGACGAGGTTGCCGTCGTAGTCCCCGTAGCCTTCGACCTGGCCCGATCCGGTCAGCAGCCGCCAGCTGCCGGACCCGGGATCCCATCGCGCCATGCCCGGCGGCGTGAGGTAGGCACCCGCGTAGATGGCCTTGCCCGGTCCGGCGCCGAGGGTGATGATCTGGTCGCCCGAGCCCTGGACCTGCGGCTGGAGGTAGTAGGACGTGCCGGACTGGAAGTCCTGCCCGTAGATCCGGTCGCTGGTGTAGAAGGTGAACACCAGGGTCTGCCCCGGGTAGCCGGAGGTGCCGAGGCCGACCCAGGCCCAGGCGCCCGGGATGGCGTTGGGCGCCCAGGAGAGCTGCTGGCCGGACAGGGTCGCCGCGTCGTAGCGGACGATGTGGTCGGAGGTGCTCTGGTAGTAGACGTCGTCGGGGTTGGACGGGTCGGGCGGCGAGACCGTGGCGCTCCCGAAGTCGTCGATGGTGGCCACCCAGCTCCGGCTCGAGGTGTCCCAGACAAGCGCGGCGTCGGTGCTCGCCGCGACCCCGACGAACAGGCGGCCGTCGGCCGCCGACAGTCCGCTCACCTTCCCCGCCTGCCCCGCGTATGCCGACGGCAGGGGGATCTGGGTGACGGCGCCGGTGCCGGGGTCCAGCTCGCCGAAGTCGGTGTCGGGCTGGGTGCCGAAGTACACGCCGGTGGCGGTCGGCAGCAGCGCGGTGATGTAGGTCTCGCCCTTGAGGGCCTGGCCGTAGTTGTGGAACGCGCCGGTCGCGGGGTCGTAGGAGAAGATGTCCCCGCCCGGGTAGGTGCCGCCCCAGATCGTTCCGTCCGGCGCGGCGGCGAGGGCCCAGATGTCCTGGCCGGCGATGGACGGGCCCAGGTCGGTGACCGCGGTTCCGCCGGACCGGTACTCATACAGGTCCGGTCCCTCGCCGGTGCCCATGAATACCGCGTGGTCGGCGCTGGAGTAGGCCATGCCGGTGTCGCTGTAGCCCGAGGGGAGCCTGGTGTCGATGACGGTCTTGCCGGTGGTCAGGTCGACGCCGGCGAATTCCGCGTTCTGGTTGGAGTAGTTGCCCATGTTGAGGAAGTAGGCCTCGGGGTCCCCGCTTGGGGTGGTGCCGACGGCCGCGGAGGTGCCCGGTGATGTGCCGGCGGATGCGCCGATGCCCTGGTAGGTGGACAGGGCGCGCTGGACCGGCTGGCCGAGGTTCGTAACCGGCGGTCGCCCGGTGGCAGCGGTGCCGGTGGTCGTGGCGCGGGTGGTCGCGGTGCCGGTGGCCGCGGGGTCGGCCGCTGTGGTGGTCACCACGGCCGTGATCATCGCCGTCACGGCGATGGCGAGGCGTCCTGCGCGGCTGGCGGCTAGACCGTCCATGGCGACCTTCCGGTCTCTTAAGTTCTCTTCAGTTCATGGATGTTTGTTAATGTTTCCAGCTTTTGATGGCGTTAAACGGCTGGTCAAAGCCTCGTAACCCCCCGTCGAACCTCCTCAAGCATGATGTCCCTCTTTTTCGGTTCTTGTCGGATCAAAGGGGGCTCGATACGATCCGACACGTAGGGCCTGCGATCCGACCGGTAAAGCCGCCGGTAGAGCCGCCGCGTTCAAGAGGTGCACCTATGCGGATACGTACTGCAGCGACGCTTCTGGCGGCCGGGGTCGTGACGCTCACGGCGGCGTGCGGCGCGGTCAACGTCGGCGGATCGGGCAGCACCGTCGGAGCGGTGCCCGCCAACCCCGCCAAGGTATCGGGCACCGTCACGATGTGGATCTACCCCATCGACCCGACGCGCGAGCAGGCCGACTGGGCTCCCCGGGTCGCGGCGTTCGAGCGGAAGTACCCGCACGTGAAGGTGAACGTCGTCGTCCAGCCGTGGGCGAACCGCGACGAGCAGCTCCAGACGGCGATCGCCGGCGGCAAGGCCCCGGACGTCGTGTACATGATCCCCGACCAGATTCCCGGGTACGCGTCCAACGGGTCGCTCGCCGACGTCAGCAGCCTGGTCGCCAGCGACAAGAGCGACTTCCGGCCCGACGCGCTGAAGGCGCTGAGCTACGGCGGCAAGCTGTACGGGGTGCCGCTGCTCACGCAGGTCACCACGCTGCTGGCGAACAAGAAGGCCATGAAGGCGGCCGGCATCAGCCGGGCGCCGAAGACCTGGGGCGACCTTCTCGCCGACGCACCGAAGCTCAAGCGGGCCGGCTACTACGCCACCGAGTACGACGCGGACCCGACCCAGACCCTCAACGAGACGTTCTACCCGCTGCTGTGGCAGGCCGGCGGCCAGGTGCTGACCCCGGACGGCACCAAGGCGGCGTTCGACTCCGCCGCCGGCGTCGCCGCGCTGACGTTCCTCACCAAGCTGGTCAACGGGGGCTACGTCCCGAGGGACTCGCTGACGACGCCCCCGCAGCCGGACACCGACCCGATCGAGCAGGGCAAGGTCGGGTTCGTGATGGCCGGCGACGTGGCCGCGCTGATCCCCACGAAGGCCATGCCCCTGTCCGGCTGGGCGGTCTACCCGCCCTTGTCCGCCGGGTCCGCCGGGTCCGCCGGGCCGGGCGCGAAGCCGGTGAGCTACGGGACCGTCGGGGGCCTGTCGATACTGTCCGGGTCGAAGGACAAGACCGCCGCGGCCGCGTGGGTCAACTGGGTGACATCGACGGGCCAGATGAAGAGCTACGACAAGAGCCACCACTACTTCCCGGCGCGCAGCTCGGCCGGAACCCTCTTCCCGCGCAGCACCCTTGAGGGCAAGGAGGAACGGCTGCTTCCCGACATGACGATCGGGTCGATCGGCCTGAAGTCCCGGCAGCTGATGGGCGTGATCAGCCCGCACATCCAGGCGGCGCTGCTCGGCCAGGCCACGCCGCGGCAGGCGCTGAGCGCCGCGGCCAGCGCGGCCGACAACCTCCTGTCCCGGGGGTGACCAGGCTGCGGAAGGCCCGGGACCGGCTGCGGAAGAACGGCACCGGGATCACGCTGGTCTTCATCATCCCCTACACCGTGCTGTTCGTCGTCTTCCGGATCGGCCCCGCGGTCGCGGGCCTGCTGCTGGGATTCTCGAACTACCAGATCACCGGGGTGGTCTCCTGGGCGGGGCTGGCCAACTTCCGGAGCCTGTTCACCGACCCCCTGTTCTGGAACGCGCTGCGCGTGACGGTCATCTACACCGTCATCGCGGTGCCGCTCACGGTGGTGGTGTCGCTGGGCATGGCGCAGCTGTGCGCGCGGTCCATCCGCGGGATCAAGGTGTACCGGGCCCTGTACTTCCTGCCGGTCATCACCAGCCTCGTCACCAGCAGCGTGATCTGGCAGTGGATCTACTCCTACAACGGCCCGGCGAACTGGTTCTTCGGCGCCATCGGCCTCGGCGCCGTGCCATGGCTGTCCTCGAACGCCATGGTCCTCCCGTCCCTGTCGCTGATGAGCGTCTGGACCAGGTTCGGCTTCGACATGCTCATCCTCCTGGCCGGGCTGCTGGCGATACCGAAGGAGTACACCGAGGCCGCGATGATCGACGGCGCGTCGGCCTGGGCGCGGTTTACCAGGGTGACGCTTCCCCAGCTCAAGCCCGCGCTGTTCTTCGTCGTGATACTGGAGGTCATCCAGTCCTTCCAGGTCTTCGACATCATCTACGTGATGACCGGCGGCGGCCCGGGGCAGTCGAGCTACTCGCTGGTCTACCTCATCTACGACCAGGGCTTCCGCTACTTCGACTTCGGCTACGCCAGCGCGGCCGGGGTGGTGCTGTTCGCCATCACCCTGGTGGTGTCGCTGTGGCAGCGCCGGGTCTTCCGGGAGGACGCCCGATGAGGCCGGGCAAGCGACGCGGGCGGCTGGCGGCGCACCTGCCGCTGGCGATCGTCGCCGTGGTGACGATCTTCCCGTTCTACGTCATGATCGTCTTGTCCGGCCAGTACGGGCAGGCGGTCTCGCTTCCTGGCTCCCTGTTCCCGGTGCACTTCAACTGGGGCGCGTATGCGGCCGCCCTCAGCCACGGCGACGTCGGGAAATGGGCGCTCAACACGCTCATCTACGCCGGCGTGTCGACCGTGCTGGTGCTGGTCTTCGCCTCCATCGCGGCGTACGCGTTCGCGAAGAGGCGGTTCTTCGGCCAGCGGATGCTGTTCTGGACGTTCATCTCGATGCTGATGGTGCCCTACCAGCTGACGCTGATCCCGCAGTTCATCCTGATATCCAGGCTGGGCGGCATCGACACCTACTGGGGGCTGATCGTCCCCACCCTCGCCAACGCCCAGGCGCTCTTCCTGATGCGGCAGTTCATCGCCGGGGTGCCCGACGAGCTGATCGAGGCCAGCCGCATCGACGGCGCCGGCGAATTCCGGACCTTCGCCCGGATCGTGCTGCCGCAGACCAAGCCGATCCTCGCCACGCTCGGCGTCTTCGTGTTCCTGTGGCACTGGAACGACTTCCTGTGGCCGCTGGTCGAAATACGCTCGCCCGGCCACGACGTGCTCACCGTCGGCCTGTACAGCCTGCAGGCGCAGAACATATCGCTGGCGCTGACCATGGCGGCGGCCGTCATCACGTTCGTGCCGATCTTCGCGCTCTACCTGGCGCTGCAGCGCTACTTCATCCGCGGCGTCACGCTCACCGGCATGAAATGAGGGCCGGCACGAAATGAGGAACGGCATGGAATTGCGCGTCGGCATCGTCGGCACCGAAAGCTCCCACGTCGACCACATCATCGACTACCTGAACGTGGCCCGGGCCCGGGCCGGCGTCCGGGTGACGGCGCTGGTACCCGGGCCGGGGGGCGGAGCGGGAGGCGGGGCTGGAACGGGGGCCGAGGCTGGGGAGCGCGTCCGGGAGCTGTGCCGCGCGGGCGGCATCGACCTGGTCGCGGGGGACGTCCCGGCGCTGCTGGATGTCGCGGACGCCCTGATCGTCACGGCCCGCCACGGCGGGTCGCACCGGGACCTGGCGCTGCCGTTCCTGGAGGCCGGGCGGCCGGTGCTGGTCGACAAGCCGTTCGCCTGCCGGGTCGCGGACGCCGAGGAGATGCTGCGGGTCGCCGACGCCCGCGGCGCGCTGGTCACGTCCTATTCGGCGCTGCGCTACCTCCCGGCCACCGAGGAGCTCGCGGCCGAGTTCGGGGCCATCGGCCCGGCGCGGTCGGTGGTCGCCACCGGGCCGGCCGACGAGGAAAGCGAGTACGGCGGGATCTTCTTCTACGGCATCCACCCGGTGGACGTGGCGCTGCGCCTCGCCCCCGGCCCGGTCGGCGAGGTGCGGGTAGACCGGGTCGCGGAGAGCATCGTCGCGAGCGCGACGGCCGGCGGCGCGCGGGTCACCGTCAACCTCGTCAAGCCAGGACCGGCCGGGCCGGGCGACCCGGGCGGCCCGGTGCCCTTCCACGCCCTCGCCGTCGGCCGCCACGGGATCGCCGCCCGCGAGCTGCCCACCGACGGCAACTACCTCGCCCCCGGCCTGGAAGCGTTCCTCGGCATGATCGACGGCACCGTCCCGCCACTGCCCCCCGATGACCTCCTGCGCCCCATCGCCTTCCTGGAAGCCATCGACCAGTCCCTGAAAACCCGCAACCCCCATTCCCCCGAACGGATAGTCCCGACTCCCCCCTTATCCCCTGACTCCGCACTTTTGTCCGACCTCTCGGTCCCACTGCCTTCCGTAACTCACCCCCATGCCGGATATATCCGGCACCGTAAGCCACTACCCCACCCGTGCCCAGCCAGTAAGCCGCCAGGGTCTTGCTGAGTTCGCGTCAACGGCGCGTTGCTACGGCTACTGCCGTAGCAACGGCACTTTCATGCGGCGAGGGTGCGGGGGCGGAGATGATAACAGCAAGAAGCGGGCGAAGCCCGCGGGGGCAACAAACGTATTTCGGGCCGAGCCGGCGTTTCGCGCACATCCTGGCGCCGGGCTGCGGCAGTATGTAGCGGTGGGAAGCGGACACCCTCCAGAAAACCGCGCCCCGGGGGAACCACAGCCGTTCGCGCACCTGAGCGCGCCCAACGCGAGCCTGTACCGGAGCGTCCTGGCCACCTTCGCCACGGCGAAGGAGCGGTTTATCGTGCACCTGCGGCCCGAGGACGTCGCGGCCGAGCTGCGGGCCGAGGCCGACGAGCAGCTGACCGACGCTCTCGACAAGCTGGTGGAGTGGGGGAACCTGCGCTCGGACGCCGACACCGCGCGGGTCACCACGGTGGAGGACTTCCACCGCAAGCGGTCGCTGTACCAGCTGACCGCCGCCGGGCAGGCGGCCGAGCAGGCGATCGCGTTCTACACCGACGCGATCGGGCGGCGCGGCCAGCTGCAGTCCGTGGCCCTGGCCGACATCGCCGGCCAGCTGCGGGCGCTGAAGGTCATGGCCGGCGGCCCCGACCCGGACCCGGCCAAGGCCCACCTGCTGCTGCTGTCGATCGCGGAGCGGTTCTCCTCCCTGGCCGACAACGCGCAGGCGTTCATGTCCGCGCTGCGGCGTGCCATCGACTTCTCCGACGGCGACGTCGACGGGTTCCTGGCCTACAAGGAACGCCTGATCGACTACATCAACCGGTTCATCGCCGACCTGGCCAACTCCGGGTCCGCGATCGCGGTCCTGCTCACCGAGCTGGAGGACGCCGGGCACGAGCGGCTGCTGGAACTCGCCGCCCGCCGGGAAGCGCGAGACGCGGTCCCGGAAGGCGCCGACGCCGCCCACGCCCTGGCCATCGCGGAGAAACAGGCCCTGGACGCGTGGCGGAACCGGTGGCGCGGCCTGCGGGACTGGTTCACCTCGCGCGACCCGGGGCACCCGTCGCAGGCCCGGATGCTGCGCCAGGCCGCCGTCACCGCGATCAAGCAGCTCATCGACGCGGTCGGGCTGCTGAACGAGCGGCGCTCGGGACGTTCGGACCGGTCGGCGGACTTCCGGGTCCTGGCCCGCTGGTTCGCCGAGGCCCCCGACGACGACGCCGCGCACCGGCTGTGGCGGGCCGCGTTCGGCCTGGCCCCGGCCCG
>JAFMRC010000250.1 GCA_017354375.1 Nocardiopsaceae bacterium | reverse complement strand
CGGGGGCGCGCGGTAGCGACCTCGCGGAGTCAGCCCCCGGGGTTCCTGCGCACCATGCCGGGCTCGGGCTGGATCATGGTCGAGATCTGGTACGGCGCCTTGTAGGAGTAGCCCGCGTTCATCGCGCGGGCGTTGAACATCACGTCCGGCACCCGCTGCATCTCCGAGATGTCCATGTACAGCGGGTAGTTGTCGAGGGTCATCGTGTCGGCGATGAGCGGCGGAACCCCGGTGTGCTTCTCCAGCGATGCCTGCACCGCGGTGCGGTTGGTGTCCGCGACCAGCTGGCCCTGCTTGTACGCTCGCAGGAAGGCGGCCACCGTGGCGGGGTGGCCCTGTATCCACTTCTGGTCGCCGAGAACGCAGCCGATCGGGAAGTTCTGCAGCCCGCCCTGGTCGAGGTCGGTGAGCATCCGCGCGCCCAGCTGCTGCTGCGCCATGGTGCCGAACGGCTCCGGCAGCCACGCCGCGCTGATCTGCCCGCTCTTCAGCTCCGCCAGCTCCCCTGGGAACCCGGTCGACGGCGCGGTCAGGTGAACGTCGTTAAGCGATTTCCCCGCCGACTGCAGCGCCGAGCCGATCAGCACCTGGCCGATGTTGTGCAGCGTGTTCACCCCGATCGTCGCGTGGGCGTTCGCCAGGTCGGACACGGTGCGGTACGGCGAGTTCGGCATCACGTAGAGGGCCTGGTTGCCGGCCTGCATCAGCGAGGAGTCGGCGATGATCCGCAGGTTCAGCTGGTGCGCGGCCTGGAACTGGATGAACGAGACGTAGTTCCCCTCCACGAAGTCGGCCTTGCCCGATTTCAAGACCCCCAGCGTGTCCTCGCCGCCCTTGGTCGGCACGATCTTGACGTTCAGCCCCTGGTCGCGGAAGAACCCCTTGTCGTAGGCGACGTACAGGCCCGCCGCGTCGGCGGTCGGCACCGCGTACAACGTGACCGTGGACGGGTTCGGGCGCTGGACCTGCGCGGCGTTCCCCCTGGCGCAGGCGGCCAGGCCGGCGACCGACACCACGACCGCCAGGCACCATATGACCCTACGAAACCGCTTCATTACCCTTTTCCCGTACGTATAGAGATTTATCGAACAACCCCGCGACCTCACCCAGCTCATCCCCATTGTGACTCCCCACTACCCACATCTGCTGATAAATCCGAGATTCCGGACACCGGAATCCGAGACGAACCCCAGAAGCGAACCGCAGTGGCGCCACCACAAGCGGCGGGCGGAAGGCCTTGCCCGCCGGGACAACCCCGCGCCCGGGCCGTCCGGGGCCTCTTGCCGCCGGGCGCCCGCCGTATCAGGCTCGGTAATGTGCCAGATCAGCTCGCCAGCCACATACCGGCGCCCGAGCCGGACCTCACCCCCGAGGCGGTCATCGCGCGCGCGAGGGCGCTGATCCCCGCGATCCGGGAGCAGGCCGACGAGGCGGAGAGAATCGGCCACCACCTCCCCGAGCTCGACAAGAAGTTCACCGAGGCCGGCTTCTACCGGCTGCTGCAGCCACGGCGGTTCGGCGGCTACGCCTTCGGGATGGACACCTACTGGAAGGTCATCTTCGCCGTGGCCGAGGGAGACCCCGGCACCGCCTGGGGCCTGTGCCTGGGCGCGCACCACGCGCAGGGCCTCGGCGCCTGGTTTCCCGAGGAGGGCCAGGCCGAGCTGTTCGGCCCGAACGGCGACTTCAAGTGCCCGCACCGCGCCGCCCCGATGGGCACGGCGACCCCCACGGACGGCGGGTACATCGTCAACGGCCAGTGGGACTACTGCTCCGGGGTCGCGCACGCCACCCACTTCATGTGCAACACGGTGATCCCGGGCCGGGAGAGCGAGGGCCTGCTCACCATCTGCACCCCGATCGACAACGTCACCGTGCTGCCGGACTGGGGCGACCAGAACATCATCGGGATGAACTCCTCCGGCTCGAACTCGGTCCGGGTGGAGAACGTGTTCGTGCCCGGGCACTGCGCCTGCTCCGGCGACTGGACGCACAACACGACCGAGCCCGCCCCGGGCATGGCGCTGCACGACGACCCCTTGTTCTGCGGCCGGATCTACGCCATGTACCACGCCGGGCTGGTGATCCCGGTGGTCGGCGCGGCCCGCGCCGCGCTGCACGAGTACGAGCACATCATCACGACCAAGAACACGTACTTCCCGCCGCAGGTGCCGAGGTACACGGTCGAGGAGTACCAGCGGCACTACGGCCAGGCCCTCGCGCTGACCGACTGCGCCGAGGCGATCATCCTCCACGTCGGCGAGGAGTACATGGAGCGCGCCGAGCGCTGGCACCGCACCGGCGAGCCGTTCACCCGCGAGGACGACGCCCGGATGTACGCGATGATCCAGCGGGCCGCGCAGCTGGCCTGCCAGGCCACCTCCGAGCTGTTCGGCGCGGCCTCCTCCTCGGCGGCCAAGCGCGGCACCCGGATGCAGCGCTACTACCGCGACATGTCCATCTACCTCGGGCACATCTCCGCCAGGCACGACATCGTCGCCGCGGAAGTGGGCCGGCTCCACTTCGGGCTCAAGGACAATCTCTTCTGAACGGATCGGAGCGCCTGTGACCGCACGCCTGACTCCCTCCGAGCCGATCACCATCGCGTCGCAGGGCCACTTCTTCACCGGGCTGGCCACCCGCGACGGGCCGTCCGGCGTGAGCGTGTCCGGGACGCACGTGGAGTGGCAGGCGCCACCATCCGTTCGGTCCAATCTGGTGTTGGTTCACGGGGGCGGCGGGCAGGCGCTCGACATGCTCAGCACGCCGGACGGGCGCGAGGGGTGGGCGACCTTGTTCCTGCGGGACGGGTTCGCGGTGTACACGGTGGACCGGCCCGGGATGGGGCGGTCGCCGTTCAACCTCGAGGTGTTCGGCGCCCCGGGGCCGCCCGCGACGTACGGGTCGTTCGTGGCGGGATTCGCCGGGCCGTCGGCGGACGGGCTGCCGCCGCACACGCAGTGGCCGGGATCCGGGGGGCGCTCCGATCCGGCCCTCGCCCAGTTCCTGGCCGGGCAGGAGTCGCTGTCCGGGCCGCTCACCCGGGTCCACGAGGACATGCGGGCCGGGGCGAGGGGGCTGCTGGACCGGATCGGGCCGTCGGTGGTGCTCACGCACTCCCTCGGCGGGGCGTTCGGGTGGCTGGCCGCCTCCGAGCGGCGGCACCTGGTGCGCGCGGTGGTCGCGGTCGAGCCGTTCGGGCCGCCGCACGTGTCGCACCCGGTGCTCGGCCCGCTGGCCCACGGGCTGACCGCGGTGCCGGTGTCGTTCGGGCCGGGCGACGGCGAGGCCAAGCTCGGCGGGCTGCCGGTCGCGGTCGTGACGGCCGAGTGCTCCGGGTTCGGGCCGTCCTGCGACGCCACCGCCGCCTACCTGCGAGACTGCGGGGCGGACGTGACGGAACTGCGTCTGGCCGAGCTGGGGATTCACGGCAACGGGCACGCGATGATGCTGGAGAAGAACAACGCGGACGTGGCCGCGGCGATCACGGACTGGATCTCGAAGGTGATCTGATGGCTGAGCTCTCGTCCAAGGTGCTCTCGTCGGCGGCCGAGGCGGTCGCCGACATCCCGGACGGGGCGTCCATCGCGCTGGCCGGGTTCGGCGTGTCGCACCGGTACCCGTCCACGCTGATCACGGCGCTGGCGGACCACGGCGCGCGCGACCTGACCGTGTACTGCAACGGGCTCGGGCAGCCCGGGTTCCCCACCGGGACCATGCTGGCCGACAACCATCAGATCTCCCGCCTGGTGACCTGCTTCTCCGCCCGGCCCGGCTTCGTGTCGGAGGCCGAGAAGCAGATCCAGGCCGGCGAGATGGAACTGGAGATGATCGCGCAGGGCACCCTGGTCGAGCGGATGCGGGCCGGCGGCGCCGGGATTCCCGCGTTCTACACGCCGACCGGATACGGGTCCGCGATCGCTTCCGGGAAGGACATCCGCTACTTCGACGGCAGGCCGTACGTGCTGGAGCGGGCGATCACCACCGACTACGCGCTGCTGCGGGCGCAGCAGGCCGACGGGATGGGGAACCTGAGGTTCTGGGGCGGCTCGCAGAACTTCAACGTCTCCTTCGCCAAGGCCGCGCGGGTGGCGATCGTCGAGGCCGAGGAGATCGTGCCCGTCGGGGCGATCCCGCCGGACGCCGTGGACCTGCCGGGCGTGTTCGTCGCCCGGGTGGTGCCGATCACGGTGCGGATGGACGTGAAGAACCTGCCGATGCGGGCGAACCGGCCGCCCACGTCCGCGCGCTCGTATCACGGGAAGCAGGGCCTGACCCGGGAGCAGGTCGGGCGGCGGGTGGCCGCGCTGCTGCCGGACGAGGCGGTGGTGAACCTGGGTGCGGGGATGCCGGTCCAGGTGGCGAACTTCGTCGCCTCCCGCCCCGTGGTCCTGCACGCCGAGAACGGGATGCTGAACTACGGCGGGTTCGACCGGAGCGACGACTTCGACCCGGACCTGCACGACGCCGGCGGGCAGTTCGTGACGCTGCGGGACGGCACCTCGTTCTTCGACTCGGTGACGTCGTTCGAGATCGCCCGCGGCGGCCGGCTGTACGCGGTCGTCCTGGGGACGTACCAGGTCGGGGCCAACGGCGACCTGGCCAACTGGTCGGCGCCCGGCCAGACCGGCGGCGGCATCGGCGGGGCGATGGACCTGTGCGCCGGCGCCCAGCGCGTGATCGCGATGTGCGAGCACACCGATTCTCGCGGCAACGCCAAGCTGGTCGCGTCGTGCGCGTACCCGGTCACCGCACCGGGCTGCGTGGACGTCATCGTCACGGACCTGGCGCTGCTGCGGCGGCCGTCCCGGTCGGCCTCCGGCTTCGTCCTGGAGGAGATCGCCTCCGGCTTCACCGTGGACGAGGTCCTGTCGCTGACCGGCATGCCGGTCACCGTCGCCAACCCAGTCGGCGTCCTGCAAGAGAACTGGCTCTAACGCACGCCCCTCCTGACGTGCCAGGTGCGCACTCGGGCTCGATTGGCCCCTCCTCCCAATGTGCCAAGTGCGCTTTTGGGCCAGCTAGAGGTTGCCCAAGTGCGCACTCGGGTCGCAGCGGGGCCGGGGCCGCGGGCGTTCTCCGCGCACAAAGGGGGCGGGGCGGGGATTGGCGCGGGCGGATGATGACCGGCCGGGGGGCACCCGCGATAATCGCGGCATGACTGCGCTTATCGACCCGGCGAAGCTGGACGCGATCGACGTACACACGCACGTGCACCGGAGCGTGAACGCACCGCCGGCCAGCGCGGCCGACGGGGAGCACCTCACCGCGATGGCCGCGTACTTCAAGACCAAGGCCGCGGCGTTCACCGTCGACGAGCTGGCGGCGCACTACCGGGAACGGAACATGGCGGCCGTGACGTTCACGATCGACGTCGCCGACCGACCGCTGGAGGCAGCCGCCCCGACCAGCGAGGAGATCGCCGAGCGGGCGCGGGAGAACGCCGACGTCATCATCCCGTTCGGGTCCGTGGACCCGGCGCGCGGCGCCGAGGGCGTCGCGATGGCCAGGCGGCTGATCAGCGACTACGGGGTGCGCGGGTTCAAGTTCCACCCGAGCGCGCAGGACTTCTACCCGAACGACCGGGCCGCCTACCGGCTGTATGAGGTCATCGCGGAGGCCGGGCTGCCCGCGCTGTTCCACACCGGCCAGACCGGGGCTGGGGCCGGCACCCGGGGCGGCGGCGGGATCCGGCTCGCCTACTCCAACCCGATCTACCTCGACGACGTCGCCGTGGACTTCCCGGACATGCCGATCATCCTGGCCCACCCGTCGTTCCCGTGGCAGGAGGAGGCGCTGAGCGTCGCCACCCACAAGCCGCAGGTGTACATCGACCTGTCCGGGTGGTCGCCGAAGTACTTCCCGCCGATCCTCATCCAGTACGCGAACACGCTGCTGAAGGACAAGGTGCTGTTCGGCACCGACTTCCCGGTGCTCACCCCGGAACGGTGGATGAGCGACCTGGAGAAGATCGGCATCCGCGACGAGGTCAAGCCCGGCATCTTCAAGCACAACGCCGCCCGGCTGCTGGGCCTGGACGGTGGGGACACAGGGGCGGGCACAGAATCCGATACATAGTGTTATTGACTGTTGCGGAGAGTATTGCTACTCTATGAGGTGAATTCGCTACGGAAACGGCGCACCGTCGTCTCCCGGATAGTCCTCATGGAGAAGACCATGATCAGCACCCGGCCCCTCCGGGGCGGCACCGGCAAGTCGGACACCTGGACGAAGCGCGCTAGCTGTTATCAGTCCCGGACTCACTAGGTACCGGGGAGACCGAACAGCTCCTCGGCGTTCGCCTGGAAGAACCGCTTCTTCTCCGCGACGGTCAGCGGCAGGTCGTCTTGCCAGCGGACCTCGTCGGCCAGGTACTCATACGGGTAGTCCATCGCGTACAGCACCCGGTCCGGGCCGAGCACCTCGCGGCAGAACATGATCGCGGGCGCCCACGGCATGCCGCTGGTGGTCACCCAGACGTTCCGGCGCAGGTACTCCGACGGCTTCAGCTCGACCGGCTTCATCCTCTCGTAGCGGCCCGCCCGCACGGTCGCGGCGTGCATGTAGTCCAGCCGGTACATCCAGAACGGCAGCGCCTCCCCCAGGTGGCCGACGACGATCTTCAGCCGCGGGAACCGGTCGAGCACGCCACCGGTGATCAGCCGCAGCAGGTGGGTGCCGGTCTCCACCGCGAACCCCCAGATCGCGCCGTCCAGGCCCGCCTCCAGCAGCGGGCCGATCATGGACTTGGGCGGGGTGTTCGGGTGCAGGTAGATCGGCGCGTCGAGGGCCTGCGCGGCCTCGAAGATGTCCCAGAACTTCGGGTCGTCCAGGTACTCGCCGCGGGTGTGCGAGTTGATGATCACGCCGTGCAGGCCGAGCCGGTTCTTGCCCCGCTCGATCTCGGCGGCGGCGCGCTTGGGGTCGTGCGGCGCGACCGCGGTCAGGCCGGAGAACCGGCCGGGGTGCCGGGCGCAGGCCTCCGCGAGCCGGTCGTTGGCGAGCGCCGCCTGGGCGACGGCCAGGTCGGCGTCCAGCACCTGGACGCCGGGCGAGGTCAGCGAGATGACCTGCCGGTCGACCCCGGCCGCGTCCATCGCGGCGAGCCGTTTCTCCCCCAGGTCCTGCAGCGATTCCAGGACGAACCGGGGCCGCTCCGCGGTCGACGTGCCGTAGAAGCCCCACAGCGACCGGAACCCGGGGTCGTCGTAGTCGCCCACCATGCCCAGCCAGATCCGGATGAGCTCCGGGGTGGCGAACGCCTCCTCGGTGGCGATCCGCAGGTACCCGGCGCCGCCCCCGGTGCGCGGCGCGGGCACGGCGGTCGGCGGGAACGTGTCGTCCATACCTCGGGTCTACATCCGTTCGCCCGGCTCGTACAGGCCGCTAGCACCGCTACCCGCGGAACGCTTCCTCCAGCCACCAGGACGGCTCGCCCCGGGTGACCTTCGCGTCCACCACCATCGGCCGCGAGCGGGGACCGCGAGCCCAGTCGCGCACCGCGTCCAGGTCGCCGGGCGAGGTCACCGTGACCGCCTCGCAGCCGTAGCCGCGGCCGATCTCCGCGATGTCGGCGGGCGGGAACCGGACATGCTCAAGGTCGAACCCGCCCGGCCCGAAGTGGTGCACCTCCGCGCCGTAGGCCTCGTCGTCGTACACCACGACGATCAGGTCCAGCCCCAGCCGGACCGCGGTCTCCAGCTCGCTGGCCCCCATCAGCAGCCCGCCGTCCCCGGCCGCCGCGACCGTGAGCCGGTCCGGCCGGGCGAGGGCCGAGCCGATCGCGGTGGCCAGGCCGAGGCCGACCGACTGGAACGCCTGCGTGAACACGAACCCGTCGGCGTCCGGCACGTCCAGGAACATCGACGGGTACCCCATGAAGTTCCCGGAGTCGACCGCGACCGTGCGCCGCGCCGGGAGCAGGTCATCTAGGGCGATGGTCAGCGTGCGCGGGTCGATCCGCCCCGGCTCGGCGGCCGGCTCGAACGGTACGTCCCGCCACCGGCCCTCGCGGGCCAGACGGCCGGCGACCTCCGCGGTCCGGTACCCGGCCCCGCCCCGGAAACCGCGCCGGTTCAGCTCG
>JAFMRC010000249.1 GCA_017354375.1 Nocardiopsaceae bacterium | reverse complement strand
CCGGCCCCGGCCAGGCCGCCGGCCCTGGTGACGCCGGCCCGGAGCTCCCGCTGGCCCCGGCCCCCGGCCTCGGGGACCTCGAGGATCTGGCCGCCATGGTCCGCTCCGCGGGAACGCCGGTCAGCCTCGAGGTGACCGGGGACACGGCCACGGTGCCGTCGGCGGCGGCGCTGACCGTGTACCGGATCGTCCAGGAGGCGCTGACCAACGTGGTCCGGCACGCGCCGGGGGCGCAGGCGTCGGTGCGGGTCCGGGTCGGCGACGACGGGGTGCGGATCGGCGTCACGGACACTGGCCCGGGTACCGGCCAGGGGCCGCGGCACACCGCCGGCCGGGGACCGCGGCACGGGATCGTGGGAATGCGGGAACGCGCGGCGGCCTTCGGCGGCACGCTGGAAGCCGGCGCCGCGCCGGGCGGAGGGTTCGGAGTCACGGCGTTCCTCCCGGTGGCCCGGGGCAGGCAGGCCGCGTGAGCATCGGCGTCCTGGTCGCCGACGACCAGGCCATCGTCCGGGCCGGCTTCCGGCTGCTCATCGACTCCGAGCCCGACCTCACCGTGCTCGGCGAGGCCGCGGACGGCGCCGAGGCGGTCGCGCTGGCCCGTGAGGCCTCGCCCGACGTGGTGCTGATGGACATCCGGATGCCGGTCATGGACGGCATCGCCGCCACGAGGCTGCTCGCCGCCGACGGGGACTTGCCGCGGGTGCTGATCCTGACCACGTTCGACCTCGACGAGTACGTCTTCGCCGCGCTGCGGGCCGGCGCGAGCGGGTTCATGCTCAAGGACCGGCCGCCGGAGGAGCTGCTGGCGGCCGTCCGCGTCGTGGCCGCCGGTGACGCGCTGCTGGCGCCGAACGTCACCCGGCGGCTCATCGGGCACTTCGCCCGCCAGCCGGATCCGAGGCAGCCGCCGACGGAAGCGCTCGCCCAGCTGACCGTGCGCGAGCGCGAGGTGCTCGCGCTCATCGCGCACGGCATGTCCAACACGGAGATCGCCGCCAAGCTGGTGATGAGCGTTCCCACGGCGAAGACCCACGTGAGCCGCATCCTGGCCAAGCTCGGCGCCCGCGACCGCGCTCAGCTCGTCGTGATCGCCTACCAGTCCGGCCTGGTCAAGCCGTGAGCCCGTAGCCCGCTACATCCCGGGATGTACGCGGATCATGGACGCCAGGCCGACGACAGCCCGCGGGCTCCGCCGGCATCATGGGGAAAATGCGCGTACACAGGTTCTTCGCAGCGGTGGCGAGATGGGTCGTCCGGCTCCGGCTGCTGGTCATCGCCGCATGGGTCGCCGCCCTGGTCGCGTCCGTCATGCTCCTCCCGTCGCTCGGCAGCCAGGTCAACAGCGACCCCAGCCTGTTCCTGCCCCGGAGCGCCCCCAGCGTCCAGGCGCAGACGCTGGGAACGCCGGTGCTGGGCAACGGGGACACCAGCAGGATCACGGTGGTGGCGGCCACCAGGAGCGGGAAGCTGACCAGCTCCGACAACGCCGCCGTCACCCGTGAGGAGGGCCTGCTCAAGCAGGTCAACGGGGTCGAGTCGGTGCGGGACACCGGGACCTCGCCCTCCGGTGACGCCGTCGAGCTCACCGTCGTCGTCAACCACGCCAGCCATAACGTCGCCGCGCTGAAGCCGGAGATCCAGGCGCTGTCGAAGACGTTCGCCCGCGCGAACGCGCCGGCCGGCTTCCAGATGCACCTGGCCGGGCAGGCCGCGACGAATGCCGCCAACAACAAGAGCGCGAACAAGGCCACGGGGAAGATCGGGATGTACTCGGTCGTGTTCATCGTGGTGCTGTTGCTGATCGTCCTCCGCTCGCTGGTCGCCGCGGTGATCACGTTCATCCCGAGCGTGGTGTCGCTGCTGGTCGCCGAGCGGCTCATCGGGGAGCTCGGCTCCCACGGCATGCAGATCTCGTCGGTGACGCAGACGCTGCTGATCGTCTTGATGCTCGGGGCCGGAACCGACTACGGGCTGTTCCTCGTCTACCGGTTCCGGGAGGAACTGAGGGCCGGCCGGGACCGGGGGACGGCGGTCGCCGCCTCGCTCGCGCACGTCGGCGAGTCGATCACCGCCTCGGCCGGGACCGTGATCCTGGCGCTGCTCACCCTGCTGTTCGCCGGCTTCGGGCTCTACCGCTACCTCGCGGTCCCGCTCGCCCTGGGCATCGCGGTGATGCTGCTGGCCGGGCTCACCCTGCTGCCCGCCCTGCTCTCGGTCTGCGCGCCCCTGATGTTCCGCAAGATCAAGCCGGCCGACCAGGGCGGCCCGGCGGAGCCGCAGCGCGACGGCCTGTGGGGACGGATCGCGGGGCGCGCGGTCCGCCGCCCGGTCGCGGTGCTCACCATCGGCGTGCTGGTCTTCGCGGGGCTCGCGCTCGCCGTGACCGGCTACAAGACGGCGAACGTGACCCACTCAACCTCGGCGCCCGCCGGCTCCGACGTGGCGAAGGGCAACGCCATCCTCGCGTCGGACTTCCCCGCCTCCACCGGCAACCCCTCGGACCTGATCCTCCGCTATTCGGCCCCGGTCTGGAAGCACCCGCAGGACCTGGCCACGGCGCAGGACAAGCTGCGCGGCTCGGGGCAGTTCACCGGCCTGGCCGGACCGCTCGGGACGCCCGGCCAGGCCGGTGCCTCGCTGACCGCGCAGCAGTACGCGGCGCTGCATTCGAAGCTCGGGCCCCCGGCGACGGCGGCGTCGCACGCGAAGGGCGTGGTGGCCCCTCCCGGTGGTTCCGGTGGTTCCGGTTCCGGGGCCAGCTCCGGTCACGGCCATGGGCACGGTCGCGGCCACGGCCGCGGCAGGGGCCAGGGCCAGAGCCAGGCCAGCGACCTGATCCCGCGGGCCGAGTTCGAGGTCTACCGCGCCACCGCCCCGTACGTGTCGTCGGACGGGCTGACGGTGCGGTTCACCGCGGGGCTCACCGCCGGATCGCAGACGAGCACGGCCGGGATGAACGCGACGCCCGCGGTGCGGGCCGCGCTGGCGAAGGCCGCGTCCGCCTCGCATGCCACGGACAGCGGCGTGGCCGGGCAGGCGGCCGGGCTGTACGACGTGAGCAGCACCGCCAACAGCGACATGAGCGTCATCATCCCGATCGCCGTGGTGGCGATCGCGATCCTGCTGGCCCTGGTGCTGCGCAGCCTTATCGCGCCGCTCTACCTGGTCGTGACGATCGCGGCGTCCTACCTGGCCGCGCTCGGCCTGACGACCCTCCTGGTGATCACGCTCGGCGGCGCGGACGGCCTGGTGTACCTGCTGCCGTTCCTGATGTTCATCTTCCTGCTGGCGCTGGGAGAGGACTACAACATCCTGATCATGACCAGGATCCGGGAGGAGGCCCGGCTGCTGCCGCTGAAGGAGGCGGTCATCCGGGCCATCGGGCGCACCGGGCCCACGGTCACGTCGGCCGGCCTGATCCTCGCGGGCACGTTCGCGGTGTTCGCGGTGTTCGGCGGCGGGGTGATGGGCGGGCAGCTGCAGGCGATCGGGCTGGGGCTCGCGCTGGGCGTGCTGCTGGACACGTTCGGCGTCCGGACCCTGCTCGTGCCGTCGATCGTGGTCCTGTGCGGGCGGTGGAACTGGTGGCCGTCGAGGCTGTCGGCGCGGGCGCGGCACGGCAGCGGTGGCCCGCCGCCGCCCCCGATGCAGTCACCACCGCCCCAGAGGCGCTCCGCCCCGGCCCCGTGGTGACCCGCCCGTGGTGATCCGGCAACGGTTAGCTAACGTCGGTTTCTCCGCGATAATGCGGAGGTGAAGCTCCTCACCGACGTCACCCCGCTGCGCCAGAACCCCGCCTTCCGCCGCCTGTGGCTCGGCAGCATTGCCTCGGGCGTGGGCACCGCGATGACGAGCTTCGCGATGACCCTGCAGGCCTGGGATATCACGCGCTCGACGGCGGCGGTCGGCGGGCTCGGCGTCGCCACCCTCGTCCCGATGCTGGTCGTCGCGCTGCCCGGCGGCACGCTCGCGGACCGGGTCGATCGGCGCAAGCTCGTGCTGGCGGTGACCGCGGGCCAGGCGGTGTTCTCGGCCCTGCTGTTCGCCCAGGCCGCCGCCGGGCTGCGCTCGCTGTGGCTGCTGTACGCGCTGGCCGCGGCGGTCAGCGCGAGCGGCGCGATCAGCCAGCCCGCGCGCCAGACGTTCGTCCCGAAGCTGGTCCCCGCCGGGCAGCTGACGACGGCGATGGCGCTGGGCCGGATCGTCTTCCAGGTGATGATGACCGTCGGCCCCGGCCTCGCCGGCGTCGTCACGGCCGCCGTCGGCGTCAGGGGCTGCTACCTCGTCGACGCGGCCAGCTTCGCGGGGGCCTTCTACGGCGTCGGCCAGCTGCCCGCCATGCGCCCGGACCCGATCAAGAACGATGCTAGCAGGGCGGAACGTAGCGGCCTGGCTCTCACCGTCGAAGGCCTCACCTGCGTCTGGCGGGACCGGATCCTGGCCGGGACGTTCCTGGCCGACCTGAACGCGACGTTCTTCGCGCTGCCGCTGTCGCTGTTTCCCGCGATCAACGCGCTGCGGTTCGGCGGCGACCCGCGGACGCTCGGGTTGTTCACCACCGCGATCGGGGTCGGCGGCATGGTGACCGCGGTGGCGTCCGGGCCGCTGGCGCGCATGCCGCGGCGGGGCCTGGCGATGCTCGTCACCGTGTCGGCGTGGGGCGCCGCATTCGCCGTGTTCGCGGCGTCGCCGTGGCTGTGGCTCACGCTGCTGGCCCTGGCCGCCGCGGGCGCGGCGGACTCGTTCACCGTGGTGATCCGCGGCGTGATCGTCCAGACGGTCACCCCGGATGAGCTCCGCGGCCGGGTCAGCGCCGCCGACTACGTGATCGGCGCCGGCGGCCCGCAGCTCGGCTCCCTGGAGTCCGGCCTCCTCGCGTCGGTGACGTCCCCGGTGGCCAGCGCGGTGGCGGGCGGCCTGCTCACGATCGCCGGGTCCGTCGCGATCGGCGCCGCGCTGCCCGCCTTCCGCCGCTACCGGGATACCGCCACCGGCGCCGTCAGCGACGGAGTCGGCGATGCCGTCGGGGAATCGGCCTAGCCGCCGGGCAGCATGCTCGCGATGTTGAACCGCTTGTGCAGCAGGCCGAACTGCAGCATGACGTCCGGAACCCGCTGCAGTCGCTTCGGGTCGATGCCGAGGGGGTAGTCGTTGAGCGTCATCGTCGCCCCGACGGCCGTCGTCACCTGGCCCGCCATCGGCCCGCTGAGGGACTCCATGGCCTTCCGCGCGGCGGCCTGGTTGGTGTCGGCGATCTTCTGGCCCTGCTTCAGCGCGGCCAGGAAGGCCTTGAGCGTGCCCGGATTGTGCTTCGCCCACGACCTGGTCACCACGTAGCCCTGGATGGGGAAGTTCTGCGTCGCGCCCTGGTTCAGGTCCGCGAGCGGCACCGCGCCGTACTTCTGCATGATCTCGGTCGCGAACGGTTCCGGCAGCGCGGCCGCGGCGACCTTGCCGGACGCGAGCGCGGCGCCCATCATCGGGAACGGGATCGGCGCCGAGGGGAACCGCACCGAGTCGAGGGGGATGCCGTTCTCGGTCAGTACCGAGGCGGCCAGCAGGTAGTTGATGTTGCCGGGCGCGTTGATCCCGAGCACGTGCCCGCGGAGCGCCGACAGCGTCGTGATCTTCGAGTCCGGCATCGTGTAGAGGGCCTGCGTGCCCTCCTGCATCAGGGAGCCCTCGGCGACGATCTCCAGCGGCTGGTGATCGCTGATGTAGTGCTGGATGTAGGACACGTAGTTGCCGCCGGTGATGTCGAACTTCCCGGCGACCTGCTCGTTGATCACCGTGTCGCTGCTGGTGGCCGGCGTGTAGTTGATCGTCAGCCCCTGCTTGGCGAACAGGCCTTCCTTCAGTGCCACGAAGAAGCCCGCCGAGTCCAGCGCGGGCACCACCGACACGTTCAGCGTGGTCTTCCCCAGCGGCCCGGGATCGGCCGCCGCCGCGTTCGTCCCGCCCAGCCCGAACAGGCCGCCGCAGCCCGTGAGGACGGCGAGCAGGACGAGCGCGAGGGCCGGGACGAGAACGCGCGATCGCGCGTTACCACTCATGGGTATTCCTTCCCGCCCCCCGGCGGTGTTTACCCGAGTGATCGCAGCGTAACGGACACCAGCGCATTGAGCAGGCGGTTAGCGACGCATGGTGCGAACGTGACTGGAATTCCCGGAGTTACGGGTTGCCGATCTGGTCGAGTTCGGAGAGGGCGTCGGCGGGGAGGACCAGGGAGGCGGCGGCGACGTTCTCGCGGAGGTGCTCGACCGAGGAGGTGCCGGGGATAAGGAGGATGTTCGGGGAGCGCTGGAGCAGCCAGGCCAGGGCGACGGCCATCGGGGTCGCGCCGAGGCGGCCGGCGACGGAGTCCAGCTCGGCGGACTGGAGTGGGGAGAAGCCGCCGAGGGGGAAGTACGGAACGTAGGCGATGCCCTGGCGGGCGGTGAGGTCGACCAGGTCGTCATCGCCGCGGCGGGCGATGTTGTACATGTTCTGCACGCAGGCCACGGGGGCGATCGACTGTGCCTCGGCGAGCTGGTCGGCGGTGACCGTGCTGACGCCCAGGTGCTTGATCAGGCCCTGGGCCCGCAACTCGGCGAGGGTCTCGAACTGCTCGGCGATCGACCCCGGTACCGGCCCTTCCGTGGCGCCCATCCGCAGGTTCACCACGTCGAGGACGTCCAGGCCGAGCCGCTTGAGGTTGTCGTGCACCGCCTGGCGCAGCTCCGCGGGAGTGCGGGCGTGCGGCCAGCCGCCGCTGGAATCGCGGCGGGCGCCGACCTTCGTGACGATGTGCAGGTTCTCCGGGTACGGGTGCAACGCCTCGAAGATGATCTCGTTCGTGACGTGGGGGCCGTAGAAGTCGCTGGTGTCGATGTGCGTTATCCCAAGGGCGACCGCCTCGCGGAGAACGGCGATCGCGGCGTCCCGGTCCTTCGGCGGGCCGAACACGCCGGGGCCGGCCAGCTGCATCGCGCCGTACCCCATCCGGGTCACCTCGAGGTCGCCGAGCCGGTAGGTCCCGCCCGGCAGGCTGGTTGTCGTCATGGTTCCTCCAAGTCGCCAGAGAGGGGGGACGCTGGTCCAGGCGCCTCGATCCGTTCGGGATGATCGGGGTTGCCGGGTCGGGGGTTACCCCGCCTGGCCGAAATGCTCGGCCAGCAGGGCCGCGACCCGGGCCGTCTCGGACTGCAGCAGCCAGTGGGACGCGCCGCCCAGTGCCTCGAAGCGGTAGCCGCCGGTCACGTAGCGGCTGCACAGCTGGGCCGCGGCGCGGGAGATGAACGAGTCCTCCTCGCCCCAGATGTACAGGGACGGCACGGTGACGGGGCCGGGCTGGCGCTGGCCGCCCAGGTCGAGGGGGAGCGCCCGGTACCAGTTCAGCGGGCCGGTCATCGCGGCCGGGTCCGCCGCGCGGGCGGCGTAGCGGTCGGCGGAACCGGGGTCCAGGCCGGACCGGGTGAGCATCTCCCGCAGCACCGCGCCGCCGTCGCGCGCCAGCACCCGCTCCGGCAGCCACGGAACCTGGAACGCGCCCATGTACCAGGACCGGAGCGCCTGCGGGCCCGCCAGGATCGACCGCAGGAACGCCTGCGGGTGCGGCACCGACAGGCAGGCCAGCGAGATCACCCGGCCCGGGTGCCGTCCGGCCAGGTACCAGGCCAGGGCCGCGCCCCAGTCGTGGCCGGCGAGGTGGAACCGCCGCGCCCCGGCGGCGTCGGCCAGCGCGAGGACGTCCCCGGCCAGCCGGTTCAGCGTGTAGGCCTCCCGAGCGTTCGGCCGGGCGCCGGGGGAGTAGCCCCGCTGGTCCGGCGCCAGCACCCGGAACCCGTCGCCGGCCAGCGCGGACGCCACCCCGTCCCAGGAGTGCCTGTCCTCGGGGAAGCCGTGCAGCGCGATGACCGTCCGGTCGCTCGCCTGCCCGCCGCCCGGGGTCGTCCCGCCGGCCGGGGGCGTGTCGGTGACGTCGAACGTGAGGCCGCCGTTGGTGAAGCTCTCTACCACCCGCCCCACGGTATCCTCCTCAGCCGGCGGCCGCCTGCCCGGCCCGCGCCGTGGCCGCCGGCGAGCCCTCCAGCAGGTCGGCCCGCCTC
>JAFMRC010000062.1:7169-18976 GCA_017354375.1 Nocardiopsaceae bacterium | reverse complement strand
CCGGGGCGGCGGCGAGGTCGCCGGTGGCGGCGGCGTGCAGCAGGCCGGCCAGCGGGGTGGCGAGGCGGTCCAGCACCACCTGCGCCTCCGGGTCGCCGAACCGCGCGTTGAACTCGACCACCTTGATGCCCTTGCCGGTCAGCGCCAGCCCCGCGTACAGCAGGCCCCGGTACGGGGTGCCCCGGCGGCGGAGCTCGTCGATCGCGGGCTGCACCACCATGTCCATGACCTCGCCGGCCAGGCCCTCGCGAGCCCAGGGAAGAGGGCAGTAGGCGCCCATGCCGCCGGTGTTCGGGCCCTGGTCGCCGTCGCGGGCGCGCTTGAAGTCCTGCGCGGGGAGCAGCGGCACCGCGGTCGCGCCGTCGGCCAGCGCGAACAGGCTCACCTCGGGGCCGTCCAGGTACTCCTCGATGACGACGCGCTCGCAGGATTTTGCGTGGCTGCGGGCGGCGTCGAGGTCGCTGGTGACGACGACGCCCTTGCCCGCCGCGAGCGCGTCGTCCTTCACCACGTACGGCGGGCCGAATTCCCGCAGGGCCGCGTCGGCCTCTTCCGCGGTCGTGGCGGTGCGCGCGGCGGCGGTGGGGATCCCGGACGCGGCCATGACATCCTTGGCGAACACCTTCGAGCCCTCGATCCGGGCGGCGGCGGCGTCCGGGCCGAAGACGGCGATTTTCTCGGCTCTCAGGGCGTCGGCGACCCCGGCGACCAGCGGTGCCTCCGGGCCGATCACGACCAGGTCCGAGTTGAGGTACCGGGCCAGGCGGGTCACGTCGGCGGGGTCGGTCGCGTTGACGTCGTGGAGCTGCGCCAGTTGCGCGATCCCGGGGTTGCCCGGCGCGGCGTGCAGCTCGCTGACCGCGGGGTCGCGGCCGAGCGCCCGCACGATCGCATGCTCCCGCCCTCCGGATCCGATAACGAGTATGCGCACCACGGAAGCGTATCGATATCGCGCGCTACCCGGGCCGCCCCACGCCCCCTCGCGGGGCCGCCCCAGCTCTTTGCCGGAGTTCCGCGATCCTGTTGGCCAATTCACGATCCTCGGAATACCCAGTGGGGTATCCGCAGGCCGCGATCACGCCCGCGTGGAGGATAAGTGCTCTCTGCGCTCACATATCCTCCACGCGAAGCCCTTCCGCCCCGGCACGGCCGGCCCCGGGCACCCTCGCGCCCCCGGCATACCACCACAGAACTGGGCATGCACCCCGCCCCGGCCCCGCATACCCCCGGGCACCGTTGCCCCCGCCATCGCCCATCCCTGCCTCGAAGGCGCCTGGCTAGCCATACATGAACCGAAAGAATCCAGCCGAGAACTAGATGTAGTTAACCAACCGGCGACCGCACCTGGACGTGCGCGTCGAGGCCGGTGCGGTCCGTGGCGACGTCCGGCCGGAGGATCATGCGGTTGTCGTAGTCGCCGCCGTTCTGGGTGCGGTAGGGGATCGGTTCCGCCTTGTCCGCGTCGCGCAGGCGGGCCCGCAGTTCCGCGGCGGCGGCCTTGTAATCCTGGTCAGACATGTGGTTCGCGTTGTAGATGGCGACCGGCGGCAGCGGGGCCATGCCCGTGTAGAAGAACGTGCCGTGCAGCAGCGGGAACAGCAAGTGCTCCAGGGCGCCGTCGATCCCGCGCGGCTCGTAGCCCTCCGGGGCGCCCCCGACCGTCACCACGGCGAGCGCCCGCTTGCCGGCCAGGCCGCCGGTCCCGTAGCGCAGGCTGCGGCCGGGCCGTTCCGGGTCCGGGAGGCTGTAGGCATAGCCCTTGATGAATACCCGGTCGACCCATCCCTTGAGGATGGCGGGCATCCCGAACCACCACAGCGGGAACTGCAGCACGACCAGGTCGGCCCGGTCTAGCTTGTCCTGCTCGGCGCGGATGTCCGGGCTCAGCGTGCCGTCCTCCAGTGCCTGCCGCGAAGCCGGCCCGACCAGCAGCCGCTCGTCCCGGCCGGATCCGTAGTCGCCGGCGTCCACCACCGGGTTCCATTTCATCGCGTACAGGTCGGATACCTCGACGTGATGCCCCGCCGCGGTCAGCTCGGCGATTCCCTCGCGATGCAGCGCGGCGGTCAGCGAACGGCTGTCCGGATGCGCCAGTACCCACAAGATGTTCATGGGTCCATGCTGCGTGCGGCAGCGCTCAGCCCGCTACTGGCTCAAAGCCAACATGTGCGAGGATCGGGCCATGTTGCCACATCGTGTCGCCGTGCTCGCCCGGCCCGGCGTGCTGCCGATGGAACTCAGCCTCGTCCATGAGATCTTCCGTACCGCCGACGGGCGCTACGAGGTGATCACCTGCGCGCCCGAACCGGGAGCGGTCCGGGTCAGCGCGGATTTCTCCTTGCTGGTGAGTCATGGTCTCGGCGCCCTGGCCACCGCGGACACCGTCATCATTCCCGCGGCCCACGACCCGGACGACGCCGCGCTGACCGCTCCGCTTACCGGACCGCTCGCCGCCGCGCTGGCGGCTGTCCGGCCCGGGACCCGTATCGCCTCGATCTGCACCGGGTCATTCGTGCTCGCCGCCGCCGGGCTGCTGGACGGCCGCCCCGCGACGACCCACTGGAAGAACGCGGACGCGTTCCGCCGGGCGTTCCCCCGCGTCCGGCTCGATCCCGGTGTGCTCTACACCGACGACGGTGACCTGCTCACCTCGGCGGGCGGCGCGGCCGGCATCGACCTGTGCCTGCACATGATCCGCCGCGACCATGGCACGGACGTGGCGGCCGAGGTCGCCCGCCGCAACGTCGTGCCCCCGCACCGGGACGGCGGACAGGCGCAGTTCATCCGGCAGCCGGTCCCGCCCGGTGGCGAGGCCTCCACCGCGACCGTCCGGGCCTGGATGCTCGACCGCCTCGGTCAGCCGGCGGATCTCGGCTGCCTCGCCCGTAAGGCGAGCATGAGCAAGCGCACCTTTACCCGGCGGTTCCGCGAGGAGACCGGCGTGTCGCCGATCCAGTGGCTCAACCAGCAGCGGCTGGACCGCGCCCGGCAACTGCTGGAGACGACCAGCCTTCCCGTCGACCTCGTCGCCAAGCGGTCCGGCTTCGGCACCGCCGGGTCGCTCCGGCTCCACCTGCAGGAAACCCTCGGCGTCTCACCGACCGCCTACCGGGCAACATTCCGCGGGCGCCAGTGACCCCCTCGCCGGGGATCGGCCAGGCCGGCTGGTTTACAGGAGGTCGCGGAGCTGGAGGGTCTGGTCGCGGCGGGGGCCGACGCCGATCGCGCTCACCGGGGCGCCGGCCAGCTCCTCGATCGTCCGGACGTAGCGCTGGGCGTTCTTCGGCAGGTCGGTGAAGCTGCTGGCCTGCGAGATATCCTCCTGCCAGCCGTCGGTGTACTCGTAGACGGGCTTCGCGTGGTGGAAATCGGTCTGGGTCATCGGGATCTCGTCGTGGCGCGTGCCGTCCACGTCGTAGGCCACGCAGACCGGCACCCGCTCCAGGCCGGAGAGCACGTCGAGCTTGGTGACGAAGAAGTCAGTGACGCCGTTGACCCTGGCGGAGTACCGGGCGATCACCGCGTCGAACCAGCCGGTGCGGCGCGGCCGTCCGGTGGTCACGCCGTACTCGCCGCCGGACTTGCGCAGCCACTCGCCCTGCTCGCCGGCCAGCTCGGTGGGGAACGGGCCGGAACCCACGCGCGTGGTGTAGGCCTTGACGATCCCGATCACCTTCCCGATCCGGGTCGGGGCGATGCCGGCGCCCACCGACGCGCCGCCGGCGGTCGGGGAGGACGAGGTGACGAACGGGTAGGTGCCGTGGTCGACGTCGAGAAGGGAACCCTGGGCGCCTTCGAGCAGGACGTTCTTGCCATCGTCCAGGGCCCGGGACAGGACGAGGCTGACGTCGGCGACGTAGGGCCGCAGCCGCTCGCCGTAGCCGACGTACTCCTCGGCGACCCGCCTCGCGTCGATGCCGCGCCGGTTGTAGACCTTGGTGAGTAGCTGGTTCTTGTCGCGCAGCGTCAGGTCCAGCTTTTGCTCCAGGATCCCGGGGTCGAATAGATCCTGGACCCGGATGCCGACCCGGGCGACCTTGTCGCCGTAAGCCGGGCCGATGCCGCGGCCGGTGGTGCCGATCTTGGCCTTGCCGAGGAACCGCTCGCTCACCTTGTCCAGCGCCCGGTGGTAGGGCATGATCAGGTGCGCGTTCGCGGACACCAGCAGGTTGTCGCAGTTGACGCCGCGTTCGGTCAGGCCGTCGATCTCCTCGAACAGGATCTTCGGATCGACGACGACACCGTTGCCGATGACCGGGGTAACGTTTGGCGAAATAACGCCAGATGGCAGCACATGCAGGGCATAAGTCTCGTCGCCGACGACGACCGTGTGCCCGGCGTTGTTGCCGCCCTGGTACCTCACCACATAGTGGACGCGGTCGCCGAGCAGGTCGGTCGCCTTGCCCTTTCCCTCGTCGCCCCACTGAGCCCCGATCAGCACGATGGCCGGCATGATTCATACGCCTTTCACGCGACGAAGGCCCCTGGCGACGCAAGCGCGACAGGGGCTCTTGCGTACCGAGGCTACACGATCATCCCGGGAGCGTCCCAGGTCAGATACGCCAGATCTGGCCGCCCTGTATCCCGGGCCACGATGGCGTGGCAGACTGCCCGGATGAGCACTCACGCTAACCTCCTCGGAGAGCCGCCGCCCACGCTGCTGCCGGAGGACCCCGATGCCGCGTCCCTCGTCGCCGCCGGAATCCCGGCCGCCGAAGTAGCCGCGAAGCACCCCGCGTACGCGCTGGCCTGGGCGATGCTGGCGGAAGGCGCGCTCGCCGCCGAGCGGCCCGTCGATGCGTACGCCTACGCCCGCACCGGGTATCACCGCAGCCTGGACGCGCTGCGCGGCAACGGCTGGAAGGGGCACGGCCCGGTCCCGTGGTCGCACGAGCCCAACCGCGGCTTCCTGCGCTCGCTCGCCGCCCTCGCCCTGGCGGCCGAGCGGATCGGTGAGGTCTCCGAGGAGGAACGCTGCTGGACGTTCCTGCAAGAGAGCAGCGCTGAGGCCTACGAGAAGCTGAAGCAGTAGCCCGCCGGAGGTCGCCGGGTGGTTCGGGGCCGAGGCTTAGAATGTCCGAACGGCACGTATTATCCGGCGGCGGAGGGTAGCCTTCCTGCTGCCGTCGGCGAAGAGCCGGAGCCGGTCGAGTTCCCACGAGCCGTATTCGGCGTGGTCCGTGAGGATCCGCCGCGCGGCGTCGCGGGACGTTCCGCGCGGCAAGTACAGAACTCGGTAGTCGTACTCGGCCATTGACCTTTATTGTGCGCCTGTTCACCGAAGTTTCAAGTCGTCGCCGGAATAAGGGTGGCATGGGCAAGCGCTTAGCTGTCGCGGCGCGTATGGTACTGACGGACGGCGGGAGATCGTTGGCGGGGAACCGTTGGCGGGACTGGCCAGCGCGCGGATGTGAGGTTGGGAAAGAGCGTGCCAGCAAGGAGCAGGGTAGCCACGAAGAAGGCAGCCTCGGACAATGACAGCGGGAACGGGGCGGCGCCCGGGAACGGCCAGGGCACTCGGCTGGTGATCGTGGAGTCGCCGGCGAAGGCGCGCACCATCGCCGGCTACCTCGGCAAGGGGTACGTGGTCGAGTCCAGCATCGGCCACATTCGCGACATGCCCGATAAAGCGTCGGAAATCCCCGCGAAGTACAAGGAACTGGCGTGGGCCAGGCTGGGCGTGGACGTCGATAACGACTTCAACGCTCTCTATGTCGTGCCGCCGGAGAAGAAGCAGCAGGTCTCCAAGCTCAAGACCCTGCTGAAGGACGCCGACGAGCTCTACCTGGCCACTGATGAGGACCGCGAGGGCGAGGCCATCGCCTGGCACCTGCTCGAAGAGCTCAAGCCCAAGGTGCCGGCCAGGAGAATGGTCTTCCACGAGATCACGCCGGAGGCGATCGCCCGCGCCGTCGCCAACCCCACCGGGCTCAACCACGGCAAGGTGGATGCCTACCAGACGCGTCGCGTCCTCGACCGCCTCTACGGCTACGAGGTCTCCCCGGTGCTGTGGAAGAAGATCACCCGCGGCCTGTCCGCGGGCAGGGTCCAGTCGGTCGCCACCCGCCTGGTGGTGGACAGGGAGCGGGAGCGGATCGCCTTCTCCTCCGCCAGCTACTGGGACCTGGAGGCCGAGTTCGGTACCGCCGATCACGGCAAGGAGAAGCTGCCGGACGTCCCGACCAGCTTCACGGCCACCCTCGTCACCCTCGATGGCAAGCGCGTGGCGCAGGGCCGCGACTTCACGTCCACGGGCGAGCTGCGTGATAACAGCAACATAGTCCACCTCGACGCCGAGGCCGCCGCGGCGCTCGCCAGCCGCCTGAACGACGCAGCCGCCGGCCCCGGCGGCGGGAACTTCCGGGTTTCCTCCGTCGAGCGCAAGCCCTACCGGCGTTCCCCGTACGCGCCGTTCCGCACCACGACGCTGCAGCAGGAGGCGAGCCGCAAGCTCGGCTTCTCCGCGAAGTACACGATGAGCATCGCGCAGCGGCTTTACGAGAACGGCTACATCACCTACATGCGTACCGACTCGATCACGCTGTCCCAGACGGCGATCGACGCGGCCCGCGCGCAGGCCCGCGAGCTGTACGGCAACGACTACGTGCCGGACAAGCCGCGTACCTACGCCAGCAAGGTGAAGAACGCGCAGGAGGCGCACGAGGCGATCCGCCCGGCCGGGGACCGCTTCCGTACCCCGCGGCAGGCGGCCGACAACGGCCTGCGGGGCGACGAGCTGCGACTGTACGACCTGGTCTGGAAGCGCACCGTCGCCTGCCAGATGAAGGACGCGACCGGCGAGTCGGTGTCCGTCCGGGTCACCGGCACGTCCACCGCTAACGAGGCCGCCGAGTTCAGCGCATCCGGCAAGATCATCAACTTCTACGGGTTCCTCCGGGCCTACGTCGAGTCCAAGGACGAGGCGACGGCGGACCGCGACGACGCCGAGCGCCGCCTGCCGCCACTCGCCACCGACGACCCGCTGACCGCGCTCCGCCTCGGCCCGGCCGAGCACGCCACCCGGCCGCCGGCTAGGTACACCGAGGCGAGCCTGGTGAACGAGCTTGAGAACCGGGAGATCGGCCGTCCCTCTACCTACGCGGCCATCATCGGCACGATCCTGGACCGCGGCTACGTGTTCAAGAAGGGCACCGCCCTGGTGCCGTCCTTCCTCGCGTTCGCCGTGGTCACGCTGCTTGAGCGGCACTTCGGGCAGCTCGTGGACTACGAGTTCACCGCCCGGATGGAGGACGCGCTGGACGAGATCGCCCGAGGCGAGGCCGAGCGGGTTCCGTGGCTGCGCCGTTTCTACTTCGGGGCAGGCGGGGGGCCAGGGACAGACGCCGCGATCCGTTCGGTCGAATCAAAGGGTTTGAAGTCTCTCGTCAGCAACATCGAGGACATAGACGCCCGCGACGTGAGCTCGTTCCCGCTGGCCGGCACCGACATCGTCGTGCGGGTGGGCAGGTACGGCCCGTACCTCGAGCGCGACGGCCAGCGGGCGAACGTGCCCGAGGACATCGCCCCCGACGAGCTGACCGAGGAAAAGGCGGAAGAACTACTCAGCCAGCCGAACGGAGAGCGGCTACTCGGCACGGATCCGGCGACTGGCCATAACATTGTCGCGAAATCGGGGCGTTTCGGGCCGTTCGTGACCGAGCAGCTGCCCGAGGATTCTAAGGACAAGCCGCGGACCGGCTCGCTGCTGAAGACGCAGTCGCTGGATACCGTCACCCTGGATGACGCGCTCCAGCTGCTGTCGCTGCCGCGCACCCTCGGCGAGATCGACGGCACCCCGGTCACGGTGCAGAACGGGCGGTACGGCCCGTACATCAAGCACGGCAAGGAGAGCCGGTCGCTGGGCACGGAGGAGGAGATGTTCACCATCACCCTCGCCGAGGCCCAGAAGCTGCTCGCCCAGCCGAAGCCCCGGGGCCGGGGCCGCGCGGTCGCCCCGCCGCTGAAGGAGCTCGGCGAGGATCCGGCGACCGGCAACCCGATGGTGGTCAAGGACGGGCGGTTCGGGCCATACGTGACGGATGGCGAGGTCAACGCCACGCTGCGCCGCGGCGACAACGTGGAGTCGATCACGCCGCAACGGGCCGCCGAGCTGCTCGCCGACCGCCGGGCCGCCGCACCCGCGAGCAAGGCGAAGAAGTCGTCTGGCACGGCGAAGAAGACAGCTGGCACGGCGAAGAAGCCCGGGGGCGCGGCGAAGAAGAAGGCCACTACCGCCAAGAAAACGACTGCCACCCGTAAGAAGTCGTGACCCCGGGTCAAGTAGAATCACGATCTACCAACTGTGACCTGCGAGGGTGAAATCAGTCGATAGCCTAACGCCGTGAACCTCCGCTCCACTTCGCACCGCGATAACCCGGGGAGCGGTCCGCCAAGACGTTCAGCGAGGCGGTCCCGCACCGGGGAGGGAGTGCTGTCCATCAGGCCGTTCCGCGCCCTGTGGATAGCGCTATCACTTTCTAGCCTGGGTGATTGGCTCAGCATCCTGGCCCTGGCGGTGCTGGCACCAGGCCTCACGAATGGCGGCGGCGTGGCGAAGAGTTCCGCCGTCGGCGGCGTGTTCGTGGTCACGCTGCTGCCCGCGCTGCTGCTCGGGCCGATCGCTGGCGCCCTCGCCGACCGGCTGGACCGCCGCAAGACCATGATCGTGGGCGACGTGATCCGCGGCCTGCTGTTCGTGTCGATCCCGCTGTTCCCGAACCTGACGTGGATCTACGTCGCGAAGTTCGCGGCCGGGATCGCCTCGCAGTTCTGGAACCCGGCCGCGGCGGCCACCATGCCCAACCTGGTGCCCAGGGAGAAGCTGGAGCGGGCCAACCAGCTCAGCCTGGTCACCACCTACGGCACCGCGCCGCTCGCGGCGGGCCTATTCAGCATCCTGGCCCTGGTCGGTTCCGGGCTATCCATGGTCCTGCCGGTGTTCAGGCACACGAGCAACGTGAACCTGGCGCTGTACTTCAACGCGGCCTCCTACTTCGTCTCCGCGCTCACCGTCTACTTCCTGCGGCAGATCAGCACCCGGCGCGAGCGCGGGGAGATCTCCGTGCCGTCCACCGCGAAGGCGATCTGGGAAGGCTGGCGGTTCATCCGGCGGACGCCCGCGATCAGCGGGCTCGTGGTCGGGATGCTCGGCGCGTTCTCGGCGGCGGGCGTGGTCATCGGCCTCGGCTACTCCTACGTCTCCCAGACGCTGCACGGCGGCAGCGCCGGCTGGGGGCTGATCTTCGCCGCGATCTTCGTCGGGATGGCGCTGGGCATGGCGTTCGGTACCCGGCTCTTCGGCGGGCTCTCGCGGCGCCGCTTGTTCGGGGTGACGCTGACCGCCGCGGCGATACCGCTGGCGCTGATCGGGCTGGTGCCGAACCTGATCATGGTCACGGTGTTCGTCGTGTTCCTCGGCGTGATGTCCGGCATCGCCTACCCGCTCGGGTTCACGATCGTCGGCTTGGAGGTCGATGACGACACGCGCGGCCGGGTGTTCGCGTTCTTCCAGTCCACGATCCAGGTGATCCTTCTCGCGGTCATCGCGGCCGTGCCGTTCCTGTCCGCCGGGTTCACGAAGGCGATCGCGTCAACCACCGGATCCGGCGATGTCAAGATCGGGAACATCGTCTACGCCTCGGCCGGGCAGAACGTCGTCATCCTGCTCGCCGCGCTCGTCGTGGCCTTCGTCGGGATCAGCTCCTACCGGCGGATGGACGACCGGGAGGGCGTACCGCTGGCCGAGGACCTGCTCGCCGCACTCCGTGGCGAGGAACCCCCGCCGGTACCCGACGAGGACGATGCCCAGGTAGCGGCCAAGTCGCACGGGCTGTTCATCGCGTTCGAGGGCGGCGAGGGCACCGGCAAGACCACCCAGGCGCGGCTCGTCTCGATCTGGCTGCGTGAGCAGGGGTACGACGTGGTGGCCACGCATGAGCCGGGCGCCACCAAGATCGGCATGCGGCTGCGGGCGCTGTTGCTGGACACCGCGCACGCCGGCATGTCGCCGCGCGCCGAGGTGCTGATGTACGCCGCGGACCGGGCCGAGCACGTGGCCTCGGTGATCGAGCCGGCCCTGAACCGCGGCGCTGTAGTGATCACCGACCGGTACATAGACTCCTCCCTCGCTTACCAGGGCGAGGGTCGCGGGCTGCGGGCGGACGGCATCGCGCGGCTGAACAGATGGGCGGCCAACGGGCGCGTGCCCGACCTGACAGTGCTACTGGACATGCCGCCCGAGGAGGGGCTGGGCCGCCGGGCCCGTTCCGGCGACCGGCTCGAGTCCGAGCCCGCCGAGTTCCACCGCCGGGTCCGGGCCGGGTTCCTGGCCCTGGCGAAGGCGGAACCGTCCCGCTACCTCGTGATCGACGCGACCCGCTCGGTCGAGGAGATCACCGAGGAGATCAAGGATCGCGTCAGGGACATCCTCCCCGACCCGATACCGTCCACCGCCGAGGCCGCCACCGGCGCGTTCCCCGCCATCACCGACCCTCCGCTCCCCCGGTGAGCGCCCCCTCCCGCGTCCCCCGCGTCCCCTCCCGCGCGCTCGATTGCGCAATCGATGGCGTTATAGCACGCTCGATTGCGGGTTTGAGGGGGTCCGGGTGAGCCCGGCGAGCCCGGCGCCCGTTTTCGGGGAGCTCGCGGGGCAGGAGCGGGTTGTCGGGCAGCTCCAGGATGCGCTGGCCGGGGGGATGACGCATGCCTGGCTGTTCACCGGGCCGCCCGGATCCGGCCGGAGCATCGCGGCACGGGCGTTCGCGAGCGCCCTCCTGTGCCCGCGGGGTGGCTGCGGCGAGTGCCCGAGCTGCCGGCAGGTGCAGGCCGGCACCCACGCCGACCTGCTGCCCGTCCGTCCCGACGGGCTGTCCTACGGGGTGAAGCAGACCCGGGACCTCGTCCTGCGCGCCGCGGGGTCTCCGTCTTCTGGCCGGTGGCTGGTCGTGTTGTTCGAGGACGCGGACCGGTGTACCGAGGCCGCCGCCAACGCGCTGCTCAAGGCCATCGAGGAGCCCGCGCCCAAGACGGTCTGGCTACTGTGCTCGCCGAGCGCCGAGGACCTGGTGACCACGATCAGGTCGCGCTGCCGGGTGATGACGCTGCGGGTTCCGCCATCACGGGACGTCGCCCGGGTGCTCTCGGAACGCGACGGGATCCCCTACGACCGCGCGCTCGCCGCGGCGCGGGCCGCGCAGGGCCACGTCGGGCGGGCACGCCGGCTGGCTACCGACGCCGAGGCCGCCTCCCGGCGGGAGGCCGTGCTCCGCGTCCCGGTGCAGGCCACTTCGGTCTCCTCGGCGCTTGCCGCCGCGGCGGCGCTGGTGAAGGCCGCCGACGACGAGGCGAAGGCGGTGACCGAGCAGCTTGACGAGCCAGAGCGAGACGCGCTGCGCCAGGCGTTCGGCGAGGGCTCCACCGGCAAGGGCGTCGCGAAGGCGCTGCGCGGCATGGCGGGCGCCATGAAGGATCTCGAGGGTCGGCAGAAGTCTCGTGCCACCCGCGTCAAGCGCGACGCCCTGGACAGCGCGCTACTGGACCTGGCGGCGTTCTACCGGGACGTGCTGATGCTGCAGTTCGGCGCGGACGCAGAGATTGGGTCCGCCGACCGTCTCGATGACCTGCGGCGGATCGCCTCGGCGTCGTCCGCCGAATCGACGCTGCGGCGCGTCCAGGCGATCATGCGGTGCCGGGAACGGCTCACGCTCAACGTCGCGCCGCTGCTCGCCGTGGAGGAGATGACGCTCTCCCTCGCCCGCGGCTAACTCGGGCTCCGCATTGACCTGGTATCAACGGCGCGTTGCTACGGC
>JAFMRC010000062.1:0-7159 GCA_017354375.1 Nocardiopsaceae bacterium | reverse complement strand
CAGCCGTAGCAACGGCACTTTCACCCGGCCGTGAAGCCGCTTTCCCAGCCGGTCCAGCGTTCGACTTCGATCACGATGACGGGGCCGACGGGCCGGGCGCGGCGGTACTGCTCGTACTTGGCGGCGAGGACATCCAGAGGCCGGGCTCGCTGACTGTCCTCTTCGACAATGCTCGCGCGGCCGTCGGCGCGAGTCCACCAGAGGGCATCCCAGTCCTCTTCATAGTGATCCGCGAGCAGGGCGACCCGCGGGTTCTCCCGGATGTTGCGGAGGCGGCGGAGGTTAGCGGTGGTCTTCGGCTTGTGGTCGATGGCGGTATAGATCCGGTCCCCATCGACCGCGAACGTGACCGGCACGACGTGCGGCCGCCGGTCGTCCCCGGCCGTCGCCAGCCGCGCGACGCGCGACGCCGCCAGCCGCTCCCGCGCCTCCGCCTCGGTAAGCTTCACGTTCTCCACCGTAGCGATTGGCAGCCCGCCGATGCCGCGATGACGCCTTGGGCGGCGAGGCATGCCCCGGACGCTGTAAACTCTACGCAGCGCTGTCCGACAGGACGCCACGCCGCCTTAGCTCAGTCGGTCAGAGCGACGCACTCGTAATGCGTAGGTCATCGGTTCGATTCCGATAGGCGGCTCTGAAAAACCCCAGGTCACACAGTCAGTTACCTGGGGTTTTCTGTTGCTCGGGACATGACGTATCATACGGCCGGAGCGGTACGCCGGAAATGCCTGGTGTGATTGGCGTCAATAGTCCTCGAAGGAGTATGAATTTGAAAAGCCAATGGTCCGTCTCTCTCACCGTGCTCGTGCTGCTGGCCGGTTCCGTGGCCACCGCCGCGACCGCGAGCGCGGTCGCACAACCGGGTGGGTCCTCCACCGGTGGGTTCCGGTCATCGGCAGCCGCGCACTCCGATGCCACCGGCATGGGGTGGTCCGGTTACATGGCCACGGGCAAGACCTTCACCTCCGTGTCGGCGAGCTGGATCCAACCGAAGGTCAAATGCGTCGACAACGGCGACGTGGAGTCGAATTTCTACGTCGGGATCGGTAACAATCCCGTGACGGAGATCGGCACCTCGGCCGTCTGTGACGCGACCGAGGATCCCCAGTACTCCGCCCAGGAACACATATACCCCTACGCCCCGAGTGCATTCTCAAAGCAGGTGTACCCGGGCGACAAGCTGACCGGCTCCGTCACCAATACCGGCGGCGACAACTTCGCGCTGAAGCTGACCGATACGACCCAAGGCTGGACCGTGACCGATAACGAGACGGCCGACCCAAGCACCCAACCTGGTGGTGACCGGAATTCGGCGCAGGCCGTGGTCGAGCCGACCCCAGCCGCCAAGAGCGGCTTCCGGGCGCTGTCCAACTTCGGAAAGGTGAATTTCACCAACGTGACCGTCGACGGGGCGCCGCTCGCCGACACCAATCCGACGAAGCTCACGGAGACCCCTTGCACCGTCTCCTCGCTGAACGGCGGTTCCTTCAGCCTGACCTGGAATGGTTACTGATCGGTCGGCCGTAATGCGTAGGTCATCGGTTCGATTCCGATAGGCGGTCTTCAGAGGTATTCACGTTTCAGTGAGGTCCGAGTTCACGTTTAGGCCTGGTTTGCGGGCGGGATCGGCATCACCGAGAATGACCCCCGCCGCAGCCGCCGCCGGCGCCGGGCACGCAAAACACCCTGAAACCCTGTGGACAGCCCCCGGGCCGCAACCCCGTTTCCCCAGGCCAGGCCTAAACGTGAAGACCTCTCCAGAATTCTCTTAGGGCGCGGTTGACCTGGTCCGGCTGCTGCGTGTGCGGATAGTAGCCGGGAACACGCACCAGTTGGGCATCGATGGACTCGGCCAGCGCCTCAGCCGCAGCGATCAGTGGGTCACCCGCGTACTTGCGGTACAGATCGGGAGCGCCCTCCCAGGTTCCGCAGATCACGAGCGTTGGCACGCCCGAGGCACGCAGCGCCTCGACCGGCGTGTGCGCCTCCCACACCGGACGCTCGCGCATCGAGGTCGCCACAGCACGCAGCCGCTGCGGCGTCGGCTCAGGCATGGCCATGCCCAGCCCCTCCGTCGAGGCGCGCAGGTACTGCTCGGCCGTGACGGACTCCGGTATGCGAGGACTGTCCTTGACGCGTGCGAGCATGGCCGCGACCACAGGACGGTCAGCGGCGACCGAGAACGCGGCCGGTTGGATCAACGCCAGCGAGCGCACGAGATCCGGCCGTTGCGCGGCGGCGAGGATCGCTGCGAGGCCGCCGTTTCCGTGCCCGACCAGATGCGCGCCCCGATTGTCCAGCGACTTTCCAGTCCCCTGAAGGACTTCGACTAGGTCCGCCGCGTCTGTCTCGAAGTCGCTGCGTTCAATGTCCGGACTTCGCCCATAGCCACGGCGGTCGACGAGGAGCAACCGGCAGGACCTTGCGAGGGGTCGCTGTGCCGCGAACCCGTAGGCTTCGTCGTCGCCCCAGGTGAAGATGTTGTGCACGAATATCGCAGTAGCGCCTTCGCCCTCGGTCTCATCCCACACCGTCACATGTACCGATGTCATCAGCCATCCGCTCGGCAAGTAACCCCGGTTAAGGCCCTTCACGCGAGATGCTATCGATCTCGTACTCGACACCTACAGTGGCGGACGTCAGGCCTGGAACTGCAAGACGAGCTGAAGGTGATACTCCGCCAGATCGCGGAACCATTCATGCTCAGGGTGGCTGGTGTCCGCGACCCGAAGAGGTCCCGCGACCAGGTCCAGGTGCATGCACAACTGGTAGAACCGAAGGCGGTCATCGTCAAGTCCGCCTGGGCGCAGCTTCGCGTAGTGCTCACCGAACCTCATGTGCGTCCATACGTGCTCCGTCTCAACGTCGAAGTACTTCGTGCCCTCGATGTCGATCAATACCGGCTCGTTGCGATGGTCGAGCAGGACGTGGTCCGGGCCGAGTTCGCCGTGGACGAGCGCCCAGGCCACGCGCGGATTGATCAGCTCGGCGAGTGAGCGCAGCATCTCCTCGAGACGGCCTTGAGTGACGGCCACGCGCTGGTCCCGTCCAGCGACCTCTGAGAGGTCGGCCAGCGCCCGGTCGAGCATGGCCTCTTCGCAGGACGTCCAGGGAGAACGGCCGCCCGCGTCGATGAACGCGACTTTTCCGAGCGACGGGGACTGGACGCCGGACATGGCGCGCAGCCAGTCGGCTAGCACCGACAGGGGGCGCTCCGCGGCCATGGGATCCCTGTCCAGCAGGGCTTCAAGGCTGCCGCCGGTCACGTCCTCGACCACCGCGATATCCGCCGGATACAGAGCCCTGGACCGGTCCGTGAACAGGATCTCAGGACAGCGGACGCCCGCATCCGCCAGGCGGCGCGCTGCGGCCTCGAACAAATCGAGACCGGAAGCGTGCGAGAACGGGTCAGCGGGGTCGTCGGCACCTTCTGGAAGGACGCCGTGCCAGTAGTCCTCAGAGTCGTTCCAAGCATAGACAAGTGCCGTGCCGCCGCCATCCATCGTCAGGCGGTAAGAGCCCTTCTTTGATCCGCCGGCCAGCCGTTCTACTCCGAGTAGGCGTCGGCCTCCGCCAAGAGCCGCGCTGACCACCGGCCGTAGGCTATCGACATTCGCGAACTTGCGTTCATCAGCCACAGCCGATACCTCTTCCGTTCCCGCGCATCTCGGACTACCAGCCTGGCAGGGCGATCCTTTCCTGCCTGCGGGGCTGGATGGCTTAGGGGCTGTCGCCGCATCATCCGGGTGGGTAGGCGAGTTTGGATCGGCGGAGACCGTATGACGGGTTCACGGCCATGACGTATGGTCCCTCCGCACGGCGCGCGGTAGTGACGATCTTCGACTCGTTGTCGAGGTACCACTGTGCCATGATCGGCCCGGAAAGAGCAGCGTTGGAGAGGGCGAATACCCGCGCGCTGGTCATGTAGATCGCCTGCGCTTCGAGAGCGTTGCGGGCGATCGCAAGATCCTTGCACAGCAGGACATCACCCTGCAAAGTAGCCTCTTCGATCCACTGGGTGTCCTGGATTTCCTGGGACAGATCAGCACCGTACCGTTCGTCCATGGTCTCCAGTACCCAGCCTGCGGCCCTGAGCGCCCTGGGCACGACGAGTGAGCCGAGGCCGCGGTCCAGGAAGAACCGTAGTCCTGACGCTGCCGCTTCTCCGGGCACCGATCAGGCCGCCAGGCGGATCGCTTCGATGTCCCGGACGCTCAGGCCATAATCGCCTGCGACGTCCTGCGTCGGTTCTTGGGCGTTGAGCCTGCTCACGATATCGGTGACGCGGATCCCCCGTCCGGCGACCGTGGGCTGGCCGCCATTAAGCCACGGGTCAACGACGACCTCGGCGGTCCCGTACTGGGGGAGCTGGATCCGCCGAGTCCAGCCGTCTTCGTAGGTGACACGGGTGAGGTAGTCGCGGACGACCGGGCGGAAGACCTGCTGGCCGCTGCGGACCACTACTAGGCCGTCCACGGCGTCCTGGTCTGCCGGGTCTCCAGACATCCTGCCGAAGTCCCATAGCACTTCTGCCCCGTCGGTCTGAAGTCGCTGGCTCGCGAGCGCTTGCGGCAGCCCGATGTGCTCCTGTAGCCACAGGACCGCCGGGCGGATGCGGCGCATCGGTACTCCGGCCTTCGTGAACGCGGAGACGATGTAGGCCTCGGCGAGACCGACGAAGGGGACGCTTACACCCCGCGCCCGGACGGGACCAAGCGTCGTCACGATGGGTGCGGAGACGACCTGCGAACCGTCGAGCCGCTTGCGGGCGTAGCCGACGGCCCAGTCCCTGAACGTCTGCGCGGGAACGGCGATGATGTGCGCCGCCTCGGCCTTGTGATAGATCGGCGTGGTGTAATGCGGATCGTCGATCACCCTGCGCTCAGCCACAAACCCGCCTCCCTTCATGTAGATCGTATGCGCGCTATCCGCAGGGTTCCCGTAACTCAGGGATCGCGGACACGCGTGTCGGATCCCCAATGAGCGGGTCATCCCAACAAATCTTGACGTAAACGCTCAAGTCGGGCAAAGTTTGTGGGGCTCGGCTCGCCGGTGTTCGTGGGGCTGGGCACACGCTGGGCACACCGGGCCGTCGGATCGGGAGACGGGAGACGTCGTGGGCGTTACACGTTCGCATCGCGCTGTGCATCTTTCGCGACGGCGGCGATTCATCGCGGTTGCGAGCGTTATCGGGGTGGCGCTGGCGGGAAGCGTCACGTCCGCGGCCGTGGCGGGCGCCGCCACGAACGGCAGCGCGGGCGGCGGCACGGCCAGCAGCAGCTGGAGCACGTGCACCCTCGACCGGCATACGGACGTCGCGAACGACATGATCGTGCGGAACAACGGCAGCCAGCCGATGTGCATGAGCTCGGACGGCGGTGACGACTTCACCGTCACCCAGTCCTCGGTGAACAAGAACTGGGCCAACTTCCCGAACATCTACACCGGCTGCGAGCTGGACGGCGACACCGGCCCGCAGCTGTGCTCTCCCGATCACGCCACGCCAGTCCAGCTGTCGTCGATTCACAGCGACACGTCGAGCGTCAGCTACTACTACCCGCAGCAGGGATTCAGCGGGAACAGCGCCTACGACATCTGGTTCAACAAGGCGGGCGGGGCGCCGGTCGGCCGCGACAACGGCGCCGAGGTCATGATCTGGCTCGGCAGCCACGGCATCGGCAACCCCATCTACGACCGGAAGGTGGAGATCGACGGGATCTGGTGGGGCTACAAGACCTGGCGGGCCACCGAGAGCGGCGCCTCATGGAACTACGTCCGCTACTGGCGCCTGTCCAACCAGACCCCGGGCTCGGCGGCCACGCTCAACCTCGTCCCGTTCTTCCAGGACGCCGAGAACGCGGGCACGCTGTCCTCCTCCTGGTACCTCACCGGCACCGAGTACGGCTTCGAGACCTGTTCCGGCGGCGCTGGCCTGCAGGTCAAGAACTTCACCGACAGCATCAACGGAGCGGGGTGACAGGCGAGCCGTCCCAGCCGCCGCTAGCCCAGGCTCGCCGGGTCGGCGCCGGAGCAGGCCGCCCGTAGCAGCGCCTCCAGGTCCGCGGCCGTCACCGGGCGCGGGTTGCCCGGCGGTACGGCGGGCAGGATCGCCGCGGCCGCGGCCGGGATATCCGCCTCCGCGAACCCGAAGTCCGCCAGCGCGCGTGGTGCGCCGAGCGCGGTCCGCAGCCGCTGCAAACCCTCAAGAGCACTATTACTCCCGAACGAGCCCTCGATCCTGCTGGCCGCCTCGCTGGCTGCCCCAGCGTTGAAGGCGAGCACGTAGGGCAGCACCGTCGCGTGCGTCTGGGCGTGCGGCAGGTTGTACCGGCCCCCGAGCACGTGGCAGATCTTGTGGTGCAAGCCGGATCCGGCCGACGCGAACGCCGCCGCCGACAGGTACGACGCGTACAGCGCCTCTTCCCGGCCGGCCAGGTCCGCCGGGTCCGCGACGACCTTCGGCAGCCCGGTGGCCAGGCCCCGGATTCCCTCGGCGGCGAGCGCGGCGTTGATGGGGTCGGCCCTCGGCGCCCACATGGCGTCCACGCTGTGGGCGAGCGCGTTCAGCCCGGACGCGACGCTCAGGTCAACTGGGAGGGACAGGGTGAGCGTGGCGTCGTAGACGACGGCCCTCGGCAGCACCTTCGGGTCGGTGCCGGTGGTTTTCACGTCGTCCTCGGTTAGCCCCCACACCGCGGTCGCCTCCGATCCCGCGTAGGTGGTCGGGACCGCGATGACCGGCAGCCCGGAGGTCATCGCGACCGCCTTCGCCAGGCCGGTCGCGGACCCGCCGCCGATGCTGACGACGGCGTCCGCGCGGGCGTCCGCGGCGGTATACCTGGCGCGCCTGGCGACCTCGACCGGAACGTGCATGACGACCTCGTCGTGGCGGACCGCGACCGGCAGGCCCGCGGTGACCGTATCGACAACAGCGGTGTCTCGCTTGCTGGCGATCACCATCACCCGGGAGGCGCCCAGGCTGCCGATCTCGGCCTCGAGGTACTCCGCGGCCCGGCCCGACCCGAAGCAGATCCGCTGCGGGAGGCTGTCGTGTACGAAGCGCATGGCTCCCATTGTCCGCTTCCCGCTAGCGGTGCCGCTACTCCCGCGCCCGCGCCTCGCCCGCGCCCTCGCCTCGCCCTCGCCCGCGCCTCGCCCG
>JAFMRC010000496.1 GCA_017354375.1 Nocardiopsaceae bacterium | reverse complement strand
GGATGCCCTGCGGTCCTGGGCACGCGAGCCGGTGGAGCATCCGCGGGCGGGCGCCATCGCCGGGGCCCAGCAGCGCGCCGGCAGCCTGGCCGAGCTGAGGCTGCTGGCCGCGGCCGACGGCCCCGGAACGTCCGGGGAAACCCCGGCCCTGCGGAAGTACCGGTCGAGGGTGCGCGGCTGCCTGGTCGGCGGGGCGCTCGGCGACGCGCTCGGCGCGCCGGTCGAATTCGACTCGCTCGACGCGATCCGGTCCCGGCACGGCGACGCCGGGGTCACCACCTTCATTCCCTTCCAGGGACGGCCCGGGCGGGTCACCGACGACACGCAGCTGACGCTGTTCACCTGCGAGGGCCTGATCGCGGCCCGGCTGGCCGGCGCCCGCAAGCCCGAGGACGTCACGTCGCACGTCTACCGGTCCTACCGCCGCTGGCTGGCGACCCAGAACTCGCCGGAGCCGCCGGTGCCGGCGCCGTCCTGGCTCGCCGGGATGGACTGGCTCTACGCCCGGCGGGCACCCGGGAACGCCTGCCTGTCCGGGCTGTCCCGGGACGTGATGGGCACGCCCGGCGAGCCGCACAACCCGAAGTCGAAGGGCTGCGGCACGGTGATGCGCTCCGCGCCGTACGGCCTTCAGGTCGGCAAGAAACCCGCCGAGGTCTACGCCGAGGCCACCCACGGCGCGGCCCTGACCCACGGCCACCCGACCGCCAGCGTCGCCGCGGGCGCGTTCGCGGTCATGGTGCGCGCCCTCGCCGAGGACGCCCCGATGGACATGGCCGTCACCGTGGCGCTCGACCTGATCCCCCGCACTCCCGACGCCGTGGAGACGAGGGCCGCGCTGACCGCCGCCAGGGAGGCGGCCGCGGCTGGCGGCCCGCCGCACTCGTGGCTGGTGGAGTCGCTCGGCGGCGGCTGGGTCGCCGAGGAGGCCCTCGCCATCGGCGTCTACGCGGCCCTGGCCTACCCGGAACCCGATCAGGCGCTGAACGCCCTGCTGCTCGCGGTGAACCACTCCGGCGACAGCGACTCGACCGGCTCGATCTGCGGCAACCTGATCGGCGCGCGGCACGGCCGGGAGGCGCTGCCCCCGTTCCTGCCCCTCGGCCTGGAGGGCCTGCAGGTCATCGAGGCGGTCGCCACGGACTTCGCGGTCGTCAACTGGCCGGACTGGCGCGCCTACGAACACCCCCGGACGGTGGCCCGCCTCGCCCCGGACTACCCCGTCCGGTAGGTGGCTCGGCCGGATTAGCCGGCGGCATCCATGCCCCCGGCCAGTGCGGCCACGATGCGCTGCACCTGCCGCCGCAGGTCCGGCGTGTCGCTGCGGCGGCTGATGACCAGGTGGTGGACGGTACCGAGGAGGGTGAACGCCAGCATCTCGGTGTCGGCGCCGGGGCCGATCCGGCCCAGCTTCTTCTCCGCGTCCAGGTAGGCGGCGAAGTGCCGCTCGATGTCGCCGAGCCCGCCCGCACCATCGGTGGCGTGCTCCAATGTCAGGCCCAGTTCCGGTTTCGCGGCGACCAGGCTCATCAGCGCCTGCGCGTCCGGGCCGAAGACCGCCACCGTGGCATCGGTGAGGTTGGCGGTGACGCTGCCTTGCCCGGCGCGGCCCGGCAGCGCCGCCGCGCCGTCCGCGATCGCCTGCAGCCTGCTGGCGGTGAATGAGGCGAGGAAGTCATCGAGGTCGCGGAAGTGCCGGTGCAGGACCCCGTTGGCGACCCCGGCCTCGGCGGTGACGGCCCGCGTGGTCAGGCCCGCCGCCCCGTCCCGTGCCAGTGCCCGGTCCGCCGCGGCGAAGAGCTGCTCGCGGACCTCGGGTATCGGGACCCCGCGTGTCAATTTCCCTGTCCTCCTCAATCCGCGCCTGGCAGCAACCATACCGAGCGAAGGGGGTTGCCAGTATGGACGTACGTTCATTATAGTTTGGACCGTTGTCCATACTCACGATGGGAGGCAAGCCATGGGCGGTAGCAGCGGCGGCGGGCAGACCGCGATGATGATCGTCTGGGTAATCCTGGTCCTCGTGGCCATCGGCGGCGGTCTCGGCGTGTACTCGCTGGTGCGCCGACGGAGGGAACGGCCGTGACGATGATCGAGGCCCGCGGCCTGGTCAAGCGGTTCGGCCCGGCCACGGCGGTCGACGGCCTGAGCTTTTCGGTCGGGGCCGGCACCGTCACCGGTTTCCTGGGGCCGAACGGCGCGGGCAAGACCACGACGCTCCGGATGCTCCTCGGCCTGGTGCGGCCCACGAGCGGCCAGGCCCTGATCTGGGGCAGGCCCTACCGGGAACTGGGCGACCGCCGCAAGCGCGTGGGCACTGTGCTGGAGGCGTCGGGGTTTCACCCCGCCCGCACTGTCACCGATCACCTGCGGGTGCGGTGCGCAGCGACGGGCACCGGGCGTTCCCGGATCGGCGAGGTGCTGGAGGAGACCGGGATGGGCGGGCTGGCCGGGCGGCGGGCGGGAAGCCTGTCGCTGGGCGAACGGCAACGGCTGGCCCTGGCCGGGGCGCTACTCGGCGACCCGGAAGTGCTGATCCTGGACGAGCCCGCGAACGGGCTCGACCCGGCGGGCGTGCTGTGGCTGCGCGGTTTCCTGCGCCGACTCGGCGACCAGGGCCGCACGGTGCTGGTGTCCAGCCACATCCTGGCCGAGGTCGCCCAGTTCGCCGACCGCGCCGTCGTTCTCGACCACGGCCGCCTCGTCTCGGCCGGCCCGGTATCCGAGCTGGTCAGGGCCGCAGGCACCGGCAGCCTGGAGCAGGCCTTCCTGCGGCTGATCGCGACAGAAGGGAGGCCGGGATGACCTCGGCGCTGCATGCGGAGTTCCTGAAACTGGTCACCACCCGGCTGGTGGCCGCCATGACGGGCTTGGCGGTCGCGCTGACCGCGCTGATCGGGGTGCTTGAGGCGGTCACCGCCGGCACCGGGAAGGGAATGGCCATCCCGTCGCTCGCCACGGCCGGCGGGCTCCGCGACAACCTGGCCGCCACCGGGTTCGCGCTGCTGGTCGCCGCGCTGCTCGGCGTGGCGGTCGCCAGTGGCGAGTTCCGGCTCAAGACCGCCACCGACACCTACCTCGACCAGCCCAGCCGCGGCCGGGTGCTGGCAGCCAAGGCCGTGGCCGCGGCGGTGGCCGGG
>JAFMRC010000061.1:2110-18981 GCA_017354375.1 Nocardiopsaceae bacterium | reverse complement strand
CCATCCCCGAAAACCGATACACCATGCCGGAAAGGTTCAGGACACCCGCAAACCGGACCACCCGCGACACGCCCGAAACACGCAAATAAATAAACGACGAGTCCGGCGGCGCACCTATCCTCCACGCGAGCGTGATCGCGGCCCTGCGGATACCCCGGCGGGTATTCCGAAGATACGCGCGCCATCACCAACGATTCACGGGCGCGACCACTAGCCTGAATACGCTCTGGCGAAACGCGGGCGCCGAGTCGCGCCGCGCGGGCGCCGCGGATGGCAGAATGCCAGGCATGGCAGGTGTTCCGCGTCGCCTGGCCGCGCTCGTCGCCGCGACGTGCGCGGTGGGCGCCGTCGCCGGTCTGGCGGCCGGGTGCGCGTCGGTCAGGTCGACCCTGAAGCAGGTCGGGAAGGGAGCGCACAACCCGCCCGGGAAGACCTACGCCGTTACCGCCCCGGTGAGAACGGTGACCATCGACGCCGGGGGGACCATCACCGTCACCGGCACCCGCAAGCGGGGCCCGGTGAGGGTGACCGAGAGCCCGTCGTATTCGGTCACCCCGCCCTCGGCCACGCACACGGTGAAGGGATCCGCGCTCACGCTCGGGTACACCTGCAAGTCCCAGCTGATATGCAGCGTGAGCTACGACGTCACGGTGCCGCGCGGGACGGCCGTGCACGTGGATGGCCACGGGGGTTCGGTCACGCTGACCTCGCTGTCCGGGCCGGTGACCGCCCAGACCTCCACCGGCCTGATCAGCGCGACCGGGCTTTCGGGACGCTCGGCCGCGCTGAAGTCCGACGCCGGCGGCATCAACGCGACGTTCACCGCACCCCCGGCGTCGGTCCAGGCGTCCACCGATGTCGGATCGGTCACGATCGGCGTCCCCGGCTCGGCCGCGTACCAGGTCAACGCGGACGCCATCGTCGGAGTGTCCAACGTCAGCGTGCGCCACGCCGCGTCCACGCGCCACGTGATCACCGCGCACTCCGACCTGGGCGACATCACGGTCAGCCCATCCTGAATGGTCAGCCCACCCTGAGACGCCACGGCCGACCGTGATAACACCCTGTCCGCGTAAGGATCGCGGATCGTGCGCGGCGCGGTAGCGGCCTGCCTGATCTTGTCCGGGAAGGCGGGACCCGCGACGTAGTAGCGGGTCTGTGCCTCGCCCTTCGCCTCAAGCCACTGCGCGCCCACGAGATCGCGGAGGTCGCGCCGGGCCTGCTGGACGCTGAGCGCCGCGTCCTGCTCATACACCGCCCTGCGGGTCCGGTGCCCCATCGCGACCGGATAGAGGGCGTCCATCATGCGCTCCGGCCAGCCGCGGGCTTCCATCGCTTCCTCCAGGGCGGACCACACTTCTCGGGTGCGGATCACCCGCAATTCGACCGACTGGGCCTGCAGGTGATGAGCGCGCAGGCAGAACTTTACCCAAGGGAGGGTGTCGCGCTCGGGCTCCCAGGTTTCGCCCTGGACGGAGAGAGCGTCGTAATACCGGTACGTGTTGCGGGCCCGGCCGAGCCATTCCTCAATGCTGGAGAACTCCGGGGCCATGACTCCCTCTCGTGCGAGTACCAGCGTCTGCAGCGCCCGTGACATGCGGCCGTTGCCGTCCCGCCAGGGATGGATCGACACCAGGTTGAGATGAGCCATCGCCGCCCGGATCAGCGCGGGAGCGTCCAGGTCGCCCTCGTTAAGCCAGCCGATGAGTTCCCCGGTAAGTCCGGGCACGTCATCCGCGTCCGGGGCCGTGTAGGCGATGCCGCCAGGAACGTCCGGCGAGGTGACGTATACCGGGCCGGTCCGCCACCACCCTGGCCGCTGCCCGACGTGATGGCCCTGCATCATGAAGTGCAGCGCGTTGAGCAGTCCCTTGCTGTAGGAGAAGTCATCCCCGGCCGAGCCCAGGCGCTGGATGTAGGACATCGCCTGGCGGTAGCCCTCGATCTCGGCGGCCACTGGTTCGCTGGCATCGACCGGTGCCTCCCCAGCGATCATGTCCTCCACGTCCTCGACACTCGCCGCGTAGCCCTCGATTGTGTTGGACCCGGCGATGGCCCTCGCGACCAGGTTCCGGCGGAACTGCCCCTCCCACCGGTGCGGAGCACGCAAGTGCAACCGCAGGCGGTCCCGCATGGCCTCGATCTCCGCCAGCACCTCGCGGTCGGACGGCTCCAGCTCGGGCATCTGATATAGCATGACACCATGATACCATCATGGTGTCATGCTATGGAAACAGCGCAAGCACTGGGCGAGGCACGCAGGCCAGCGGCGCTGACGAACCCGCGCGGAGATGCCCGATAAAGGGTGTCCGCGGTACTACGCTGGGTTCTCATCACGACGGTACGGTGGCGGGAGCTGAGCGTGCTGATCAATCCTGGGGACATCGCCGACGGCCTGTTGGTCAGCGCCGTCGGCGCGCTCGTGCGGATAGCGGTGCGCCCGCGCACGTCGCGACGGACGTCAGCCGAACTGGACATAGCCGGATGGGCCGACACCGAGGCGCTGATCAGGGACAGCCTGCCCGGGGTCAAGCTGGAGCTGCCAGAGCTGACCGACAACGAGGCGCGGGAACTCACCGACGTCTTGGAGAGCGACGAGGTTCAGGCCGCGCTGCAGGTGCTGCTCGCCGCCCGGCTCACCGACGCGCCTGAGACGGAGGCGACCCAAGCCCGCGAGGCGGTCAGCCTGGCGATCGCCGGCATGCGGATCAAGCCCGTGATAGGCCACAACCATGGAGCTACGTTGCTGGGGCGACCCAGGGCAAGTACTCCGGCCGCCGAGCACGCCGATCGGCTGAGCCAGTACTTCGACGACAAGACCTGCGCGCTCGTGGGGCACCTGGAGGGGGCCGTCGGGCTCGCCGGGCTGCGGCAGGTCAGGGACGAGGCCTACAACAGCCGGATCGTGGCGCTGCTCGGCACCATCAGGGACATGATGGCGGCGCTCGCGAATCCCGATCGGCGCGGAGAAGCCGAGGCGGACTTCCTCGCCCGGTACCGCGGCCAGGCACGGCAGCGGCACGGGAGATTGCAGCCACCGGACTTCGATCGCCGCCGCCGGATCCCGATCAGCAAGATCTACGTCAACACCGAGATCTACTTGTATTCAGGACCCGATCCAGACCTACCCTGGATCCGGTCAACAACGACGCGAGCACTCCGCAGCCCGATGAAGGTAATGGATCTCGCCGAACACCTGGACCGGACGGTTCTGCTCGGCGATCCGGGCGGCGGCAAGACCACCGCGGCGAACGTGCTCGCGAACCATTTCGCGAGCACGCCCGGCCAGCGGGTGCCGTTCGTGGTCACGCTCCGCGAATACGCGGCGGCCTACCCACCGGAGCGCTCGGTCGCGGGACACATCGAGCACAGCCTGAAGACGCTGTATCAGTGCCCGGCCCCCGACGGGCTGGTCGAGCGGCTGCTGCTCACCGGGCGAGCTCTCGTGATCTTCGACGGGCTGGATGAGCTGCTCGAGACCTCACGTCGCCGCGACGTATCCGAACGGGTCGAGCAGTTCTGCGGGGCGTACCCGCTTACCGCGGTGCTGGTCACATCGCGGCTCGTCGGCTACGACCAGGCCATGCTCGATGAGGAGCAGTTCGACTGCTACCGGCTTGGCGGCTTCGGCGGCGACGAGGTCGGCGAATACGCCCGCAAATGGTTCGCCCTCCAGGAAGGAAGCTCCCCAGCCGAAGCCGAGGCAGAAGCGGAGGCATTCATCGGCGAGAGCCTGCATGCCCAGGACGTCCGGTCTAATCCGCTGCTGCTGTCGCTGATGTGCATCCTGTATCGCGGCGCGGGAACCCTGCCCCGGGACCGACCGGCCATCTACGCTAAATGCGCCGAGCTGCTGCTCGGCCGCTGGGACGAGAGCCGTCGCATCCGCCATGATCTACGGGCTGGCCACCTGGTTGAGTCAGCCATCCAGGATCTGGCGTGGTGGCTATTCACCAGCGACAATCCGGAGGCCACGGCTACTGAACGTCAGCTCGTGGACCGGACCACGGAGTTCCTGCACGAGCGCGCGTTCGAGTCCAGGGAAGAGGCACATGCCGCGGCCGCGGAATTCGCGGCGTTCCTCCGCGGCCGGATGTGGGTGCTGTCCGACGTGGGCACCACCGCGGACGGCGAGAAGCTCTACGGGTTCACGCACCGGACGTTCCTGGAATACTTCGCCGCCGCCCGCCTCGCGGCGGTGTCCGACACGCCGGAGGACCTGGCCGTCAGCCTCGCGCCGCACATCATGGATGGCGGCTGGCGGGTAGGCGCCGAACTCGCCCTCCAGCTCAAGAGCCGCGCCACCGACCGGGGAGCGGACCGGTTCTACGCGGCGGCGCTCGACTGGATCGAATCCACGCCCGGCGACCCCCGCACCCCGGAGGCCATGGAGCATGCGTGGGTGGCGGAGTTCCTCGCGAGCTGCATCGACATCGTCGATCCTTCCCCGGGCGCCATCCGCAGGCTGACCCGCGTCATCCTCGAAGGCGCCCACGGGGACTTCTCCCCGTCGCTGGACCGGCTATTCCGGGTAGAAGGCCAACGGGGAAGGGTAATCGCCGATGAGGTTGCCCTGCACATCGCGGCCAGGGCGAGATCGGGTGATCCCGCGGTTCGGATACCGGCCCTGCAGCTCATCTTCGCGCCAACGGAGGACACGTGGCCAGGCTGGTCACGGCGACAGGTCCGGCTGCACGCTGGCCTGATCGTCGCGGACGCGGCCATGGATTCCGGCCTCAGGTACATGGCAGTGCACCATGGCCTGCTGCCTGTCGCGAAGGCTCTCCAGATGCCGGGAGGTCTCGGCACCCTGCTAGAGCTGCCGACCATAAAATTGGCCTTCACCATCAAGGAACACGCGTTGATGGCTCCCTACCTGATGCTGAAGTTCGGCGATCATCGCCTCCCCGGCCCGCTCGGCGCGGACGTCCGCGACACGCTCAGCGCGGTCGGCCGGCATCTGATGGCACACCCCGACATCCCGTGGGCTCGCATCGGGGTCCCGCCAATAGTGATGGAGCCAGACCCCGCCCTATGGCCGAACGATCTCGATGAGACGGCCGCGCTCGGGTTCGCCGCCCTCGCGTGCATCCTTGCCGAGGTGTGGCACTGGCAAGGCAGCTCCTGGTGGCGGTTCCCTGTCGATATCCGGGTGCCCAGGCACTTCCAGGAACTGTTCAGGGAGTGGACCGCGGGCACGGTGAACTTCGCGGATATCGGGCGAGAGGGCTAGCGATGGGCAGGCGCCGCGATCCGTTCGGTATGAAAAGGGTTTTAAAGGGTTTGCAGGTAGCGGTCGAGTTCGTAGCGGGTGACCTGGCGGCGGTAGTCGGCCCATTCCTCGCGCTTGTTGCGGAGGAAGAAGTCGAAGACGTGCTCGCCGAGGCACTCGGCGACCAGCTCGCTGTCCTGCATGACCCCGATCGCGGCGTGCAGGTCCGAGGGCAGTGGCTTGATGCCGAGCGCCCGGCGCTCGGCGGTGGTGAGGGACCAGACGTCGTCCTCGGCGCCCGGCGGCAGTTCGTAATCGTTCTCGATGCCCTTCAGCCCGGCGGCCAGGATGACCGACAGCGCCAGGTACGGATTGCACGCCGCGTCCAGCGAGCGGAACTCCACCCGCGTCGAGCTGCCCTTGTGCGGCTTGTACATAGGTATGCGGACGAGGGCCGAACGGTTGTTGTGCCCCCAGCATACGTAGGCCGGAGCCTCGCCGCCGTTGCCGGCGGTCCGCTCGGTACCGCCCCATAGCCGCTTGTAGGAGTTCACCCACTGGTTGCAGACCGCGGTGATCTCCGGGGCGTGCCGCAGCAGGCCCGCGATGAACTTCCGCCCCGTCTTGGACAACTGGTATTCGGCACCCGGCTCGTAGAAGGCGTTCTGGTCACCCTCGAACAGGGACACGTGGGTATGCATGCCGGAGCCCGGGTACTCACTGAACGGCTTCGGCATGAACGTCGCCCAGACGTCTTGCTCGATCGCGACTTCCTTCATCACCAGGCGGAACGCCATGATGTTATCCGCCGTGGTCAGCGCGTCGGCATACCTAAGATCGATCTCCTGCTGGCCGGGCGCTCCCTCGTGGTGGCTGTACTCCACCGAGATGCCCATCGCCTCGAGCATCATGATCGCGGAGCGCCGGAAGTCGTGGGCGACGCCGTGCGGCGTGTGATCGTAGTAGCCGCCACGATCGACCGGCTCCGGGTCGACGCCGAGCTCCGGCTTGTCCCGCAGCAGGAAGAACTCGATCTCGGGGTGGGTGTAGAACGTGAACCCCATATCCGAGGCCCTGCTCAGGTTGCGCTTGAGCACCCAGCGCGGGTCCGCGTAGCTCGGCGAGCCGTCCGGCATCAGGATGTCGCAGAACATCCGCCCGACCCCGGGGTACTCCCCCCGCCACGGCAGCAGCTGGAACGTCGACGGATCGGGCTTGGCGATCATGTCCGCCTCGTGCACCCGCGCGAACCCCTCGATGGCGCTGCCGTCGAACCCGATCCCGTCGGCGAACGCTCCCTCCAGTTCGGCCGGGGCGACCGCGACGGACTTGAGCGAGCCGAGCACGTCGGTGAACCAGAGCCGGACGAACCTGATGTCCCGCTCCTCCAGCGTGCGCAGCACGAATTCTTCCTGCCTATCCACGGTTCTCACCCTAAACGCTTGTTGCTCCCCCGGCGACGGCGGCGCCCCGGCAGCGCTCCCGCCAGCGCCCCCAGACGTCCTCGGGCCGTCCTCCGGCAGTGGCAAAATGCGGTCAATTGGGTACATGCCGATCCGGGACGGAACGATCCGGGGACGGAACAGGGACACGATGATCGACGTCAGTATGGACCAGGCCGCGACCGAGGCGCTGGTCGCCGCGATCGGCGTCGCGGGCCGGTGGCTGGCCACGGCGGCGCGGGCACCGCGGGGCCGGAAGGCCGAGGACCTGGGCATCGCCCGCTGGTTCGAGACTTACAAGCTCACCAGCGACGTCCCGGAGTTGCCCGAGCTCTCCCCCGCCGACGCGGAACGCCTCGCGGAGATCCTGCGTGGCCCGGATGTCCAGGCGACGCTACAGGAATTGCTGGCCGCCAGGCTGACCGACGCTCCCGATAACGACGCGGCGCGGGCACGGGAGGCGTTCCGCCTGACGGTAACGCTCGCCCTCCCGTCGGCGGCGTCGTCCGCTGCGCGGCTCGCCGACTTCTACGACGAGCAGATCGGTACCCTGGTCGCGCGGGTTGAGGCGGGTGAGCCGGACCTCCTCGCCCAGATCCGGAGCGAGGCGCTGTCAACCCGGATGATCGCGGTCCTGAACGCGATCGAACGCCACACCGCCGCGCTGTCCACGAGCCCGCGGAACGCGGACACGTTCCTGGCCAGCTACCGCCGCCAGGTCGTCGAGCAGCACGGCAGTCTCCAGCCACCCGACTTCGAGCGCCGTCGGCGGGTCCCCATCGACGACATCTACGTCCCCGCGGCCATCTACGAAGAGCCTTCTACCGAACGGATCGTGGCGACTGCCGATCCTCCCCCGTCTGTTTCGGTCTGGGAGCTGGCGGAGCGCGCCGACCGCTCGGTCCTGCTCGGCGACCCGGGCGGCGGCAAGACGACCGCGTCGAACGTGCTGATGCATCACTTCGCGTCGGATTCGTCTTCGCGCGTGCCCTTCCTGGTGACGCTGCGGGACTTCGCATCCGAGGATCCGCCCTCTCGCTCGGTCGTCGGCCACATCGAGCACCTGCTGGAGACGTTCTACCAGCGCCCGGCGCCGCCCGGCCTGGTGGACTCGCTACTGCTGACCGGCCGCGCGATCGTCATCTTCGATGGCCTGGACGAACTGCTGGACACCTCGCGCCGGGCCGGCGTCGCGACCCGCGTCGAACGGTTCTGCACCGAGTACCCCCTGGCGCCGGTTCTCGTGACGTCCCGGGTCGTCGGATATGACCAGGCCAGGCTCGACGACCGCCAGTTCACGTGTTACCGGCTCGGCGGCTTCCGCGACGAGGACGTGGCCGACTACGCCCGCAAGTGGTTCGCCCTGGAGCCAGGGGCGCACCCGGACGAGGCATCGGCTTTCCTCTCCGAAAGCGTATCGGTCCCCGATCTGCGCTCCAATCCGCTGCTGCTGTCCCTGATGTGCATCCTGTACCGGGGCGAGGGTTCGCTGCCGCAGAACCGGGCCGAGATCTACGAGCAGTGCGCGACCCTGCTGTTCCGCAAGTGGGACGCCCGGCGGCGCATCCACCAGGAGCTGCGGGCCGGAAACCTTGTCGAGCCCACGCTGCGCCACCTGGCGTGGTGGCTGTTCACCCGCGAGGACACCCAATCGGCGGTCACCGAGCGCGAACTGGTCAACGCCACGACCGAATTCCTGCACGGTCGCGGCTTCGAGTCCTCAGACGAGGCCCGCGAGGCGGCCCGCGAGTTCATCGAGTTCTGCCGCGGCCGCATGTGGGTCCTCACCGACACCGGCACGACCGCGACCGGCGAGCACCTGTTCTCGTTCACCCACCGCACGTTCATGGAGTACTTCGCCGCGGCTCAGCTCGCGTTCGACAGCGACGCCCCCGAGAAGCTGGCGAAGACGATCGCCCCGCACGTCGCGCGCGGCGAATGGGAAATCGTCGCCGAGCTGGCCGTCCAGATCAAGGACAGGACCAGCCGCGACGGCGCTCGAAGAATCTATGGCCACCTGCTCCACGAGCCTCGCCGCCGGTCAAGGGCGGGACGAAGCAACATACTCCAGTTCCTGGCCCGCACGCTCCGCTCCGTCGATCCCACCCCGGAGGTCGCCCGAAAATCAGCCCGGGAAATCATCAATTTCATGTTCGCCGGAGACCCGAACGGCCCCGTCTCCTGCCTCCCACTGGCCTGGCTGCTCGCCAGCAGCGAGGCTCACCTATCCGTGGTGGACGAGGAAATCTCGGAGTTCATTACCGGAATGATAGGTTCAGATTCTCCGGAAGACCGCATCACCGGGCTTCGCTTCGCATTGACTCTCGATATACCCCCAGCAGGAGACTGGGAAGGAAGAGCACCCGAGATCTCTTCCTACGAAAAGATAAGGGGAACCTGGGCCGCGAGGAGATTGCATGTCATCGAAAATTACCCTCGAGAACTGATCTCAGCCGCACGAGAATACTATGATATAAGAAATATTGCACTATTCGAAGACCTTCTTACCGTTCAAGATGTGCTCGCCATGCCCGGCGGGCTAGAATCGCTCGTCCAGCGATGCGAGACCCCTGTATACAGCCATGAGCGAGGATCGTGCGGCACACTGTACTTCATATGGGCCGGACCAGCCTCCCTAGGATTCCCTCCGCCCCTAACCCCAGTTGGCGAATCAGCGTTGACCGACATCGGGCACTACATCGCAGGACACCCACACCATCCCTGGGCCACCGGGAAAATCGACACATGGTCCAATTTCCCCTGGAAAGCCCTCGAGGCCAGCCAGGGCGCTCGGCCCGCACTCTCAGAGCATGCATACCTAGGCGGCGCGGCAGTGGCACTGACCACAGCGGAACAAAATCCGCGCACTCCGTCCGAATTCCTGGACGGAAACCCGGATAAGCTTGGAAGGTTCAGGGACATCTATTGGTACGTGGAGAGCAGGAAGAAGGGCTCTCCAGATCCTCATGAACTACCGCCTCTTCCGGTTCCGGAGGAGTTCAAGCCGGTGTTCCGGGACTGGGCGGCGGGCAAGATCGACTTCGTCGGTCCCGAGACAGAGCACAATTGACTGCATATAGCCACAAATCGCTCGCCGCATCGCCGAAATGTCGGTGGCGGTCTTTAACATCCTTGGTGGCTGGTAAACCCCTCGTCATGATGAAGGCAGGGAGCCACTATGGAACCCGGGGAGTTGGTGAGATCATGGCCGTCATGGACGCACCGCGCACCAGGCGCACGGATCACGCGCGCAGCGACGCCTGGCCCGAGGATGCCGCGATCGAGGAGCTTGAAGAGATCTTCTGGTCGCTCGGCGAGTTCCCTGGCCACCGGACGGAGCTGCTCGAAGGGCGGATCGTCGTGAGCCCGGTGGCGGTGTACTGGCACTCGCAGGTGACGCTGTGGCTGTACGAGCAGTTCCGCGAAGCGTGCCAGGCGAACGGGTGGGGTCAGTCGCTGGCATCTGACCTGGTGCTCCCACCCACCAGGGACATCGTGGAACCTGACCACTTGATCATCTCCGATCCCGCCAAGTTCTCCGATCTACGGTCCGACGTCCCGGTGGAGCAGGCACTGCTGGTCTCGGAGGTCGTCTCCCCGTCGAGCGTCCGGGACGACCGTGAGGTGAAACCAGCCCGCTACGCTAAGGCGAAGATTCCGTTCTACCTGCTAATCGACCGGCTCACTGAGCCGAGCGCCATCACTCTGTTCTCCGAACCCGGAGACAGCGGATACACCAAATCGGATACCGCGCACGTGGGACCTCGGGGACGTCGGCTGATCGTGCCAGCACCCGTCGAGGTAACGCTGGACCCGATGACAATGCCCATACCGCGAGGCTAGCCAGGCCAAGGGCGGCGGGCGCGGCGGTTGGGGGGCATCGCGGGGCCGTAAGCTTGGGATCGTGCCTCAACTGCGGATCGCGCTTGCCCAGGTTAACGCAACCGTCGGTGACCTGGCGGGGAACGCCGGGCTGATCGTGTCCTGGACCCGCCGGGCCGCGGAGCGCGGCGCCCAGGTCGTGCTATTTCCGGAAATGGCGCTCACCGGGTACCCGGTCGAGGACCTCGCCCTGCGGGCGTCGTTCGTCGATGCGTCGATCGCGACGCTGCGCGAGACGGCCGAACGGCTGGACGCCGAAGGACTCGGCGGCATCGCCGTCGTCACCGGCTACCTGGACCGCAAGGAAGGGGTCGCGCCGCGCACCGGGCTGCCCGCGGGCGCTCCGCTCGACGCGGCGGCCGTGCTGCACGGCGGGCGCGTCATGATCACCAGCGCCAAGCACCACCTGCCGAACTACGGCGTCTTCGACGAGTACCGGTACTTCGTCCCCGGTTACACGCTGCCGGTCTTCCGGCTCCCGGTGGGCGGGCCGGCAACCGGTTCGGCCAATGGCAGCATGGGAGACGGATCGGCCGGCGGCGCGAACAGCGCGAGCGTATCGGCATCCGGGTCGGCGGCCGACGGCGAGGACAGCAGCGCTGACGACGCGATCGACGTCGCGGTCGCGATCTGCGAGGACCTGTGGCAGGACGGCGGCCCGGTCGCCGTCACCAGGCACGCGAACGCGAGCCTGCTCGTCGTGCCGAACGCCTCCCCCTACGAGCGCGGCAAGGACGACGTCCGCCTCGACCTGGTGACCCGCCGGGCGCGCGAGGCCGGCGCGGCGCTCGCCTACTGCAACATGATCGGCGGGCAGGACGAGCTGGTCTTCGACGGCGACTCGATCCTGGTGACGGCGGACGGGGAACTCCTCGCGCGCGGCCCCCAGTTCGAGGAGGCCCTGATCGTCGCCGACCTGGACCTGCCCCCCGCCAACCAGGACCCGCCCGCCCCCGACCAGACCGATGAAAGTGCCGTTGCTACGGCTACAGGCGTACGAACGGCACTTTCATCCGGTGCCGCAGAGGGGGCATCCGGCGCAAGCGAGGCGGTGGACGCGGGTGACGGCACGCGGATCACGATCGAGCGGGTGACACTGCCGCCGATCGGCCGCCCTACGGGCGACATTTCGGATTTGTCCGGCCCAGTGGGTGGGGCGAGCGCAGTGGGCGGGGCGAGCGCGGCGAGCGCGGGCGCGGGGAACGCGGCACCTGACCCGCGCGGGCCGGTGTGGCCGCGGCTGGACGACCTGGCGGAGGTGTACGCCGCGCTGGTCACCGGGACCCGCGACTACATCCGCAAAAATGGCTTTAAATCCGTCATCCTGGCGCTGTCCGGCGGCATCGACTCGGCGCTGACCGCGACGATCGCCGCCGACGCGATCGGCCCGGAGAACGTGCACGCGATCCTGATGCCGAGCCGCTGGTCGTCCGGCCATTCGGTGACCGACGCCGAGGACCTGGTCCGCCGCCAGGGCCTGCACGCCCGGACGGTCCCGATCCAGCCGATCGTCGATGCCTACCGCAAGGAGCTCGGCGACTTCCCCGAATCCGGGCTGCCCGCCGAGAACCTCCAGTCCCGCGTCCGCGGCGTGATCAACATGGCGCTGTCCAACGCCGCCGGACACCTCGTGCTCACCACCGGCAACAAGAGCGAACTGGCGACCGGCTACTCCACCCTGTACGGCGACTCGGCCGGCGGGTTCGCCCCGATCAAGGACGTCCCCAAGACGCTGGTGTGGGCGCTGTCCACATGGAGAAATCATCATGCCGAACGGATAGGGGCGACTCCCCCGATCCCCCCCAACTCGATCAGCAAGCCGCCGAGCGCCGAGCTAGCTCCCGGCCAGCTCGACACCGACTCGCTCCCGGAGTACGAAACCCTCGACGCGCTCCTCGACGACTACGTCGAGGGCGACATGGGATCCGCCGAGCTGATCGCCGCCGGCCACGATCCGGAACTCGTCCAGCGGGTCATCCGCCTCGTCGACCTCGCCGAGTACAAGCGCCGCCAGTACCCGCCCGGGCCGAAGACCAGCATCAAGAACTTCGGCCGCGACCGCCGCCTCCCCATCACCAGCCGCTGGCGCGAATCGCCATAGGCAACGAGGAATCAGGGTTTGCGGGCAACGCCGCCGAAGATGCTGACGTCGGCCGCCACGGGGCGCGGGCCGGCTCCCGTCGGATGCCATTCCGATACCAGGACGACGCCGGGCGGGACGAGTTCCAGGCCGGTGAACGCGAGCCGCGCGAAGTCGCCGGAGTCCCTCATCACGTTGGGCACGCCGGCCTCGCTGCCGATCTGCACGCCCGCCTCCGCCTGTTCGGGGCGGTACTCGGCGGTGGGGTGCGACGCCACGAGGTAGCTGCCGGACGGCAGGGCGTCCACCAGCGTCCGGACGATCTCCCCCGGCCGGTCGGAATCCGGGATGTTGTGCAGGAGCAAGACCAGCATGAGCGCGATCGGCTGGCCGAAGTCGAGGACCTCCCGGACCGTGCGGTCCTTCAGGATCGCCGACGGATCGCGCAGGTCGGCCTCAACGTAGGCGGTCCGGCCCTCCGGGGAGGAGGTGAGCAGCGCCCGGGCGTGGACGATTACCTGGGGGTCGTTGTCCACGTAGACGACGCGGGACGACGGCGTCACCGACTGGGCGACCTCGTGCACGTTGTTGGCGGTCGGCAGCCCCGGCCCGATGTCAAGGTACTGCGTGACTCCGGCCTCGGCGGCCAGGTAGCGGACCGCCCGGCCCAGGAACGCCCGGTTTTCCCGCATCGCGATGCGCGTTGCCGGAATGTACTCAACAATCTTGTCGCCCAGCGCCCGGTCGGCTGCGAAGTTGTCCTTGCCGCCCAGCCAGTAGTCATAGATCCGTACCGGGTGCGGCCGGTCGGTATCGATTCGCTGTGGCTCTTCAGCCGACGGGAGATCCGCCACGCCCACCATCGTATGGGATGGCGAGAAAGTTAGGAGGTGCTACTGCCGCTCGGCATCGCCCTTGGCGCGGCCGGCGATGAAGTCAATCGCGTCGAGGGTGGAGCGGTAGACGAAGCTCTCGCGCTTCGGGGCGGCGAGGAAGCGCGCCGTCGCGGCCAGCGGCGCCCGATCCCGCGACAGGCGCGATTCGCTGACGGCGGCCATCGTGGTCTTCACCGTGTGCGCGACCATGATGGGAGCGGCGGCGTTGTCCTCCGCGGCGGCCTGGCGGAGCGCGGACTCCAGCGGGGCGGCCGGGCCGTCGTAGCCCTTGACCAGGGCCACGGCCCGCTCGGGATCCTTGCGGCGGACGGCGTCCAGCACCTCCCCCGCGTCGGAGCCGGGCCGTGCGGGCACGGGGGCGGGGTCGCCCTTGGCGTCGAACTTGCCGGTCCACTGGGTGAACCACGCCGCGTGAAGCACCCCGCGCAGCACCTCCGGGCTGGGGTCGGCCCGCCACGCCCAGCGCAGCGCGTTCGTGTAGGTAAGCGTGTGGGTGACGTCCAGCCAGCCCGCATCGCGGCTGTCGTCGGTGTCGGTGTCCATGTCGAACCGGCCGAGCCGCGCCGCTGCCACCCCGGCGATCGCGTCGATGACGTCGCCGACGGCGACGCCGCTGTCCAGGGCGCCGAGCACCCCCGCGACCGCGTCCTCCGGCATCCCGTCGAGCAGCGTCCGCCGCAGGTCGTCCCGCCCCCCAGCGTGCCAGGTGCGCACTTGGGCAACCTCTAGCTGGCCCAGGTGCGCGTTTGGCATGTTGCGGGAGGGGGCGGGGGCAGCCGCAGCGGCAGCCGCAGGCGCGGCGGCAGCGACGGGAGCAGTCGCGGGGGCGGGGGCACCACCGGGGGAAGCGGCGCGCCACGCCGCTAGGAAGCGCTTCATGTACGGGAGGCGGTCGTAGCGGGTGGACCAGGTGATGGCGGGGACGAGCGGGGCCAGCACGGTCTCGGCCTCGGACCAGCCGATGCGGTCGAGGAGGTCGAAGGCCTTCTGGCAGTAGATCATCGGATGGCCGTAGCCGAGGAAGTGATTCGTGATCGCGGTCAGGAACGCGTGCCGCACCGCCCCCGGCGACGCGCCCGCGCGCAGCGCGCCGCGCATCAGCCCCTCCGCGTCGTCGGGACGCTCGGCGTCGACCAGCCCCGGGAACGCGGCCAGAGCGTCGGCGACCGAACCGTATTCGGCCACCACGTCGACCGGGTCGGCCTGCGGGCGCGGCGGGCGGCGCACCTCGGTCTGGCTGACCACGGACAGGCCCTGCACCACCGGGAGCGCCGACAGCGGGCCCTCGAACGCCGCCGCCATCGTGAGGCAGTCGGCGAGCGTGGCCAGGGAATGGTTCCAGCCGTATTCGGCCCGCGAGGCCCCGTAGTCCACGCCGACCTTGATCACCTCGGTCAGCGGCGTGCCGATCGACCGCAGCCGCATCGTGTCCCGGGCGAGGCGGCCGGTGTTCACGTCGCCCATCGCCTCCAGCAGGCTCCCGAACAGCTGGGGCGCGATCTCCTCCGGCTCCGGGTCGGTCACGTCCACGAGCACCTGCCCGTCCTGTACCCGGACCGGGTAGGTGCGGACGTCCTCCCCGCCGAATAGGCATCGCCCGTCCGTCAGGCGGAACTTCCAGTTGTGCCACGCGCAGGTCAGCACGTCCCCGGAGACGTCTCCCTGCGTCAGGGCGTACCCCTCGTGGGGGCAGCGGTTGTCGGCGGCGAAGAACCGGTCCCGGACGCGCCATACCGCGATCCGCTTGTCGTGGTGACGCCACAGGCGCGACGATCCGTTCGGTAGATCGGTTGTGTTGAAGGCTCTCACGTAACCAGTCATGGTCCGACCGTAAGAGCGGCCGGGCGGGCGCGCATCGGCCGGTGGTCGTAGGACCTTCAGCGCAGCAGCAGCACCGCGAGGCTCGCGGCGGACAGGTCAGCCGGCCTTGCGGGCGACCCCGCCGTAGAAGTTCACCTCGATGGGCGACGGCCGGGGCTCGGGGTCATCGGGGCGCCATTCCGACACCAGGGTCACGCCCGGGGGAACCAGTTCCAGCCCGCTGAACGCGAGCCGGGCGAACACGTCGGAGTCGCGGAGCTGGAAGGGGTTGCCCGAATCCCGGTAGGCCTGCTGCCCGGCAGCCGCCTCGGCGGCGTTCCCGTGCTCGCCGGTGGTGTGCGAGGCGACCAGGTAGCTGCCCGGTGGGAGGGCGTCGACCAGGGTGGCGACGATCCCGGCGGGGTCTTCCTCGTCCTGGATGAAGTGCAGGACGGCGACGAGCAGGAGGCCGATCGGCTGGCTGAAGTCGAGGATGTCGCGGGCGACCGGGTCGGCCAGGATCGCGTCCGGGTGGCGCAGGTCGGCGTCGAGGTAGGCGGTGCGGCCCTCGGGCGCGGACGTGAGCAGCGCCCGCGCGTGCGCGAGCACCATGGGGTCGTTGTCCACGTAGACGATCCGGCTCTCCGGCGCCACCGCCTGCGCGACCTCGTGCACGTTGCCGGTGGTCGGCAGCCCGGTGCCGATGTCGAGGAACTGCCGGATGCCCGCCTCCGCCGCCAGGTACCTGACGGCCCGGCCGAGGAACGCGCGGTTTTCCCGTGCCCCGGTGCGGACGATGGGCCTGGGGGCGATCGCCTTCTCCATCGCCTCGCGGTCGGCCGCGAAGTGGTTCTTGCCACCGATCAGGTAGTCGTACATCCGGGCCGGGTCCGGCCTGGACGTATCGATTTGCGGTGTCACCTCGGGATCTGCCACGAGGGACATCATAGCCCGGCACGCCATAGCCCGGCGGCCCGGCGTCACCCGGCGGCGATGCCCTGGAACAGCCCATCCACGACGCGCCGCGCGAACTCGTCGGCGGGCGGCCGGACGTCCTGGCGTTCCCGGGCCAGGAGCGCTCCCATGAGGGTCATCAGGGTGATCTCCACGTCGGCGTCCGGACGCAGCTCGCCGGTCGCGATGCCGCGCCGGATCACCTCGCGGATCACCTCGCGCCGCGGCTCGGCGACCTCGTTCTTGTACCGGTCGATCAGCCGCGGGAAGCGTTCCGCCTCGCCGTTCAGGATGGCGAACTGGCAGGCGTACCGGGGGTCGTCCGCGTCCGCCGTCATCGAGGCGAGCATCGCGGTCAGGTCCGCCCGCACGGAGGTGCCCTCCGGCTCGGGCAGCGGGCGCTTCAGCGACCCGAACGCCGCGATCAGCAGGTCCTCCTTGCCCGCCCATCGGCGGTACAGGGTCGCCTTGCCGACCCCGGCCCGGACCGCGACGTCCTCGAGGCTGACCCCCTCGATCCCGCGCTCGGCGAGGGCCTCCAGCGTGGCGTCGAGGATCGCCTGCTCGACCTTCTCACTACGCGGCCGCCCGGGGCGCCGCTGGGG
>JAFMRC010000061.1:0-2100 GCA_017354375.1 Nocardiopsaceae bacterium | reverse complement strand
CCCCAGCGGCGCCGTCCGGGCGGTGGTCTCGGTACCCACTATCCCGCCTTTCGCTTACGTTTCCGATAGCTCCGCCTCGGCCCGCGCGATGCCCGCGAGCTCCGCCTCGGCTCGTTCGTCCATCGTAGGACTCCCCTGGCCGGGCATCCAGCGCAGCACCACCAGCCCGCCCAGCAGCGCCACCGCGGCGCCGCTCAGCGTGGTGACCCGCATCGCGTCGATGAACGCGGTGCTCGCCGGGGCCAGCAGGAACCGGCCCGCGTGACCGAGCTGCTGCGCGACCGCCTGGGTGGCGGTGATGGACTGCCCGGCCGGCCCCCGCGCCGACCGGGGAAGCGCGGCCAGCGCCGGACCGAGGTGACCGCGGTAGGACTGGGCCAGGATCGAGCCGAGCACCGCCGTCCCGAGGGCGACGGCGATCTGCCGCGCGGTGTTGATCAGCGCGCTTCCCGCGCCCGCCCGCTCGCGCGGCAGGACCTCCATCACCGAGGTGGTGGCGGCCGGCACGGCCACCCCGATCGAGGTGCCCTGCACGAAGAACAGCAGGGCCAGGAACCCGATCGGCGTGCTCGCGCCGAGCAGCGAGTACCCGGCGATGGCGAGCGCGTTGACCACCAGGCCGGCGGCGCCGACCGCCTTCGCCCCGAACCGGCTCACCAGGGCGGCGCTGCGCGGCGACGTGATGAACTGGCCGACCGCGAACGGCGCGGTCAGCAGGCCGGCGTCCAGGGGGCTGTACCCCCGGACGTTCTGCAGGTAGAAGCTGGTGAAGAAGTAGACGCCGCCGAAGCCGAAGAACATCAGCGCGACCGCGACGACGCTGGCCGACAGCCGGCGGTCGCCGAACAGCCGGATGTCCAGGCTGGGATGGGAGACCCGGGTCTCCCACCAGGCGAACAGGCCGAGCACCACCAGCCCGCCCCCGATCGGGCCGAGCACTCCGGCGCTGGTCCAGGACGCGCCGTCACCACCCTGCACGATGCCGTAGACGAGCAGCACCAGGCCGACGATCGAGCCGAGGACGCCCAGGTAGTCGACCTTGCCGGGGTCCGGGTTCCGCGACTCGGGCACCAGGGCCGCCACGGCCAGGACGCCGAGCAGAGTGACCGGGACATTGATCAGGAAGACCGAGCCCCACCAGAAGTGGGCCAGCAGCACGCCGCCGAGCACCGGGCCGATGGCGACGCCGATGCCCACGGCGGACGCCCAGATGCCGATCGCCTTCGCCCGCTCCCGGGGCTCGAAGACCTGGGAGATGATCGAGAGCGTCTGCGGCATCACGGCCGCGCCGCCCAGGCCCATCGCGGAGCGGGCGGCGATGAGCTGGACCGGGCTCGCCGAGTACGCGGACAGCAGCGAGCCCAGCCCGAACAGCGCCAGGCCGATCATCAGCATCCGCTTGCGGCCGATCCGGTCGCCGAGCACCCCGAACGTGAACAGCAGGCCGGCGAAGACGAGGGTGTAGGAGTTGATCGCCCATTCCAGCTGGCCCTGGCTGGCCCCGAGCCCGCCACGGCCCGCGGGCTCGGCGATGGTCTTGAGGGCGACGTTGAGGACGGTGTTGTCGATGACGATGGCCAGCAGGCCCACGACGAGGACGCCGAGGATGACCCAGCGCCTGCGATGAATCGTTGAGGAGTCCATGGATCCCTTCACGGGCGTGGTTTACCGATTACGGTGCGTGTTGTAGGTGGCGCGGCTGGAACAACGTGGCCTGGATGCGGCCTGGATGATGCCCCGCGGAGCCCCGCGTGCCGGGCGGAACGCCCCGCACTATCGATACGGAACGGTCTCGTATCGGAATCTATTCCGGAACCCCAAAAATCTTCATCCCGAACGGATCGCGGCGCCTGCCCCCGCGCCCGGCACCCTGGGGTACCGCCCGGGTACGCGGTGGCGCCAATTCGCTATCTTCGAAATACCCGGCAGGGTATCTGCAGGGCTATGATTACGCTCGCGTGGAGGATAAGTGCTCTCCCGGACTCGTCGTTTATTTATTTGCGTGTTTCGGGCGTGTCGCGGGTGGTCCGGTTTGCGGGTGTCCTGAACCTTTCCGGCATGGTGTATCGGTTTTCGGGGATGGCGAGGGGGATTCCGGCT
>JAFMRC010000248.1:4828-8153 GCA_017354375.1 Nocardiopsaceae bacterium | reverse complement strand
CGTCCCGGGCGCGGCGGGCCGCGGCGCGGGGATCGCCGCGATCTCGTGCTCGCCGGCCGGGTACTGCGGTGCCGGGGGATCGGCCGGGGACGGGAAGCGGGGATCGGATGGCCACGCCTTCGTCGTCACGGAACGGGGCGGCGCCTGGTCGGCCGCGCGCCCGGCCCCGGCCGGCGACGGCGACTCGGCGGTCACGCTCATGTCCTGCGCCTCGCCGCTGGCCTGCACCGCCGCGGGCTATGACGATGGCGGCAGCGGCATCTTCGTGACATCGACGGCGGCGCGCTAAGGGCACCGCGCTGTCGGCACCACGCCCGATGCGCCGCTGATAACAGCAACAAGCGCCCTGGCGCCCCGGTTACCCAAGAGCGGATGGCATGATCGGTGCATGCCACAGATCGAAGCCGTGCTCGGCGACATCACCCGCGAGGAAACGGACGCCATCGTCAACGCAGCGAACTCCTCGCTGCGCGGCGGCGGCGGGGTCGATGGCGCCATCCACCGGGCCGCGGGCCCGGAGCTGGCCCGGGCCGGGGCGATGCTCGGAGGGTGCAAGACGGGCGACGCGAAGGCGACGCCCGCGTTCCGACTGGACCCGCCGGTGAAGCACGTGATCCACACCGTCGGGCCGGTCTGGCGCGGCGGCGGCGACGGCGAGCCGGAACTGCTCGCCTCCTGCTACCGGCGCTGCCTGGAGGTCGCGGACGAGGTCGGCGCCCGCAGCGTCTCCTTCCCCGCCATCTCCACCGGCATCTACGGCTACCCCGCCGCCGACGCGGCGCGGATCGCGGTCGGCACGCTCACCTCGACCCCGACCGGCGTCGAGCGGATCCGGCTCGTGGCGTTCGACGAGGCCACCCGCGACCTGCTCGCCGCGGAACTCGCCCGGGACGTCGGCTCTGGCCCGGCCGGGAACCCGGACGGCTTCGCCGAGCGCTAGATGACTTATTCCAGTGCTCCGGTTGGCTATTCTTTGACCTGGTACGGGGTGATGTGCCCGTTGCGGGGAATCGTCGGGAAAGGTACTAGGCGGCGTGAAAAGCGAGGCGGAGGCGGAGTGGGCGGGGCTTGACCGGCAGGCGCGCCGGGAAGTCTGGCGCAACGGGCGCAGCATGCGCGCTCATCCCCACCCGGCCGTGTCGGCCATCGCGGCTCGGTACGCCCGGGACGTTGTCGATCGCACGTCGAGGACGGCCCTGATGATCTGGCTGGTGATCGTCCCGGTCGCGGTCTTCCTCGTCTTGATCGTGGCCCTGGGCGGAGCCGCCGCGTCGGGCAGCGGTGCCAGCACGGCTGCCCTGATCGTGGGCGTGGCCTTCGTCGCCTGCTTCGGCTGCATGATCTACGCGATGCTGCGCCTGCGCCGCCTGAAGCGGCTCACCCGGATCAAGATGGCCAACTGGCTCGCGCCCGGCGCTACGAGCGTCCAGCCGGCGCCGTCACCCGGGTACCCGGCCACGGGCGGAGAGCCCCTCGCCGTCCGGTACCAGCCGGGCCGGGTCTGCGGGAAGCTCGCCGGCTCGGCGGCGATCGCCTGCCTGATCGGCTGCATGCTGTTCCTCGCGGCGGGATGGCAGGGGCCGGTAAGGGACTTCGAGATCATCGCCCTGGCCGTGCTCGGCTGCCTGTACCTGCTGGTGATCGGCTCGCAGGCCTGGCTGCTGGCCCGGTGGGCGGTACCCGGGCGGCCGGTTGTCGACGTGGATCACGACGGCGTGCATTTCCACGCCATCTCCGTCCACGTGCCGTGGCCCGCGGTCTCGGAGATCGGGCTGTTCTCCGTGCGGCCAGGCCGGAAGCGGCCGGTCTCGGTGGTCGGGTTCACCTGCGCCGACCCGGCCGTGATACTGGGCGCGACCCGGCCATCCTGGCTGCGACGGGGGGCGATGAAGCGATCGACGCGGATCTACGGGACCCCGTTCACGCTGTCGGACACGATGACCGACCAGGCCGCGGAACGGGTCGCGACCGCGGCCAGCGGCTTCGCCGGGGTTCCCGTGAGCCGGCACTGAGACTCTCCCGACCGGGGAGGTCAGCGAAGACCCGTGCCGCCGGTCGTCTCGGGTCCTTGATTTCTGAAACTTTCGATCGCTTCAGTCGTCGTCGAACGGCAAGAACATAAGTTGACTAGGCATTTCAGGGGATCGGTGGTTAAGGCCACCGGATTTTAAATCGAAACTTTTACGAAATATATTGACCACTGTCGAAGCCGGGCCGATGCTGACGTTGAGTTAGAGACCCCTCACCGAAGAGAGGAACGCAATGTCTGGTCCCCCGCAAGCGTCGGCAAGACGCAGACCCGGCCGGCTGCGGCTCATCATGGGAGCCCTGCTCACCGCGCTGCTCGCGTCGGCGGCGGCCCTGGGCGCCCTGCCGGGCACGGCGCACGCCGCGACGCAGATCTGCAACAACTCGACCGGTAATAGCGGCGGTTATTACTACTCGATGTGGTCCAACGGCTCCGGCTCGGCCTGCATCACCCTCAACGGCAGCAACTACACGACCAGCTACAGCGGCATCGGCGACTTCGTCGGCGGTATCGGCTGGAACCCGGGCAGCAACGCCACCGTGTCGTTCAACGGCAGCATCAACGCCAGCGGCGGCACCACGCTCCTGTCGGTCTACGGCTGGTCGACCAACCCCCTCGTCGAGTACTACGTCGAGGAGAACTATGTCGGCTCGCCGAACACGTCCGGCACCTACCTGGGGCAGATGACCAGCGACGGCGGCACGTACAACCTGTACGAGCACCAGCAGGTCAACCAGCCCTGCATCACCGGCAACAGCTGCACCTTCGAGCAGTACCTGGCGATCCGCACCTCGCCAACCTCCAGCGGCACCGTCACGATGCAGAACTTCATCAACGCCTGGGCCAGCCACGGGCTGAACCTCGGCCAGATGAACTACGAGATCCTGGCCACCGAGGCCTGGGGCGGCGCCAGCGGCAGCACCAACGTCACCCTGGGCTCCACCTCCCCCGGGGGCGGCGGAGGCGGCGGGGGCGGTGGCGGGGGGAACTGCACCGCAGCTCTGTCGGCCGGCTCGCAGGGCAGCAACTGGTACAACCTCAACGTCGCGGTTTCCGGGGCCACCAACTGGACCGTGACGATGAACATGGTGTCGCCCGCGGTGGTGTATTCCACCTCGGGCGTCAACGCCACCTATCCCAGCGAGTACGAGGCGAAGTTCACGCCGGGAAGCGGCGGTAATAACTTCCAGGTCACTATCTCCCCCAACGGGACATGGACCTGGCCATCGGTCTCCTGCAGTCCCGACTAGCGCCGGGACGCAGAGACCATTATCCGAAACATCGCGGCCTGCCGCC
>JAFMRC010000248.1:0-4818 GCA_017354375.1 Nocardiopsaceae bacterium | reverse complement strand
GGGGGCTGGCCGCGCATTCCAGGATGATAACAGCAAGAAGCGGGCGATGGGGAGGAGCGATGATCCGTTCGGGATAATCGTGGGTTCAATGGGATTCCCGGGGGACGTCGTGGCCGCTGCCGCCGGTGAGGAAGTCCAGGTCGGCGCCGGCGCTCGCCTGCTCGACGTGCTCGGTGTACAGCCGCACCCAGCCGCGCCTCGCGTGCGGGGGCGGCGGCGTCCACGCGGCGCGGCGGCGGTCCAGTTCCTCGTCGCTCACCTCGAGGCTGAGCGTGCGGGCCGGGACGTCGAGGGTGATCCAGTCGCCGGTCTGGACCAGGGCGAGGGGGCCGCCGGCCGCGGCCTCCGGGGCGACGTGCAGCACGACCGTGCCGTAGGCGGTGCCGGACATGCGGCCGTCGCAGATGCGGACCATGTCGGTGACGCCCTGCTTGAGCAGCTTGGCGGGCAGGGGGACGTTGGCGACCTCGGGCATGCCGGGGTAGCCCTTGGGGCCGGCGCCGCGGATCACCAGGATCGTGTCCTCGGTGGCCTCCAGGTCGGCCACCACCGAGTGGTAGGCCTCGGGGGAGTCGAAGACCAGGGCCTGGCCGCGGTGCTTGAGCAGGTGCGGCGACGCGGCGGACTGCTTGATCACGGCGCCGTCGGGAGCGAGGTTGCCGCGCAGCACGGCGGTGCCGGTGCCCGCGGGCTGGAGCGGGGTGTCGAACGGGCGGATCACGTCTCGGTTCCAGCACTCCGCGCCGGAGACGTTCTCGCGCACGGTGCGGCCGGACACGGTGATCGCGTCGCCGTGCAGCAGGTCGCCGAGCTCGCGCATCACGGCGGGGAGGCCGCCCGCGTAGCAGAAGTCCTCCATCAGGTACTTCCCGCTCGGCATCAGGTTGACCAGGGTCGGCACGTCTCGGGGGAGCGCGTCGAAGTCTTCCAGGTTCAGTTCCACGCCCAGGCGGCCCGCGATGGCCAGGAGGTGGACGACCGCGTTGGTGGAGCCGCCGATCGCGGCGTTGACCATGATCGCGTTCTCGAACGCCTTCCGCGTCATGACCTGGCTCGGGCGCAGCTCGCTGCCGACGTGCTCGACGATGAGCTGCCCGGCCCGCTGCGCGGTCTCGTACCGGCGCGCGTCCACGGCGGGCCAGGCGGCGGAGTAGGGGAGCTGCATGCCGAGCGCCTCGGCCATCGAGGCCATCGTGGACGCGGTGCCCATCGTCATGCAGTGCCCGTCGGACCGGGCCATGCACACCTCGGCGATGGCGCACTCGCCCTCCGTCATCCGGCCGGCCAGCATCTCCTCCTCGAACTTCCACACGTGGGTGCCGGAGCCCACCTCCTGCCCCTGGTACTTGCCGTTGAGCTTGGGTCCGCCGGTCACCATGATCGCCGGGACGTCCACGCTGGCCGCGGCCATGAGCAGTCCGGGCGTGGTCTTGTCGCAGCCGGACAGGAGGACGACGCCGTCCAGGGGGTTGGCGCGGATGAGCTCCTCGGCCTCCATCGCCAGGAGGTTGCGGTACAGCATGGCGGTAGGGCGCAGCAGCGTCTCGCCGAGGGCCATGGCGGGGAACTCCAGGGGGAAGCCGCCCGCTTGCCAGACGCCCCGCTTGACTGACTCGGCGACCCGGTGCAGGTGCACGTTGCACGGGGCCAGTTCCGACCAGGTGGTGGCGATGCCGATGACGGGCCGGCCGTCGAACACCTCGGGGGTGAAGCCCACCGAGCGCATCCACGACCGGTGCGTCATCCCGGTCCTTCCGCTCGCCCCGAACCAGGACGTACTGCGCCTTTTTGGATCGATCGTCATATAACTATGTTTAGTGCAACCGGCGTCTTTCGTCACGTGGCGCCTCACTGGCACCGGGTGTGGAATCCTGGCGAAATGACTTGGATCGCTCCTGAGGCCACGCGCATGGACGAGCCGTTCACCGGTCCCGAGCGTGACATTCTCGACGGTTTCCTGAACTGGTACCGGGAGACGCTGCTCGCCAAGTGCGCCGGGCTGACCGGCGAGCAGCTGGCGGAGCGCGCGGTGCCGCCGTCCAGCCTGTCGCTGCTCGGCCTCGTCCGGCACATGGCGGACACCGAGCGAGCGTGGTTCCGCATCGGGTTCCACGGCGAGGAGCTGCCGAGGCTGTACGACCACGCGGACGCCGCCTTCGAGCAGGCCGACCCGGCCGGGGCCGAGGAGGACTTCGCGACCTACGACGCCGAGGTCGCCCTGGCCAGCACGGCCGTGGTCGGCGCGTCGCTGGACGAGGAGTTCGCGTGCGATCAGCGGGGGAAGGTGTCGCTGCGCTGGGTCTTCACGCACATGATCGAGGAATACGCGCGCCACTGCGGCCACGCCGACCTGCTGCGCGAGCGCATCGACGGGGCGACCGGCAGCTGACTCCGGGGCTGATAACAGCAAGAAGCGGCGGCGGCAGCGCCGCGGGGCCAATCAGGCGAAGTGAGTCCGGGGGCGTTCCTGCAGCTCGCCGTCGAGGTACAGGTCCACCTTCTCCGCGTAGAAGCAGACTAGGCCCGCGACCTTCTGGCTTTCCGGCAGCGGCGTGCGGTAGACCCATGCCAGATCGGCGTGGGCGCCGTGACCGGTGTCCACCGACCAGTAGGCGGCCGTCCCCTTGTACGGGCAGCGCGTCTGGGTGTCCGAGGGCGTCAGCAGCTCCATCCGCACATCGGTCAGCGGCAGGTAGTAGCGCGGCGGCAGCCCGGTCTCGAACAGGATGACCGGGCGCACCGAGTCCGCGACCGTCACCCCGTCCACCTCGATCCGGACGTGCCGGGAACTGGCCAGGATGTCGACCCGCTTGTGGGGGTCGCGCGGATGGGTGTAGACGGGCTCGTCCTCTTCCAGCCACTCGCTCATCGCGCTCCACTCCAGGCGCACCAGGCCGCGCAGCGCCGAGGCCGGCGAGCCGGGGTACCGTCTCGCCGCGCCTTCGGCCACGGCGCCGCCCACCCGGACGTCGCAGATCTCCGCGTCGCCCCGGCCGGGGGAGTGCTCGGTCTTCCCGGTCGGCGTCAGCTCGGCTACCACGTCGCCCGCCGGGAAGTAGTACGCCGGGTAGTACGGGACCTCCCAGACCAGCGACGGCCGCCGCGTGTCGGCGACGAGCCGGCCCGCCAGGTAGGCGCGCACCCTCTTCGGGCTCGGCTCGATCCGCACCGGGTCGGCCTGCGTCGCGTCGGCTCCCGCCGAGCCGTTCCTGCCCTCGTTCATGCCAGCCTCCCTGGACCCACGCTACCCATATCCGGCGATGAGCCAGAATTCGGCATAGGCCGACGTGTATCTTGGCCACCGGGACCGGGTGCTTTCTCTTCATCTCCTCGTCGGTTCCTGCTGACCAGAAGACCCTCGCTGAGCAGATCATGGATCCGACCTCCACTAAGCCGCCAACCGCGGCCCCCGACGCTGAGGCCCCCGACGCTGGGAGCCGGGGACCCAGGGGACCCGGGCAGGGCATCGCGACCGGCGCCGCGATCATCGCCGGGCTGACGATCCTGTCACGGATCGGGGGCCTGACCCGCACCCTGGTGTTCTCCCAGAGCATCGGCGCCGGCTGCCTCGGCACCGCCTACACCACCGCCAACCAGGTGCCCAGCCTCATCTACGAGGTGGCCATCGGCGGCGCGCTGACCAGCGCCATGGTCCCGGTGCTGGCCCGCTCCGCGGAACGGGCCGCGGGAGGCGCCGGCGACCCGGGAACGGGCGACCCCGAGGCCGCCCGTCGCGTCGAGCGCATCACCTCGGCGCTGCTGACCTGGTCGGTCATTATCCTGGTCCCGCTCACGATCGCGATCGCCCTCTCGTCCGGCCCGATCGCCGCCCTCCTCAACCCCGTCAACCCGAACGCCCACTGCTCCCGCCCCCAGATGATCGCCGACACGGCGCACCTGCTCACCGCGTTCTCGCCGCAGGTGCTGCTGTACGGGGTGTCGGTGGTGCTGTTCGGGCTGCTGCAGGCCCACCGCCGGTTCACCGGCCCGGCCCTGGCCCCGGTGATCGCCAACGTCGTCCTGATCGGCTGCTACCTCGCGGTCGTCCCGCTGGACGGCGGCCGTTCCTTCGGCGCGACCCCGGCCGTGGTGCTGGCGCTGCTCGGCCTCGGCACGACCGCGAACGTCGCCGCCCTGGTGCTCGTCCCGGCGGTCCCCGCCTGGCGGCTGCGGCTGCGGATCAGGCCCGCGCTGAGGTTCCCGCCCGGCGTCGCCCGGCTGGCCGGCGGCCTCGCGCTGGTCGGCGTGATCGAGCTGGTCGCGCAGGACGTCCTCAACGTCGTCGTCATCACGGTCGCCAACGGCCATGGCGGCACCGGGGCCCTGGTGCTGGCCAACTACACCATGCAGGTGTTCAACGCCGCGTACGGGATCCTCGCCGTGTCGATCGTGACCAGCGTGTTCCCGGTCCTGTCGTCCCGCGACGCCCACGCGCTGGACCGGGTCAGCGCTACCTCGACCCGCGCGGTGCTGCTGGTGTCGTGGCTGGGCACGGCGCTGGTCGTCGCGGTCGCGGTCCCGGCGGCGCACGTCCTGGCCCGCCACGGGGACCAGGTGCCGCAGCTGGCCTGGGCGTTCACGCTGACCGCGCCCGCCGTCGCGGGCACCGGCGTGGTCGCGAACCTGTCCCGGGTGATGATCGTGGTCGGCCGGCTGAAGATGGCGACGGCCGCGCTCGCCGGGATCTCGGTCGTCGCGCTCGCCGGTGACCTGCTCGTTCCGGTCATCGCGCCGCCCAGCTGGGTGGTGCCAGGCATCGCCGCGTCGACCACCGTCGCCGCCACGGCGGTCGCGGTCCCGGCGACGGTGGCCGTGCGG
>JAFMRC010000247.1 GCA_017354375.1 Nocardiopsaceae bacterium | reverse complement strand
CCGGCCGGGGGCAAGCTGGCCTACGGGGCGTCCGCGGTGGCCGCCGCGGTGGCCGCGCTGGTGGTGTTCGCCGCGGTCACGCTCGCCCTCGACCCCGGCGACCTCCGAGCCCTCGCGCGCCGTGCGCTCCGGTACCGCCGACCCTGATACCGAACGGATCGAGGCGCTTGCCCCGGCCCCAGCCGCCTCGATCCGTTCGGAAGGACCGTGGTGGTGGTCGTTACGCTAGACCTCGCCGCGGTTCATGGCGATCAGGCGGTCCAGGATGGTTCCGCCGCTGGTCCGCAGGCCGTCGTGCTCGTAAGCGCTGGTGATCCACGAGCGCAGCCCGCCGATCGCGGCGGCGGTGCGCACCGACAGCCGGCGCGGCACGTACATGTCGTGGTAGTAGATGGCGGCGGCGACGGGCACCTGGTTGGCCGCCAGCCGGGCCGGGTCGTACAGCGGCGGCCAGTCGCCGCGCTCCGCGAGCAGTTCGGCGGCCTCGCGCAGCGGCGCGAGGGCCGGGTCGCGGGTCACCATCCAGTGGTAGATCATCTCCCCGGTGAACAGCACCGGGGAGCCGCTGGCCAGCGCTTCCCGCCCGTCGAACCCGGGATATTCCGAACGGATCCGGCCGGCTGCCCAGCGTGTCGCCTTCCCCTCATTCGCCAGGCAGGCCTCGTGCAGGACCGCGTACAACGGCGCGGCGGCGAAGCTGATCCGGGGGTAGAGGCCGGCGAGGAACGCGTCGGACAGGTCGCCGTCGGCGTCGAACGGGTTCTCCAGCAGGTAGTGCAGCCGGTGGCTGCCGTCGGACTGGCCGAGCATCGTGCCGATCGACTGGAAGGCCTCCAGCGTCAGCGGCGAGCCATCCGGCAGCCACTCGTCGTTGGTCGCCAGGTGTATCGCGATCCGGCGGACCAGGTCCGCGTCGCCGGGGTAGCGCCGGTAGTGGCCGGCGGTCCGCTCGGCGACTACCGGGTAGGTGAGCCGGTACCAGTCGTCGGCGCAGGACTCCAGGCCGGGAAGCCCGCCGGTGATCATCACCTCCCGCAGCCCCTCGGGATGCCGGGACAGGTACGTGACCGCGCAGAACCCGCCGAAGCTCTGCCCCAGCACGCTCCACGGCGCCCCGCCGGCCAGCTCGCGGCGGATCAGCTCCGCGTCGGCGACGATGGAGTCGGCGCGGAAGCACGCCAGGTAGTCCGCCTGCGCGGACGCCGGGCCGAGCGAGGCCAGGGACCGGGCGGTGATCGGGGAGGACAGGCCGGTGCCGCGCTGGTCCAGCAGCAGCACCCGGTAGTCGTCCAGGGCGCGGTCCAGCCACGCCTGCCGCCCGACGGGCCGCGGCGCGGCCATGCCGGGGCCGCCCTGCAAGAACAGCAGCCACGGCAGGTCCGCGTCCTGCCTCGTGGCGGCCACCACCTCCCTGGCGAAGACCTCGATGGTGTCCCCGTCGGGCCGGGAGTGATCGAGCGGGACGGTGAAGACGTGGTCGGTGACGACGGTCCCCGGATGGCGGAAGGTGCTACGGAAAGTGCTCACGCGGGCAACACCGTTCCGCGGAGCGTTCTCGTTACGCGTATGGGCGTCAGCCCCGCTAGCGCGGGCGGCCCCCCCAGCCTCCGGCGACCGACGCGACGTAGGCGGCACCCTTGGCCGGGTCGAGCAGCCAGTCGTGGATGTCGGCGGGGTACGGGAACAGGTTCCCGAACCGCTTGGCGATCTGCGGGTAGCGCCCGGCGGCGGAGATCATCTGCTGCACGTGCTGCGACATCGGCTCCAGCAGCGTCATGGTAAGCGCGAGGGAGTGCTGGGCGTACTCGTGGTAGTACGTCTCGAACGTCTCCTCCATCCACTCCCGGTCGAATGGCTTGCCGCCGCGCTCCAGGATGGCCTTGAGGTAGACGTGGGCCGAGTGCGACGCGCAGTTGGCGCCCTGCCCGCTGATCGGGTCCATGACCACGACCACGTCGCCCATGCCGAGCACGTACTTGCCGGGCGTGATCTCCGCGGCGGGCCGCCGCACCGTCGTGGTGAACGCCCCGGCCAGCGTCGCGCGCGGCCCGGCCGGCCGGGCGCGGTAATACAGCTCGCCCTCCCAGGGGAAGTGCTCGTTGAGCAGCAGCCGCGCCCGGCGCAGGTGCTCGGTGGGGCCCGGCCGGTCCCGGAAGATGTCGAAGGGGCCGTTGGGGACCGCCTCGATGAGGAGGATCTCGCACGGGCCGGACATGGTCAGCCCCGGCATGGTGAACGTCTCGGCGACGCCGGGCTCGATGTTGATCCGCACCCTCGGCTCGGGGTAGTCCCGCGACCATTCCACCCCGTCGAGGTAGATCGCCGACAGGACGCGGCCGGGGTACTCGTAGACCGACCGGACCGGGTCCCGGTCGAACAGGTCGACGATCTCGCCCTTGCCTGCCGCGACGACGACCAGGTCATACAGCTGCACGAGCCCGGCCAGGTCCGACGTCATCACCGGGTGGTAGACCACGTGGCCGCCGCGGCTCTCGAACAGCCGCAGCCAGGTGGACATCTTCAGCCGCTGGTCGATCGAGGCGCCCGGGCGGTCCCACGGCCCGTAGAACGACAGCGCCTTCACCCCGGGGACGGGAGCGATCGTGGCCCCGATGCCGACGAGGTGCGGGTGCTCGACGTCGTCCCACAGGTTCAGGCCGTAGTCGCGCTCGTGCTCCAGGGCGGGCGCGAACATCGCCTGGGTCGAGGTGGGCCAGCCGCCCTGGATCTCATCGGCGGTGCGGGCAGACATGATCGTCACGTCATAGCCCTCGGCCCGCAGGCACAGCGCGAGCTGCAGCCCGGCCTGGCCGGCGCCGACGATCAGTATCTTGCGCACAGATGAGCTCCTTGCCGTTGACCCGGTCAGCCCGCGGCGACGGGGGGCGTCTTGACCATCGTGTTCCTCAGGGCCACGAGCAGCGTCGCCACCACCGACTCGCGCGACCGCGCGTCGCAGGTGACCAGCGGAACCGAATCGGCTATCCCGAGCGCGTCGCGGACCTGCTCGACGGGATGGGTCTGCACCCCGTCGAAAAGGTTCACCGCGACGATGAACGGCACGTCGGAGTCGTTCTCGAAATAGTCCATGGCGGGGAACGACACGTCGAGGCGGCGGGTGTCGGCGAGGATCACGACAGCGGACGCGCTGCGGCACAGGTCGTCCCACATCGGCCAGAACCGGGGCTGGCCGGGGGCGCCGAACAGGTACAGGACCAGGTCGTGCGCGAGCGTGACCCGGCCGAAGTCCGTCGCGATCGTGGTGGTGGTCTTGGCGTTCACGTCGGCGCTGGGATCGACGATCCTGCTGGCCTGCGTGATCCACGCCTCCGTGCCGGCCGGCGGTATCTCCGACACGGCCCCCACCATCGTCGTCTTCCCGGTGCCGATCCCGCCGGCGATGACCACCTTGGCGGACGTGGCGTTCGGCGCCAGGCGGTCAGGCGAGTTCGCGAAGGCCATCGATCACTCTCTTCAGCAGGCGGTGGTCAAAGGGTGAGTCGTAGACGCCATCGTTGATCTGCACGTGGTCGGCCGCGGCGAGATCCTCCAGCAGCACGCGAGTGACGCCGAGCGAGATGCCGCAGTACGCGGACAGCTCGGCGATCGACTGGGTGCCGCCCGCCCGCGCCCGCTCGTACAGGTGGCGGGACTCCGGGGGCAGGTCGGCGGCGACCGCCTGGTCGTAGCGCGGCGCCGACACGAGCGTGTGGACGTACAGCTGGTGCTGGGTGCGGGTGCGCCCGCCGGTGAGCACGTACGGCCGGACCCAGGGGTTGACCGTCGTCGTCATGCCAGCTGCCCCGGGGTCACCGCGCCGTCGGCGATCCGGCGCAGGTCATCGCGGAGCTGCGGGGTCATCGCGTGGCCGACCGTGTTGACCAGCTGCGCCATCTGGCGGGCGACGGCGCCGAGGTCCGCGCCGTCGGCCACCAGCACCGCGAACCCGGCGAGTTTCCCGATGCCCATGAACAGGTAGTGGCCGGCCGGGAACTTCAGCATCACCTGGTCGCAGCCGGCCTGGCCGACCTTGACGGCGATGTTGTTGCCAAGGCTGATGATTCCGCTGGTCATGGCGGCGAGCGGGTCGGCGGTGTCGGCGTCCATGCCGCCGGCGGTGATGAGGGGCAGGCCGTCGGAGGAGACGACCAGCGCGTGCGTGACCCCCGGCGTGGAGGTGACGAAGTTGTTCAGCAGCGGACCGAAGTCCTTCGGGTCGCGAGGGCTTGCCGTCAAGGCTGGGTTCCTTTCCCTGTCGGGTCCTGTGCCCCCGGTGGGTACGGGCCTGCGGAGCCTAGCGAGAACGCGGTGAGGTCATCGGCGAAGGCCAGCCGGGCCGCCGACTGCTGCTCGACCGACATCCCGGCAGGCATCCCGGGCGGCATGTCGTCGTCCCCGGGGCCTGAGCCCGGCTTCCCGCGACGCAGGCTGCCCGGTTCGCGGCGCGGCAGCCCCCCGAAGCCCATGTCCTCATCGCCCAGGTAGGCGGGGTCGCCCCCGGACGGCCGCGCGGCCGACTCCTTCCGGCCGGGGGGCTCTGCCGATTCCGGTGCCTCGCATATCAGCTCGGGTGGCAGCGTCACCAGCGCGATCGTGCCGGTGCCGGCACCGGGGCGAGCGGCCAGCCGGACGCCGACCGAGTACTGGCGGGCGAGCCGGTGCACGACGGGCAGGCCGGAGTGCCGCCCGGTGCGCTCGTCCGGCTCGGGCACCTCCCCGGCCAGCATCGCGTTGAGCGCGGCGACCCCGTCCGGCGCCAGGCCGATGCCGCTGTCGGTGATCCGGACCAGCACGCTGCCGCTGTCGGTCAGGTGCGCGCTGACCGACGTCGTGTCCGGCGAGTACCTGGTGGCGTTGTCCAGCAGCGCGGCCAGCAGTGCCGCCACGTCGTCGGCGGCGTGGCCGAGCACGCCGAACTCGGCGACCTTGCCGATCGTCACCTGCGGGTACCGCTCGATCGCCGACAGCGCCATCCGGATCACGTCGAGCAGCGAGGTGTCGATGCCGGACGGCTCATTCTCGCCGCGGCCGGCGAGCGTGCGCAGGTCGCGGCCGACGCGACGGATCCGGGTGAGCGCGTGATCGACGCGGTAGAGCCTCTGCAGCCGGTCCGGGTCGCTCTCGCCGGCCTCCAGCTCGTCGAGGGAGATCCGGGCCTGCTCGGCGAGGATCAGCATGCGCTGGCTGAACTGCTCCATGATGTCGGGCCACGCCACGGGAGCGCTTGGCGCCTCGGGAACGCTTGGCCAGGGGGCGGCGGGCGGCGGGGGACCTAGTTCCGGCGGGCCGTGATCAGCCTGGTAGCTGCCCATGTCGGGCTGCTGGGCCTGATGGCGATGGCTGCGCAGGCTCCATCGTGTCATGAAGGCAGCACTTTCCAATACTATTTCGGCAGAGATCAGCTACAGGGTGACATAACCGTCGTTGTACCGTCGCTACTTTAACGAATTCGATATGGCCAGGTAGCGACAGGTGCCGGTGACCGCTTCAGGGAAAGGCGGGGGAGGCCTCGATGGCGAGACGGGTGACGAGCGAGTTGCTGCTGGTCGGGAGCTTGCCGGCGCAATCGTCGGACAGCGCGCTGCGGGCTGCGGCGGAACTGTACGAGGGCCTGGTGTTCGCGCTGCCGGACGGGGAGACCGGCCCGCGCGCGGCGTGGGCCGGGTACGAGCGGGAGCGCCTGGTGCGGCCGAACCCGGGCGTGGTGACGGTCGCCGAGACCGCCTCGCCGACCGGGATCCCGCGGCACGCGTACGAGACGCCGGTGTTCGCGGTCAAGCCGGGGACGGACCTCCGGTTCGGGACCTGGCCGCGGATCGACGACGCGATCGCCTCCTACGCGGTGTTCCGGTCGCTGCGGGAGGCCGGGGTGATCCCGGCGGGGCTGCGGTTCCAGGTCGGGCTGCCGTTCCCGCACAGCGCGCTGAGCGGGTTCAAGGCGGACTTCGCGCGCGACTACCCGGTCGCGTCGGCGGCGTTCGAGGACCTGGTGGCGCGGGAGATCGCGCGGCTGACCTCGGCGATCCCGCCGTCGGACCTGGCGGTCCAGTGGGACATGGCATACGAGACCCAGGACATCGAGGGCGTCCTGGCCTGGACGGGCGAGGGGGCGTGGGAGCGGTTCGCCGGGCCGGTGCGGCGGCTGTCGCGGCTGGTGCCCGACGACGTGCTGCTCGGTTACCACCTATGCTACGGGACGTTCCCGGAATGGCCGATGTACGAGGCCCGTGACATGGGGGTGGCGGTCCGGATGGCGAACTACGCGGTCGCCTCCTCCGGGCGGCGGGTGGACTGGCTGCACCTGGCGGGGCCGCGCTACCTGCGCAGCGAGGACAAGTCCTTCTTCCGGCCGCTGGTCGACCTGGAGCCCGGCGACGCGCGGGTCTTCCTCGGCATCGTGCTGCCGGTCGACGGCGCGCCGGGGCTGGAGCGGCGGGTGGCGACCGCGTCCCGGTACCTGCCCGACTTCGGGGTGGCGATGTACTGCGGGTTCGGGCGCCAGCCCGGCGCGGACGGCCGCCAGACCATGCGAGAGCACGCCCGCGTCGTCCGCGAGGTCCGCTTGGGCGGCCCCGGCGGCTGACCCCCCCCGCCCCGGGTCCCCGTCCGCGCCGTTCTCGTCCGCCACACCCGCCACTCCCGTACTTCATTGTCGGAGTTTCGGCCACTTCCGTGCCCGTTTCAGGCCTATTTGCCCGTGCGGAACTCCGACAAAGAGTCGCGGCGAGGGTCCGAGAGGGGGAGCGGCGGGCCGGTGAGTCCGGGAACTGCGCTGATAACAGCAACAAGCGGCTATGCTAACACCATGGCAGCCGCGAATCAGGCCGTGAACCCGGCACAACCAGCACCAGAGGCGATCAGTGCCTTCATCCAGGACCTGGCCGACCGGGGGTTCGCCGCGAGTACCCGGCGGATCCGGCGGCACTTCCTGAACGAGGCGCTCCGGCACGCCCGGCAGGGCGCGGATACCGGGGTAAGCACCGGCGGCAAGGGGGCTTCCGCGCTGACCGCGGCGGAGCTCATGCGCCCCGAGCGGGCCGAGCGCTGGCTGGCCGACGCCGCGGCGGGCCGGACCAGGACCCGGAACACGATGCGCGGGCCGGGCGCGGCGGCGGCCCCGAACTCGATGCGCGCCCGCGCCGTGACCTGGAACGCGTTCGCCGAGTACCTTGGCCTGCCCGACCGCCTTGATCCCGAGCCGCCCTCCGACGGCTACCGGCTGAGCCCGTCCGACACCGAGCGGCTGGTGCACGACCTGTCGGTCCGCAGGCCCATCCACGCCAACGCGATGACCGCGCTGCGCACCGCCGCGATGGCCGCGCTCGTCGCGGACACCGGCCTCGGCGTGCCCGACCTCGCCGGCCTGACGACCGGGGCGCTGCACCTGAGCGGCGCCCGGCCGCACGTGGACCTGGGGGACCGGGCCTGCCCGCTGGAGGCGGCGACGGTGCACATCCTTAGCCGGTGGCTGTCGGCCCGCGCGGTGATCGTCGCCGGGCTGGAGGGCAGCGACCCCGGTTACCTGTGGATCCCGGTCAAGCCGGGGCGGGCCCGGGACGGCGCGCTGCCGCCGAAGCCGGGGCTGATGCCCGCGGCGGTCCGTACCCTGCACCACGCGCACCGCACGCTGGTCAGCCAGCTGCTGGGCGCCCCGCTGCGCCCGGGCGTGCTGCGCGACCTGCAGGCGGTGCGGGAGGCGGACGAGCTGGCGGGCAGCTAGCCCCGCAGTGCTGTCTAACCCCGCAGGGCCGTCACGGTCAGGCCGTATACCGCGGCCTGGTAGGTGCCGTTGCCGTCCGGCGGCAACCGGGTGAACCATATGACGATGTAGCGGACGCGGGGCCGGGTGGCCAGCGGCAGCCGCGCGGTGCCGCTGGCGGACGAGGCCGACGCGACCACCGGCAGCGATCCGGGCGAGGTGCCGGCGCGTACCTGCAGCCCGGCGCCGGGGTTGCTCATCCGGACCGTCACCGCGGTGGCCTTCACGGTGCGGGGCAGGGTGAGCAGCAGCCCGGTGCCCTGCTTCAGGTTGCCGAACGCCGCCGTGGTGTACCAGTCGGTCCGCCAGGGCGCGGCCTGGTCGCCGGACAGCGCCTGCGCGGCGCTGCCGGGATTGTCGCCGTCGGCCGTCCCGCCGGGCCCGACGGCCGTCACGCTGGAGGGCGTTATCGTCTC
>JAFMRC010000060.1 GCA_017354375.1 Nocardiopsaceae bacterium | reverse complement strand
GCGTCGGCGCGCCCGAAGGCCAGCAGCGCCCCGATCACCTGGCTGCCGCTCAGCACCGGCCGGGCGGTGACCGGAAGCGCGGCGCGCAGGAGCGGCACGAAGATCTGCGTGGATCCGGTCCACGCCGGATCGGTCCGGGCGCACTGCACGACGTGCCTGGTCAGCCGGGGCACGGTGGGGATCTGCGGGGTCCAGCGGTGCGCGGGGGAGTAGGCGGGAGCGTCGGCCGGGGTGCCGAGCAGGGCGGCGGCCTCGTCGTTGGCGAGCACCACCTTCCCGGCCACGTCCACGGCGGCCAGGGCCACCGACGACGGTAGCCGCGCGTCGGCGAACGCGGCGGCCAGCAGCGTCCCGCTGTGCTGGGCGCGCAGCCGCAGCTTGGACCGGGCGGCCTCGGCGGCGGTGCGCAGCCAGGGCCGTACCCCGTCCTGCAGCGTCACGCCGGGGCAGGAGACGTTCAGCACCGCGAGGGGCTCGTCGGTGACGACGTCGCGGACGGCGACGCCGGCGCAGGTCCACGGGTGGAATCCGGCGCACCAGTGCTCGGGGCCGCGAACCAGGACGGGGGAGTGCGATTCCAGCGCGGTGCCCATGCCGTTGGTGCCGCTGGCCCACTCCGACCACGACGACCATGGCGCGAGGTTGGACTCGGCCGCGACCCCCATGCTGTGCGAACTGCCCCAGGCGGCCAGGATGCGGCCGTCGGCGTCGGTCACGGTGACCACCCCGTCCAGGCCGTCCACCTCGGCGGCGGCCGACGCCGCGAGGCCCCCGAGCTCGGCGAACATGGCGTCGTGCTCGATGGTGTGGGCGCCGGTCTCGGCCGCGGCCGGCGCCCGCTTCAGCGACGGGTCGACCCGGTACTCCTCCCGGCACCGGTACCAGGACATGAGGATCTCTGGTCGTACTCCGTGGACGGAATCCGCGCCGGCGGCGAACCGTTCCCTGGCATCGCTAGTCCGCTTGAGACTACTCGATGTGAGAACGGCGCCGCTCGTGGTGAGTTCGGCGCCGCTTGTTGGTTCTTCTGTGCCATTCATCCCATTCCCCTTGGTCGGGCGGAAGGCGCGGTTGACGATCGGCTTAGCGGATGCACCTACCACGTGACGCAATGCCGGGACTTGGTCTGTAGGAAACGCTAACCCCAAGGCGGCGGGGTTCCAAGAGCCCGCGGCAGCGAGCCCGCAACGGCGAGCCCGCGGCAGCGAGGCCGCAGCAGCGAGCCCGGCGGCAGAAAGGGGTGAGGCCGATGACGGCCAGCACGGAGCAAGTGCTAGCGGGCCTCGACAAGCAGAACAGCGCGACCCTCGGCAAGCTGATCGGTCGCGGCAACGTCGGACAGGCCGAGGAGAAGGCGGACGGCACGATGCGCGGCCGGATCCGCATCCCCGAAGACGAGCTGGCCTGGGACCCGGCGGTCCTCGTGCTGCCGCACGGCGGCGACGTGGAGATCGAGCTCGTCAACGACGACTACAACACCCACTGCGCGGTGCTGCCCAGCAACGGGGACAGCAAGTTCATCTGGCTGCCGTGCCTGTCCAAGGGAACCGCGACCCTGAACCTGGACGGTCCCGGCTACTACTGGTACGGCTCGCCGACCGGCAACGACGAGGGCCGCGGCCTGACCGGCGTGATCGTCGTGCTCGGCGACGTCCCCGCCGAGGCCCGGCTGGACCGCCCGGCTCAGCCCCGGCCGTAGAAAGGACAGAAGCATGACGGACTACGTAGACGCGGGGACGGCCATCGACCTGTCCGGCCTGACCCAGATCGCCGGCGCCGCGCCCCCGGTGGCACGGACCGTGAACTACGAGCGGATCCTGCGCGCGCGCGACGAGCCGCACAACTGGCTGACGTACTACGGCGCCTATGACGGCCAGCGGTACAGCCAGCTCGACCAGATCAACACCGAGAACGTGCGGAACCTGACGCCCGCCTGGGTGTTCCAGTTCGGCTCCTCCGGGCTGCACGCGGGCGCGTCGACGTACGCGTTCGAGACCGCCCCGATCGTCGTGGACGGGACGATGTTCGTCACCGGCTGGGACGGCTGGGTCTGGGCGATGAACGCCGCGACCGGGCAGCTGCTGTGGCAGTACAAGCACGCGATCCCGTTCGACACGTCGCTGTGCTGCGGCAACGTCAACCGGGGCTGCGCGGTCGGGCACGGCAAGGTGTTCGTCGTCACGATCAACGCCCACGTGCTCGCCCTCGACGCCGAGACCGGCAGGTGCGTCTGGGACAAGACGTGGGGCGACGTGCGGGCCGGCGAGTCCGGCACGGTCGCCCCGCTGCTGGTGAAGAACATGGTGATCGTGGGCAGCTCGGGCGGCGAGTTCGGCAACCGCGGCCACCTGGACGCCTTCAACGTGGAGAACGGCGAGCACGTGTGGCGCTGCTACATGGTGCCGAAGCCCGGCGAGCCCGAGTCCGACACCTGGCCGGCCGACAGCGAGGCATGGACCCGGGGCGGCGGGAACTGCTGGGTCACCGGCAGCTTCGACCCCGACACGAACCTGCTGTACTGGGGCACCGGCAACCCGGCGCCGGACTTCGACGGCGAGGTCCGCGAGGGCGACAACCGGTGGACCGACAGCGTGGTCGCCGTGGACGCGGACACCGGCCGGATCCGGTGGGGCTACCAGTGCACCCCGCACGACCTGTGGGACTACGACTCCACCATGGAGTGCATCCTGTTCGAGCAGGACGGCAGGAAGCTGCTGGCCCACTTCGACAAGAACGGGTACTGCTTCACCCTCGACCGCACCAACGGCGCACTCGTCCGGGTGACCCCGTTCGGCGAGCGGATCACCTGGGGCGAGATCACCCCGGACGGCCGCACGCTGCCGAAGATCTACCCGCAGAACGAGGGGGAGAACGTCCACTTCTGGCCCGGCCCGGCCGGGGCGAAGGAATGGACGCACGCCTGCTACAGCCCGCGGACGCGGATGTTCTACGTCCCCGTCCAGGACGTCGGGTCGACGGTCTGCCGGGTGCGCCGGCAGTTCAAGGAATCGATCCCGTACTGGGGCGCCAGCGTCACCGTCGATTCCGACGACATGAACGGCTTCGTGAAGGCCATCGACGGGGACACCGGCGAGGAGAGGTGGCGGTGGCACAACGAGGTGCCGATGTGCGCGTCCACCCTCGCCACCGCGGGCGACCTGGTGTTCGCGGGCACGCCGTCGGGCGAGTTCCACGCGCTCGACGCCCGCAACGGCGTTGACCTGTGGCAGTTCCAGACCGGCAGCGGCCACCACGGCAGCCCGGTCAGCTACAGCGTCGACGGCCGGCAGTACATCGCCACGCCGGCCGGCTGGGGCGGCTGGGTGGAGGGCTTCGCGCCCGGCATGCTGGGCGGCCCGCACGGCGACGCGCTGTTCGTGTTCGCCCTCCCCGAGTAATTGATAACAGCAACAAGAAAGGACACCGCACACGATGCGCGAGAACCACCAGAGCGCGACCCGGCCAACTCGCCCGCGCCCGGGCTGGCAGACCCCCGACTGCGAGCAGATCTCGGTGTCGGCGGAGGCCAGCGCCTACATGGGCGCCCGCACGGAGTGGGACGAGTAGCCCCTAGAGGGAAGGGGGCGGCCCGGTGAGGCTCCGCGTGCTCGGCTCGGCCGCGGGCGGCGGCTTCCCGCAGTGGAACTGCGACTGCCCGTGCTGCCGCGCCGTCCGGGACGGATCGCGCCCGGCCCGCCCCCGCACCCAGTCGTCGGTCGCCGTCAGCGCCGACGGCGACCGCTGGGTGCTCATCAACGCCTCGCCGGACATCCACCGCCAGATCGAGTCGTTCGGCCCGCTGAGGCCCCGCCCCGGCCGGGCATCCCCGATCACGATGGTGCTGCTCACCGACGGCGAGCTCGACCACACCCTCGGGCTGGTGCTGCTGCGGGAGGCGCGCGGGGTGCGGGTCGGCGGCACGACGACAACCAGGGATTTCCTGCGGAACGGATCGAGGCTCCTGCCTACCCTCCAGGCCTACTGCCCCGTGGAGTGGACGGACGTGGCCCCTGGCGCCGCCATCCCCCTGGGGGGCGGGCTGTCGGCCGCCGCGTTCGACGCGCCTACCCGCAAGAAGCCCCGCTTCCCCGGGGTGGGGGAGGGCGAGGGGCGGGTGGTCGGCTACCGGATCACCGACGAGCGGACGGGAGCCGTGGCGGCCATCCTGCCCGGCGTCCAGGAGCTGACCCCGGACGTCCTGGGCGAGATGCGCGGCTGCCAGGCCGTGCTGATCGACGGCACCTGCTGGTCCGACGACGAGATGATCACGCTCGGCCTGGCCTCCAAGACCTCGCGGGACATGGGCCACGTGCCGGTCAGCGGCCCCGGCGGCAGCCTGGACCCGTTGACCTCGCTGCCTATCGAGCGCAGGGTCTACGTCCACCTCAACAACACCAACCCGCTCCTGCTGGAGGACTCCCCGGAGCGGAAGGAGGTCGAATCCCGCGGCCTGGAAATCGCCCACGACGGCCTGGAACTGGAGATCTAGAGAAGGGGCGCGCATGACGACGGCAGAGCTGATAACAGCAACAAGCGAGCGGAGCGAGCTGGTCGAGCGGCTGCGCGCCAAGGGCGGCGGGTACCACGACCGGCACCCGTTCCACGAGCGAATGAACGCCGGCCTCCTCAGCCCGCGCCAGCTGCGCGGCTGGGCGGCCAACCGGTTCTACTACCAGGTGAACCTGCCGCGCAAGGACGCGAACATCCTGGCCAACTGCCCGGTCCCGGCGGTCCGGGTCCGCTGGATGCAGCGAATCCGCGACCACGACGGCACCCCGGGACGTCCCGGCGGGATCGAGGCCTGGCTGCGCCTGGGCGAGGCGATGGGCCTGGACCGGAGTGAGATCGTTAGCGAGGCCCACGTCGTGCCCGGCGTCCGGTTCGCGGTCGACGCCTACGTGAACTTCTGCCGGAACCGGCCGTGGACCGAGGCCGTCGCCTCGTCGCTGACCGAGCTGTTCGCGCCGGACCTGATGGGGAGGCGCCTGGCCGCGTTCGAGCGACATTACCCGTGGATCGACCCGGCCGGGCTGGCGTACTTCCGGAACCGGCTGTCCCAGGCGCCGCGGGACTCCGAGCACGCCCTGGAGGTGGTAACCGAGCATTGCCGGACGCCGGAGCAGGCCGACGCCGCCGTCGCGGCGCTGTCCTTCAAGTGCGACGTGCTGTGGTCCATGCTGGATGCCATCGACCATGCCTACCCCGACGAGTAGCCGGCCGAAGCTGGCCCCGCACGTGCGGCTGGCCTACGACAAGGCCCGCGGCAAGCCCGTGCTGCTCGCGCCGGAGTCGGTGACGACGCTGAACGAGACCGGCGCGGCCATCGCGGGGCTGTGCGACGGCACCCGCACGGTGGAGCAGATCACCGCGGCGCTGGCCGACCGGTTCGACGACGTCGATGACGGCGAGGTGCGGGCGTTCATCGAGCGGCTCGCCGCGATGCGCTGCCTGCGAGCCGGGCAGCCAGGAGAGACGACATGAGCCGCCCCCATCCGTTCGGGATACTGGCGGAGTTGACGTATGGTTGCCCGCTGCACTGCCCGTACTGCTCCAACCCGCTCGACATGACCGGCGGGCGCGGCGAGCTGACCACGGCCGAATGGGAGCGGGTCCTGGCCGAGGCGGCGGAACTCGGCGCGCTGCAGGCGCACCTGTCCGGCGGGGAGCCGCTGCTGCGCCGCGACGTGACGGCGATCGTGCGGGCCGCCAGCGCCGTCGGCCTGTACACGAACCTGATCACCAGCGGCCTCGGGCTGTCCCGGCGCCGCGCGGAAGAGCTGCGCGCCGCGGGCCTGGACCACGTGCAGGTCAGCGTGCAGGCCGCCGAGGCGGGGCGCTCGGACGCGATCGCGGGCGTGGCGTCGTTCGGGCGGAAGCTGAAGGCGGCCCGGCTGGTGAAGGAACTGGGCTGGCCGCTCACGCTGAACGTCGTGCTGCACCGCGGCAACCTGGACCAGGTCGGGGAGGTCATCGACCTCGCCCAGTCCCTCGGCGCCGACCGGCTGGAACTGGCCAACACCCAGTACTACGGGTGGGCGCTGGCCAACCGGGCCGCGCTGCTGCCGTCGGCGGAGCAGGTCGCGCGGGCCGAAGCGGTCGTGAAGGCCGCGGCGAAGCGGCTGCGCGAGGCGATGGAGATCATCTGGGTGCTGCCCGACTACCACGAGAAGTACCCCAAGCCGTGCATGGGCGGCTGGGGAGCGCGGCAGCTCACCGTCACCCCGTACGGGGACGCGCTGCCCTGCCCGACCGCGCACGAGGTGCCGCTGCCCCGGGCGAACGTCACCGAGCACTCGCTGCGCTGGATCTGGGAGGACTCCCCGGTGTTCAACGCGTTCCGGGGCACTGGCTGGATGCCGGAGCCCTGCCGCTCGTGCGCCCGGCGCGACGTGGACTTCGGCGGCTGTCGCTGCCAGGCGTTCGCCCTGACCGGAAACGCCGCCCGCACCGACCCGGTCTGCGAGCTGTCCCCCGACCACGCCCTCGTGACGGCCGCGATCGCCGCCAGCGAAAGCAGCTCACCGCGTGGTCAGGCCGCTGTTCGAGGAGGAACTGCGGCTCCTAGAGGACGACATGGCGACGGACGGCGCGTTAGCCGCCCTGGAGGCGAGCAGGAGCCCGGTTGGCTTTAGTTCCGCATGGAATCGACGATCTCGGTGAGAAGGAACCTCACCTTGGCCGGGATGGGGCGGTCCGGGTAGGCCTGCTCGACTAGGCCTAGGCCCTCGTCCACCGTGGTGAACCCGAGCTGGCGGTAGAGCAGGATGATGTCGTCGGCGTCGATCTCGGCGCGGGCGGCGAACAACTTCATCGCCAGCAGATACCGGGGAGAGGCGACATCGACGATGAGTGAGTCGCTGGAGTAGAACCGCTGCGCGTCCGGGTCGGGGCCGGGCAGGAAGCCCTTGACCGCGTCGTTCAGCCAGTCTTCGGCGAGTCCTTCCCGGTCCGCGACGGCGGAAGCGGCCTGCCGGACCACGTCGGAGGGGATGAATACCGCGTCGAGATCCCGGGTGGAGCGCGTCGCGTCGTAGGCGACGGCGAGGGCCGCGCCACCAACGAGGAAAAGCTCGGCCCTGACCCCACGCGCCTCAAGTTCCTGCGACAGGTCGTCAAGAAGGGTGCGGATGTCCTCCCGCCCGAGACCGGCGCTCATGCCCGGTCTAGCGCCCCGCTGGTGATGAATACCCCGCGGCGGCGGAACGAGGACGGCGACTCCACCAGCGCCTGGGGGTGCAGGCCGCGCAAGTCGGTGACGAACCACCACGGCCACGCCTCGCGCTCGGGCAGCCTGGCCCAGGAGGGTACCGTCCATCCGTCCCTGCGGGCCAGGTACTCGGCCATCGCGGCGAACGCCGCGTCCACGCGTCCGTCACCGGTGCTCCGCGGAACCCTCGACCACATCCGTGCCGCCGCCGGAGTGCCCGCGTGATTCAGGACGCTCGTGTAATCGTCAAGCAGCTGGGCGAAAACATAGCGCCAGAGCCTGCTCAGCCGTTCACCGCCGCCGAGCATGGCCGCAGCGCTGCCAGCCGCCTGGTCAGCCGTCTCAAACGCTCGTGTTTCCACACCTTAATGGTAGCGACTGGCGGGCATTCCGGCTGTCAGGAGAGACGTGGCCGTTGTCTGGCAGTGAGTCGTGCGTAGGGTCTCCTTGCCGTTGGGGATAGTCGGCCCTTCCCGTTGACGCCTGACAATCATGCGATATGTTCCGTATCGTGTGCATTAAGTCAACGGTGGGCGTGACCGCTCAGGATCAGAAGTGACGCGAGGCTCGGGGGAGCCCGTCATGGCAGTCGGCACCAGCGAGGACGACCGGAAGCTGTTCGCCGAGGAGCTCAAGGCGATACGGGTCCAGCGCGGCTGGTCCGTGATCGGGGTCGGGCACGCGTGGCCGGGTAGGATTGGGCGCCAGCCAGGCGCGCCTCTATCGGACAAGTAATGGAAAGTTACTCATACGGTGCCTATGCCGGCGGCCCGGACCCGCTGGAACCCCCCTACGACCTAGGCGGCATCGCCGACGCGATCGGCGAAGAGGTCCTTGACGGGGTGGAACCGGGCGAAGCCCTGCGGGATACGCTCAGGAAGGTTCTGCTGGACCGGCAAGCCCGGCGGGTCCGCGATGACCTGGTACGGCAGATACGAGACCGCCAGCAGGAGATACGCGGTCGCGGTCGTCTCGATGGCCTCCTCGACCAGGCTCGTGCTCTCATCGACGCCGCCGTCGAGCAGGAACGCGAGGTGCTGTCTCCCGATCTGGGCGACCAGGCCGGCGGGGGCGAGGCCGGTCTGGGGGCCCTGCCCGCCGACCTGGCCCAGGCGATCAGGCAGCTGGCCGATTACGACTGGCGCTCGTCCGGCGCTCGCCGGACGTTCGAGCGGCTCAGGCTCTTCATACTGGGCGAAGTGCTCGACAGCCAGTTCCGCGGCCTGCGCCAAGCGCTTCGGAAGTCTGGGCCGGAGATCATTCCGCGGATCCAGAACATGCTCAATGACCTGAACGAGGTGCTGGCCACCAGCACTCAGGGGGAGCACGGAGCGAGATTCTTCTCCTCAGATACTTGCCTGATAATATCAAAGATAGCGCTAAAAAGATTTTCATCAATTTTTCCACAGTAGGCGGTCAATGTTTCAATGAGGTATTCCCATGGTTGAATTACGCCAGTCTCGTGAGCCTTCTCGAGAACGAGAGCTTTCTGCGTTCTGGGGACGAGGGGGACGAGGCTGATAAGCGTGTTAGCCCGGATCTCGGGATTACCGATTCCCGTGCTCGCGGCCAGAGCCTCATGGCAGGCCAAAAGACGATGAGGCCCGGTAAGGTATGGAATAACATGAATATATGAGGTGGCTCTTTCTGTGCGATCGTTAATTCTGCGGATATGCTCCAAGACGTGCCTGCCGGACCATGTTTCCGTGCTTACCAGAGCCTCCAGGAGAGGAAGCGGAATCTGGGCTGTCTGGGAGGTAATGCTGGACAAGAGGAGTGCATATCTGCATTCTGTGCCGAGTGTAGGTGCGGATACACCGCTCTCGAGAGCCGTATCCGTCGTAGCTCGCATGGCTCTCCGGGCCAGTTGGACATCCCTCAGATATCCGTCCCAGTCGTCAATGCGATCATGTGCCTCATACCACAGGTTGCGGTGCTGACGACGTGAGCTAATGATTGCCTCAATATCTTCTTGGCGTCCAGCTTGATCGAGATGATGGACTATATGCCGTACCGCATAGCCATTTTCCAGCTCGGCTAGCGCCAGTTCATTGCCGAGGACAGGATAGTACTCAGAAGCTTCCCCCCAAACATGGGAGAAGTGATCGCATATGCGAGCATTAGCGATGCGCTTGGCTCGCCGCAACTCAGCCTTAAGTCCCTGGTTGCCGGACAACTCCGAGCCTTTAGAGTCACCGGAAAGAAATTCGACCAAGCTTCTATGGTAGAGAAAGAATTTCTCCTCGTTGTCCGGATTGCTCGTGACGTCACAGAACGGGCGGAACCTGGTAAACAAGAAGCGACGAATATGCTCAGGGTGTTCGATACTAGCGAATTTCGCTAGCTGGGTGCCGTTAAGAGGCTCGGCTGCCACCCCGAGTGTCGCCAGCAAAGGAAGGTACCACGTAAGCCAGTTTTCGCTCTGGCTAAGGACGTCTATGTTCTGGGCGTAGTATCCGTCGAGATCGGTGGGCAGATCCACTACGTCGCGCAGGTCGCGAAGGCCGTACCGGATCTCGCTGAGAACGTAAGCGAGATAAATCCATACACCTGAGCAACGCTCTAGGAGCTGCCGGGAAAACATTTCCACGTTAGTTCGTGACGTGTCGAGAAGTTCTGTCAGCCATGGTTGCGCGAGCTGGCTTCGCAGATAACGCTCCATGTCCCATTCGTTGGCCGCGCTTCCTGCTTCGAGCAGTCGGGTGCGGTACGGCTGTCGGAGTGCGGGAAGCGAAGTCCCAGTGCGGGTGGTAGCCACCACGAACACGCGAGGCGGAAGGTTGGGAGGAAGACCGAAGGGCATTGTTCCGGCCCGGGGAGCCTCGGCATCGTCAAATGCGTCTATCACCAAGACCAAGGGGTAAGCCGGGTCTATCTTGTCTCGACGGGCTGCGGCCGCAGAAAGCACTTGCCACAGCCAGGAAGGTCTGTCTGAGCCTGGGGGCAGCATTCCCTGGGGGACAAGCTCGGTAAGATTCCAGGCGGCGATCAGCTGCGCGGAGATATTTCGTATCGCGGATTCCGAGCTCCTGGCCCGCCAGTCAAGGCAAGAAAAATGGGATGCGTGCTTTCCTCTCTTTGCCAGCTGATGCGCAAATGCGGTTTTCCCCATCCCGGCGTCGGCTTCGATCACGAAATATCCATTTGGATTTGCCGTGATAAATTTGTCGATCTCGTCAAAAAGCCACTTTCGACCCACGAAGCTCTCAGAGTTGAGTTGCGCGTCAAGACTGGAAGGGTCAAGGTAAGCTTGCAGCAAAGGGAACCAGTCGCCCATGAAGACATTGGTCGATACCGGAGCATGATTGTTTCCGGCTATCGCTACCGAGCCCGTGCCGCCTGCCTCTGTGCTTTTCCTGAGCCAACCAGGGCGATGATGCTGATCACTCATCTATGCACCTATCAAGGCAACGGGGCGCCACTGCCTCAATCCCTGGCACTTCTCGGAATATCTGCATCGGTGCTGACCGGCCCGCTAGAGTCCCCCGCTATACTCACCGCGCCCGGAGCTGAGGCAGCGATATCCCCCTCGGCCTTCGTCCGGCCCCCAGCATCGCCGCGGGAACGAGTCTGGACAGTCGCGCTTGAGCTACCTCCGATCGCGACGGCACCAGCACCTGATGCGACGATACGTCGTCTTGGCTCGAAGGCGGTTACGATGCCCTGTGAGAGCGCTCCGATGATGATCAGGACGCCGACCGCTATCCACAGGCCCAGCGACTTGTCGTTAGCCACCACCGCGGCTAGGACACCACTTAGCGCAGCCGCAGCGAATGCGACCGCTGCGGCAAACGCACGCCACATCTGCGCCTCCCTTGGGGTCACTCAATTATCATGAGAATTCTAGTCCAAAGGACCAACTTCTCGATGTCGTTCAGGCCTGTTTCAGGGTCGGACGGGATGGGTGGGATTCTGTAGGTCGATCGGGTGAGATGGTGGGGAACGGAAGAGTCGCCCCGATCCGTTCGGGAGAAGGGTTGTAGGTCTTCTAGTGCGCGAAGGACTGGCGCTGGGCCTGGATCTCGGGGGGCAGGTCGGTGTTCGGCCGCAGGTGCTCCAGGGCCGTGAGCTGGGTGCGGATGTCGTCCAGCAGGAGGTTCGCCAGGTCCATGCTGAAGCCGTTGCGGACCACGATCCGCAGCACGGCCATGTCCTGGAGGTTCTCCGGGAACGTGTAGGCGGGTACCTGCCAGCCGCGCATCCGCAGCCGGTCGGAGATGTCGTAGACGGTGAAGCCCTTGAAGTTGTCCTTCACCTTGAACGCGAACACCGGCAGGTCGCGGCCCTCGGAGATCAGCTCGAACGGGCCCATCTTGGCGATCTCGCCCGACAGGTGCACGGCGATGTCCTGGCAGGCCTGCTGGATCTGCTGGTAGCCGGAGAAGCCGAGGCGCAGGAAGTTGTAGTACTGGGCGGCGACCTGGGCGCCGGGCCGGGAGAAGTTCAGCGCGAACGTCGGCATGTCGCCGCCGAGGTAGTTCACCCGGAAGATCAGGTCCTCGGGCAGGGCCCGCTCGTTCCGCCAGATGACCCACCCGACACCCGGGTAGACCAGGCCGTACTTGTGGCCGGAGGTGTTGATCGAGGCGACCCGCGGCACCCGGAAGTCCCACTCCAGGTCCGGCTGGAGGAACGGGGCCACGAAGCCGCCGGAGGCGCCGTCCACGTGGATCGGCACGTCGATGCCCTTCTGCTCCTGGACCTTGTCGAGGAGACTGCTGACCTTGGCGACCGGCTCGTAGCTTCCGTCCATGGTGGAGCCGACGATGACCACGACGCCGATCGTGTTCTCGTCGCAGGCCGCGACGGCGCGCTCGGCGTCGAGGTGGTACTGCCCCGGCTCCAGCGGGACGTACTTCGGCTCGACGTCCCAGTACTGGCAGAACTTCTCCCAGCACACCTGGACGTTGGTGCCCATGACGAGGTTGGGCCGGGCGATGTCCTGGCCGGCCGCCTTGCGACGGGCGCGCCACCGCCACAGCAGGGCCATGCCGCCGAGCATGCAGGCCTCGCTGGAGCCGGTGGTGGAGCAGCCGGTGGCCTCGCCGCCGGGGGCGTGCCACAGGTGGCCGAGGATGTTCACGCAGCGCTTCTCAAGCTCGGCGGTCTGCGGGTACTCGTCCTTGTCGATCATGTTCTTCTGGGAGCACTCGGCCATGAGTTCATCGGCCTCGGGCTCCATCCAGGTGGTGACGAACGTGGCCAGGTTCAGCCTGGCGTTGCCGTCGAGGATGAGCTCATCCCGCACGATCTGCAGCGCGGTGCGCGGCAGCACGCCGTGATCGGCGAGCTTGAAGCGCGGGATCTCGCAGCTTTTCTCGCGGGCGTAGACGGGATTGAGGTCAACCTCCGCATGGGACTCGTGCTTCTCTACCTGCTTATGCAGCGCTGTCATGCGCTCAGGCTAGTACCCATCTCCCGGGCCGCGCCGAAGTCGCGCCAGGACCGGGTGGACAGGCCGGCCAGCAGCGCGGCGGCCAGCGTGGCCGCGCTGAACCAGAAGAAGGATCCCGGCCCGAGATCGCGGGTGAAGAAGGCGGCCAGCGCGGCCGATACCGGGAACACGCCGAAGGCGCTCAGCGTCAGCAGGCCGGACAGCCGGCCCATCAGGTCCGGCGGCGCCCACCGCTGGAACGCGGTGATCATGACGACGTTGCCGAAGCCGTTCATCATGCCACCCACGGCCATCGCGGTCGCGACCGTGGCTGTCGTGCCGAGGAAGGGGATGGCGGCGCTGGTGGCCGCCTGCACGAGGAAGACCAGTGAGGCCGTGATGGCGGGCCGGCGGAGGCGGGGGGCCTGGGCGGCGATGATCGTGCCGAGGAGGGCGCCGCCGCCGAACGCGGCGACGATCGCCCCGTACCCTGGCGCGCCGACGTGCAGCGGCCCGTGGGCGAGGGCGGGCAGCGCCACCTCGCTCTCCCCGCCCGGACCCAGGTTGCCCGCCACCGTGGTCAGCAGGATGATCAGGAGCACGCGCTGCGAGCGGACGAGGGCCAGCAGCGAGGGCCTGGCGTCCGGGACGGCGTCGCCGGTGCCGGTGGCGGCTGCCGGGGACGCCCGGCGGCTGACGCGGATCGCGGCCAGCGTGGCGACCGAGACGGCGAAGGACGCCGCGTCCAGCCCGAAGGCGGGCGCGGGGCCAAGCAGCGCCACCAGCGCGCCGCCGATCGCGGGGCCGGCGAGGGTGGCGAGCTGCGTGCCGCTGGAGGACAGCGCGTTGCCGGCCTGCAGGTCCTCGCCGGGCAGCAGCGAGGGAATGATGGCGAACGAGCCGGGCAGGAAGAAGCCTTCCCCGGCGCCCAGCACGACCGCGATGGGAATCAGCCCGGCGGGGCTGGCCGGGCCGAGCGCGGCCGTGACGGCGAGAGCGGCCACGGCGAGGGCCCGAGTGACGTCGGCCGTCATCATGACCGTCTGGGCTCCCCAGCGGTCGCAGGCGTACCCGCCGATGGCGAGCAGGGCGGTGCGCGGGATGCCGTAGGCGGCCAGGACCGTGCCCAGCAGCACGGCGCCTCCGTGGGTGGCGAGCACGTACCAGGGCAGGGCGACGGCGTAGCACGCGTCGCCCAGGTTCGAGGTGACCTGCCCGGTCATCAGCAGCCGGAAGCCGCGGTGCCGCAGCGGGGCCAGCGCTCGCGGCGCGGCCCGGGGCCATCTCACCCGTCTTCCCCGCCGTCTTCGTCCGGCGGAGGCGGGTCGACCGGGTAGGACATCAGCATCGTCTCGACCAGCATCGCGCCGGGCGGGCGCTTCGACGGGTCTTCGAGCCGGTCATGGAATCGCGTCAGGAGGGCCTGCAGCTCGTCGGACAGTTCCTTCAGCTCATCCGCGGTCACGTACGACATGTAGTCGTCGTCGGCGGTCGCCTTCCGCCACTCCCGCGGGTAGGCGGCCTTCGCCCGCAGCCAGGCCTGGTACCGGGCGAACGAGCGCTCGCGGAACACCCGAACCACGGCGTCCGACGCCAGCAGGGCCTCCGGGTCGTCGGCGGACAGGGACATGCCGATGGACGTCATCCGCCACGGCCTGGCCCGGCCCTTGCCGCCGCCCGCCTCCTCAACGAACCCGTACTTCGCGAGCTGGCGCAGGTGGAACGAGCAGGTGGTGGGCGTCTCCCCGATCCGCTCGCCGACCTCGGTCGCGGTCATCGGGCCGCGGTAGCTGAGCTCCTCGATCAGCGCGACCCGCACCGGGTGGGCGAGCGCCCGCAGCGTCCGCGCGTCGGTGATCTTCCGCAGCTCCGGCGGCTCCTCGCTAGACATTTCTCGATAGTAACCTTTCGAGAGAATGCTGTCGAGAGATAGCTATCGAAGATTGCGGGCATCCTGCCCGGACGGCAGGCAACAGCGTGGGTAGAAAACCATGGCGGGGCATGGTTTTAGACCCACAATCTTCAAGGACGGGGCGCGGGGGCGACCAGGAGGGGCTGGGAGACCGAGCCCACGGGGCCCGTGGAGTCGCTGAGGGTGCCGGACGTGGAGCCGAGGCCGTCGTCGGCCAGGTCGGAGCGGGCCGAGATCAGCACCCACTCGCCGACCGGGTACCGGTGCAGCGTGACCGTCACGGCCGGGGGGATGAAAAGCCACTCGCGCATGTCGAGGCGGGCGCTGACGCCGTTCGCGGAGTCGGCCACCACCAGGACCCGGTCCAGCGGGTGCATCTCCCGCCCGGCGATCAGGGGGATACGCGGTCGCATCCACGCCTGGGCGTACCCGGTGCCCCGGTAGGCGCCGCGGACCCGCCGCCAGTCGACGGACTCGCTGTACCCCCAGCGGCCCTTGTCTCCTGAGAACCGTCGGGCCGGCTCAGGCGGGGGCAGTGCCGGCATCTCGACGGACTTGGCGTCCTTAAGCTCGGCGCCATCGAGAACGCCGCCGCTGGTGGCGATCTGCCAGGCCCGCGCGAGCGCCACCGTCTTGCCCGCGGAGCGCATGGACGCCTCGATCAGCCGGATCCGCCGACCGTCCCGGATGACCTCGGTCTTGACTGTGACGTCTGAGCGCGGGATGGTCCCGAGGAACTCGACGGTCAGCCGCGCTATCCGGAACCCGGTCCCGGGGTGGTTCTCCCGGATGACGTGCCCGAACAGCGCGCACGGTGGCCCCCCGTGCTGCGCCTTGGTGTCCCACGGGCTCTCCGTCGCGATCGTCGGCGTGAACGCGCCGTCCGGTCCGGTTCGGTAGTACGCCTCTGGTGCCTCACCGTCTGACCCAGTCACGCCGCCACGATATATCTGCCGCCCGGTAACGCCCGCGTCGCCGCCACTCGCTTTACCTGAACGCGTGACTTTACCTGAACGCGTGACGTTTACAATCGATTGCAGCTCCCATTTGGCGTCATGATCTCAGGTAAAGTCAGGGACTCAGGTAAAGCGGGGCGAGGTGAACGCGGGACGGGAAGCGGCGCTCACGGCGGCGGAGGGCTGCGTGGTCGGCGGGAGCCGGGTGGCGGTGCTCGTCGAGGGGCACAGCGACCGGGCGGCGGTGCTCACCGTCGCGGCCCGGCTCGGCCGCGACCTGGACGCGGCGGGCGTCGCCGTCGTGCCGATGGGCGGGGCGACCAACATCGGGCACTTCGCGTCGGTGCTCGGTCCCCGCGGGCTGGGCCTGCGGCTCGCGGGACTGTGCGACGAGCATGAGGACGGCGACTTCAGGCACGGGCTCACGATGGCGGGCCTGGACTGCGACGACGTCGGGTCCGGCCTGGAACGACTCGGGTTCTTCGTGTGCGTGGCCGACCTGGAAGACGAACTGATCCGGGCGCTGGGCGTGGCGGCGACGGAGGACGTGATCGCGTCCCAGGGCGAATCCCGCAGGCTTGAGACCTTCCGGAAACAGCCCGCGCAACAGGGCCGTCCGGCCGATGCCCAGCTGCGCCGCTTCATGGGAACGCGCTCCGGCGCGAAGGAACGTTACGCGTCGGCTCTCGCTTCCGCACTGGATCCCGCTCGCCTGCCTCCGCCGCTGGCGGGCCTGCTCGCAGGCCTGGCGCTGTGAGCGTGTCTACTGCTCGTCGTCGGCGAACAGCTCGGCGACTTCCTCAACATCCAGAGAGCGGTCCAGCCATGTCTCTAGCGTCTTGAGATCGGTACAGCCCTCGATTAGCTCCCGCGAGGCCTTGTCGACCGACACGTGGCGCTTCTTGAGGATCCGCAGGATGTCCTCGGCCTTGCCCTCAGCCACGCCCTGGGCGTGCCCCTCGGCCATGGCCTTGGCACGGGTCTTGGACATGTAGGGGAAGGTCTCGGTGGCCATCAGTTTCCTCCATATCTCCGCGCCGGGTGAGTCGCCGAGCCCTACTTCGGTGAACTCCGCCAGATCCTCGGCCTTGCCCTCGTCGATAGTGCCGAGCGCGGCGGCCAACGCTTCCAGTATGACACGCTTCCCGCGTCCGTGACCGTGGGTGAGAGCCGCGAACACGGCGAAGTGCGGATCGGCGGCCGCCTCCTCCGCGGTGGTCAGGAGTGGAACGTTATCCGGACCCAGGACCAGCGGGGTCACGGTCATGCAGATCGCGTCCGGTCGGCCGATCCGAATCGGCTCGCGGGCCCATCGGGCGGTGGCGAGCTTGCGGCACACGACGATCAGCACGACATCGACCTTGTACTTGTCGTGCAGGTAGGCGACGTAGTACGGCCAGCTCATGCGCCGGGTATCTTCCTGCTCGGTCTGGGACTCGATGAGCAGGATGAAGTCACCGTCGGCTCCGCCGGGCACGAACTCCGCGCGCAGGACCGAGTCGGCGCGGCGCTCCACCGGGCGGATCTCGGTCAGGTCGACGTTCAGCTCGGTCATCTTGTCGGCGGGAAGCTTGATGCCGAGGACGCGGAAGACGGCCCGGGAGAACAGCTGCTCGTCGTTCAGGAAGACCCGGTGCAGCGCTTCGTGCTCGGGGGATACGGCCATGCCCGGACGATACTGAATGTGACTTAATGATCGCAACTTTTTTGACATTAAGCAGCAAATGGCAACAAGTTGCGCATTTGTGCTGCGCTTGAGGTCGGCGAACTGGTCTGGGATCGCGGGTCTTGGGGTCGGCGAGAGAGCGCGATCAAGCGTCTTGTGGCGGGTCGACGGCGGCGAGGAGCTGGTGGGCCAGGGCCGTCACGGACTTGCGCAGCTCGGGGGAACGCAGGACGCGGAACGGGGCCGGCAGGGTGGCGAGCTGGCGGGCGTACCAGTCCGGGCTGCTGGTGCTGGCCCGCAGCCGGGTCCGGCCCGCGCCGTCGTCTTCGAGCAGGCCCAGGCTCCGCGGCAGCCACCGCGCGGTCTGGCCGGTGCTCGCGTCGATGACGACGTCGACGTCGTAGTCCCAGTCCTGGGATAGGTGATCCTCCAGCGTGCGCAGGGCGTCGAGGTCCGGCGGCGGGGTGAACGTCGCGGTCAGCGGGAAGGCGGAGACTATCCGGTCCACGCGCAGCACCCGCCGCGCCTGCCGGGTCCGTGACCAGCACAGCAGGTACCACAGGCTGTGCCGCAGCACGACCGCCCACGGGTCGACCTCCATCTCCCGGTCCCCGGCGGCCGTGCGGTAGGTCAGGCGCAGCCGCCGCGCCGCCGTGCAGTACTCGATCAGCCGCGTGGTCAGCTCCGGGCTGACCGGCGGCGGGTCCGCCACGACCAGCGCCGGCACCGGGGCCTCGGCCGCCTGCGAGCGCACCGCCTTGACCGGGTCCGCCACCCGTTCCGGCAGCACCCGCAGGATCTTGGCCAGGGCGCCGCCCACCAGGTCGGCGGGGTCCGCGGCGCTGCGGTGGCCCTCCAGCACCGCCATTACCAGGCCCATCGCCTCGGCCGGAGTGAACGTCAGCGGCGGCAGCCGCAGGCCGCGCCCGACCCGGTAGCCGCCGTGCGGGCCGGACAGCGACTCGATCGGCAACTCGGCCTCCCGCAGGACCGCGACGTACCGGCGGGCGGCCCGCTCGGTGACCCCGAGCCGGTCGCCCAGGCGCTGCGCGGTGATGCCGGGGTTGTTGCCGATGGCCTCCAGCGCGAGCAGCGCTCGCGCGGCGGGACTCGCCTCGTGTGCCATGCCGTCTTCCATTCCCCGAAGTTTCATTAGCAAAGCTAACGATATGATGGACCCGTGCGGATCGTGTCCTCGCTGCGGCAGCGCAACTACCGGCTGTACTTCCTCGGCCAGCTCGTCTCGGTGATGGGCACCTGGACGCAGACGGTGGCCCAGTCGTTCCTCGTCCTGGACCTCACGCACAGCGGCACCCAGCTGGGCCTGGCCACGGCGGCGCGGTTCCTCCCGATCCTGCTGCTCGGCCCGGCGGGCGGCCTGTTCGCGGACCGGCGGGACAAGCGGCGGATCCTGTTGGTCACCCAGTCCGCATCCGGCGTGCTCGCGGCGGTCTTCTCGGTCCTGACCGCTACGAACGTCATCCAGATCTGGTCGGTCGACCTGCTGGCGCTGTCGCTCGGGCTGGTCAACGTCTTCGACAACCCGGCCAGGCAGAGCTTCATCTCGGAGATGGTCCCGGCCGGCGACCTCGCGAACGCCATCACGCTCAACTCGGTGATGATGAACCTGGCCCGGGTGTTCGGCGCGGCCCTGGGCGGGGTGCTGGTCGCGGCGCTGGGGCTGGCGACGTGCTTCGCGTGCAACGCGGCCTCGTTCGGGGCGGTGCTTGCGAGCCTGGCGGCGATGAACGCCGCGACGCTATATCCGGCCCGTCCGGTGAAGCGGCGCAAGGGGCAGATCCGGGCGGGCCTGGCCTACGTCCGCGACACGCCCGAGCTGCTCGTCCCGCTGCTCATGATCGCGCTGGTCGGCACCCTGGCGTGGGAGTTCCAGGTCACGCTGCCGCTGATGGCCAGCCAGGTGTTCGGCGGCGGGGCCGGCGCCTACGGCGTGATGGCGTCGGTGATGGGCGCC
>JAFMRC010000495.1 GCA_017354375.1 Nocardiopsaceae bacterium | reverse complement strand
GAGCGGGTCGTGGCCGCGATGACCGAGGCGATCGGCGAGACGGCCGACGCGTCCTCGCGGACGGCCGGGCACGCGATCTGGCGGGCGAAGGAGATCCTCGCCGGGGCCGGCTATGACGGGCCGGTTCCGACGGACCGGACGCTTTACCGCCTGTTCGGCACGCTCTCGCGCGGCCGGCACGTCACCGGGGCGGCGTCGGCCCGCCGGTCGCTGGCGGGACGGCCGGAGGGGATGTTCGGGTCGCTGCCCGCAGCGGCGCCGGGCGAGGTGGTGCAGATCGACTCCACGCCGCTGGACGTGCTGGTGCTGCTGGACGACGGCGTCCCCGGCCGTGTCGAGATGACCGCGATGATCGATGTCGCGACCAGGGTGGTGCCCGCGGCGGTGCTGCGGCCGACGACGAAGTCCGTGGACGCGAGCGTGCTGCTGGCCCGGGCCATGACCCCCGAGCCGGTGCGGCCGGGCTGGCCCGAGGCCCTGAAGATGGCCCACTCGGTGCTGCCCTACGAGCGGCTGCTGGACATCGACTCCCGGCTGGAGCAGGCCGCGGCCCGGCCGGTCATCGTCCCGTCCACGATCGTGATCGACCACGGGGCCGCATTTATCTCGGCCGGGTTCCGGTCGGCCTGCAGGCACCTGGGCATCTCGGTCCAGCCCGCCCACCTGGGAAGCGGTGCGGAGAAAGGGCACATCGAGCGCTTCCTGGGGTCGGCAGGCACGCTGTTCTGCCAGTTCGCGTCCGGCTATGCCGGGCGCACCGCGGACCGCCGCGGCCGGCACGTCGAGGACCAGCCGCTGTGGTCGGTCGCCGAACTCCAGGAGCTTCTGGACGAGTGGCTCGTCGCCTCCTGGGTGAACAGGCCGCATGACGGGCTCCGCGACCCGGCCCATCCCGGGCGGGCGTTCACCCCGAACGAGAAGTACGCCGCCCTGGTGGAATCGGCAGGCTACCTGCCGGTCGCGCTCGGTGCCGGCGATTACGTCGAGCTGCTGCCCGCCGAGTGGCGCAGGGTCAACGCCTACGGCATCAAGCTGGGCCGGCGCACCTATGACAGCGAGGAGCTGAACCCGCTGCGGGGCCAGCCGTCCGGGATCAGCGAGCACGATGACCGCTGGGAGATCAGGCACGATCCCTACGACGTCTCGAAGATCCACGTCCGCGGGCATGACGGGTGGGTCACCGTGTTCTGGAGGCACCTGGACCGGGCCCCGCTCCCGTTCGGCGAGCTCGCCTGGGACCACGCCCGCCGCAGCCTGGGCCGCGAGGCCACCGAGGAACAGATCGCCGACGCCGTCGCCGCCTTGCTGCGCCGCGCGAACGCCGGCCCTGAAGAGCAGGGGAAGCAGAAGATGAGCAGACGCGACCGCCGGGTCGCCGCCCGCACGAAGGCCACCGCCCCCGCCGGGAACCCGGAGGCTCCGCCGGAGCCGGCACCGCCGCCCCCGGATGAGGACGGCACCGGGGACGGGCCGCTGGCGAAGGTCATCCCGATGCCGGCCTTCGACCCGTTCGCCGAAGCGGACAAGCGCTGGTGACCGCCGCGGACGGCAGCCGGGAGGCTCCCGGCACGGACGGCGAGGACCGTTTCCGGCAGCTGACCGCCCTGCCCGGATGGCGGGAGTTCGTCACCGAGCGCCCCGCGATTCCTGACCTGCTGCCCGAGGCCGAGTGGAAGGCCCTCGGCGACGAGGCCCGGCTTGACTACGACGAGGCCCGGCTGGCCCACCACGCCAGGCTGCTGACGGTCGCCACCCCGGTGATGCAGCAGGTCATCACCGAGGGCCGCCGGCTCCAGTACCTGAACCGGCACGCCGACGCCGGCCGCTGCGGGCTGCTGCTGTCCGGGCCGGCCCGCACCGGGAAGACGACCTGCCTGGCCCAGCTCGGCAAGACCATCGAGACGATGCACCACCGCCGCCACCCGAACGCCGCCGGCCACATCCCCGTCATCTACATCACCGTCCCGCCGGCCGCGACCCCGCGGATGATCGCGGTCGAGTTCGCGAGGTTCCTCGGGCTGCCCCTGACCCGCCGGTCCAACGTCACCGACGTGCTCGAATCGGTCTGCGGCGTCTGCACCGATGCCCGGACCACCCTGATCTGCGTGGATGAGATCCACAACGTCAACCTCGGGACCCGGCACGGCGCCGAGGCGTCCGACACCCTGAAGTACTTCGCTGAACGGCTGCCGGTGACCTTCGCTTACGCGGGCATCCGGGTGGAACGGGCCGGGCTGCTGTCGGGAACCCGCGGGGAGCAGATCGCCGGCCGGTTCTCCATGACCCGCACCGGCCCGTTCGGCCGCGGGCAGCAGTGGACGTCCCTCATCGCGGCGCTCGAGGACAGCCTGCGGCTCCACCACCACTGCGACGGCACGCTCACGGAGCTCGCGTCCTACCTGCACTCCCGCAGCGGCGGGATGATCGGCAGCCTGCTCCGCCTGGTCCGGTCCGCCGCGGTCCAGGCCGTCCTGGACGGCAGCGAGGCCATCACGAAGGCCACGCTGGAGTCCATCCCGGTCGACATCGCCTCCGACGACAAGCGCAAGCCCTGATGATCCCCGAGCCGGACGCCCGGAAGGCCACCGACATGGCCGGGCAGGGGAAGAACATGTCCGAGATCGCCCGGCACCTCGGCCACGACCGCAAGACGATCCGGATCTACCTCAACGGGCACCGGGCTCCCGGCCAGCCCCGGCAGCACACGGAATCCTTCGCCCCGTTCGCCGCCTACGTCCGCCAGCGAGTCGCCGACGACCCCCACCTGCGCAGCACCGGCCTGCACCGCGAGGCCGCCGCCCTCGGCTACCCCGGCAGTTACTCCGCGTTCACCCGCGAACTGCGCGGGCACGGCATCACCGCCGCCTGCGCCTGCCGGAAATGGAAGACCGTGGATTCGGGGCCGGCCCGGCGGCACCGTCCAGGGGCGCTCCCGTTCCGCACCGCCCCGCTCGCCGGCGAGACCATCGCCTCCTACCTGCAGCGGACGGCGGCCGCCAGCAGCCTGCCGACCGGCAACATCACCGGCTGTCTCCCGTCCTGGTTCGCCGCCCGGGCAGCCGCCTGCGACGATCTCGCCGCTGTCGGCCAGCCCCGGCCCGCAGACATCCGGCACCTGGCCGAGCTCACCGGGACCAGCGAGGCCGTCCTGCGGCACGCGCTCCCAGC
>JAFMRC010000246.1 GCA_017354375.1 Nocardiopsaceae bacterium | reverse complement strand
CGCTTTTGGGCCGGCAAGAGGCTGCCCAGGTGCGCACTCGGCTCGCAGCGAAGGCTGGTGGCGCGAAGCGGGGCACCCCGCCTAGCGTGCCAGGTGCGCTTTTGGACCCGGAAGAAGCTGCCCGAGTGCGCATTCGGGCACGAGGGGGGTGCGAGGGGCCGGGCCGGGGCCTCGGTTTACGCCAAGATCATCCAGGGGGACTCGATCAGGGCCGTGAGGGTCTGGAGGAACCTCGCGGCGAGGGCGCCGTCGATGACGCGGTGGTCGGATGACAGCGTGTACCGCATGCGGTAGCGGGGCACGATCTCGTCGCCGGCCACCGTCGGCTCCCTGGCCGTCGCGCCGACGGCCAGGATGGCGGCCTCCGGCGGGTTGATGATCGCGGTGAACTCCTCGACGCCGTACATGCCGAGGTTGCTGATCGTGAACGTGCCGCCGCTGGTCTGCGCCGGGGTGAGCTTGCGCTCGTTGGCCAGCGTGACGAGGTGCCTGGCCTCCTCGCCGATCCGGGAGACCGTCTTCGTGTCGGCGTCGTTGATCACCGGCACGATCAGCCCGGACTCGGCCGCCACCGCGACGCCGATGTTCACCCGGTCGTGCACGAGCATCGAGTCGCTGTCGTCGCCGCCGTAGGACACGTTGACGTCCGGGTGCTCCCGCAGCGCCAGCGCGCACGCCCGGACCAGCATGTCGTTGACGCTGACCTTGGCCCGCCCGGCCGCCGTCAGCTTCTCGTTCAGCTGCGCGCGCAGCGCCATCAACTCCTCGGCATCGGCCACCGCGGTCACGTAGAAGACCGGTATCTCCCGGGCGCTCTCCGCCATCCGCCGCGCGATCACCCGCCGCACCTGCCCCACCGGCACCGCCCGCGGCGCGCGCGGATCGTCGCCTGAACGTGCCAGGTGCGCGTTTGGGCCGGCTAGAGGTTGCCCAAGTGCGCTTTCGGGCCCAGGAGGGGGTGGGCCAGAGGGGGGTGGGGGCGCGGGGGCGTCGGCCAGGAGGGGGGCGATGTCGGCGCGGATGATGCGGCCGCCGGGGCCGGAGCCGGTGACGCCGGACAGGTCGAGGTGGTGCTCCCGGGCCAGCTTGCGGACCAGGGGCGAGGCGGGCCGGCGGGGCGCGGGGGTTCCCGCCTGGGGGGCTGCCGCGACGGGGGAGGAGGCGGGGGGCGGGGCAGGCGCCTCGATCCGTTCGGATGAAATATCGGTTTTATCGGATTTGTCGGCAGGCGGGGCGGAGGCGGCAGGCTGGGCGGAAGGGGCGGACGAGGCGGAGGCGGAGGCGGCTGGGGCGGGGGTGCCGGTGCCGTCGTCGATCAGGGCGATGGGGGCGCCGATGCCGGCGGTCTGGCCCTCGGGGACGAGGATCTGGGCGAGGGTGCCGGCCTGGTAGGCCTCGTACTCCATGACCGCCTTGTCGGTCTCGATCTCGACCAGCGGCTCGCCGAGCGTGATCGTGTCGCCGGGCCGCTTGCGCCAGGTGGAGATGGCGCCCTCCGTCATGGTGTCGGACAGGCGGGGCATCTTGATCTCGATCATGGTGTTCCTAAACTCCCGCGGTCCGGCGGCCGACGGCGGCCAGGGTCTGGCGGATGGCGCCGACGACGTCGTCCTTCGACGGCAGGGCCGCGGTCTCCAGGGGTTTCGCGTAGGGCATCGGGACCTCGGCCATCGCGACCCGGCGGACCGGGGCGTCCAGGTCGTCGAAGGCGCCGTCGGAGATGGAGGCGGCGACCTCGGCGCCGATGCCGTAGGTGAGCCAGTCGTCCTCGAGGACGACGGCGGCGTGGGTCTTGCGGACCGAGGAGATGATCGTGTCGCGGTCCAGGGGACGCAGGCTGCGCAGGTCCACGACCTCGATGTCGAGGCCGTCGGAGTCCGCCAGCTCGGCGGCGACCCCGGAGGCGACGTTCGCCATCCGCGAGTAGCCGATCAGGGTCAGGTCGGTGCCGGACCGGGTGATCGCGGCCCGGCCGATCTCCGCGGGAGTGTCGTCGTCGGGAACCTCGCCCTTGGTGTTGTACAGGGCCAGGTTCTCCAGGAACAGGACCGGGTCGTCGTCGCGGATCGCGGCCAGCAGCAGCGCCTTGGCGTCGGCCGGGGTGGAGGGGGCGACGACCTTCATGCCGGGGACGAACGAGTAGTACAGCTCGATGTTCTGCGAGTGCGTCGCGCCGAGTTGCTGCCCGCCGCCGCCGGGGGTGCGGATGACCATCGGGACCCTGGCCTGGCCGCCGAACATCCCGTAGATCTTGGCGGCGTGATTGACGATCTGGTCCAGCGCCAGCATCGAGAAGTTGATGGTCATCATCTCGACGACCGGGCGCAGGCCCAGCATGGCGGCGCCGATCGCCGCGCCGGCGAAGCCCTCCTCGGCGATCGGGGTATCGCGGACCCGCTTCTCCCCGAACTCTGCGAGGAGCCCGGCGGTGATCTTGTAGGAGCCCTCGAAGACCCCGATCTCCTCGCCCATCAGGAAGACGTTCTCATCCCGGAGCATCTCGGCGCGCAGCGTGTCGTGCAGCGCCTGGCGGTAGGTGATGAGGCTCATGTGACCTCCTCGCTGGCGCTCGTCGGCCGCATTCGCGGACGCGCAGTGCTTGCCGATTCGCTCGCAAGCTCGCTCATGTGGGGACTCCGGGGAGGGGCAGCGGCTCGAACAGGGGCTGGCCGGGCAGCCGGCGGCTGTCGTTCGGGACCGGGGAGGCGTAGGTGTAGTCGAACAGCGTGCCCGCGTCCGGGTGCGGGCTGGCGGCGGCGAAGTCGGCGGCCTCGGTCACGATGTCCGCGACCTCCTTCTCGATCCCCGCGATGGCGTCGTCGTCGAGGATGCCGTCGGCGGCCAGCTTCTCGCCGAACACGCGCAGGATGTCGTGGGCCTTGAGCCGCTCGGTCTCCTCGGCGGAACGGTACTTGGCGGGATCGACGACCGAGTGGCCGCGCAGGCGTTCGGTGACCACCTCGAGGAGGTACGGCTTGCCGCCGCGGGCGGACTCGATCGCCTTGCCCGCAGCCTCGCACACGGAGGCGGGGTCGGAGCCGTCGACGCGGGCGGACTCCATCCGGTAGGCGGCGCCGCGCTTGTACAGCTCCGGCTCGGCGGCCGAGCGCTCGACGGTGGTGCCCATGCCGAGGCCGTTGTTGATCACGGCGAACACGATGGGCAGGTGCCACAGGGCGGCGATGTTCAGCGACTCGTGGAACGCGCCGATGGCGGCGGTGCCGTCGCCGAGCGTGCACATGACGACGTCTTCCTGGTTTTTGTAGTCGATGGCCAGGGCGGCGCCGGTGGCGAGGGGGAGCTGGCCGCCGACGATGCCGTAGCCGCCGAGCAGGCGATGGGTGACGTCGAACATGTGCATCGACCCGCCCCAGCCCTTGGAAACGCCGTCGACGCGGCCGTACAGCTCGGCCATGACCTTCTTCGGTTCGATGCCGCGCATCAGCGCGTAGCCGTGCTCGCGGTAGTTCGTGAACAGGTAGTCGGTGGGCTTGAGCGCCCCCATCAGCCCGACGACGGCGGCCTCCTCGCCGAGGTTGAGGTGGCAGTAGCCGCCGACGAGCGCTTCGGTGTAGGCTCGGGCGGCGCGTTCCTCGAACCGGCGGATGAGCAGCATGTCCTTGTAGAACTGGCGCAGCCTCTCGCCGCTGGCGGCAGCGGCTGGCGTGCGCCGCTGACGCTGACGTGCCTGTGTGGCCATTCTCTCTCCCGCCGCGTGCCCGGTATCTTCTCGCCCGGGCGCGCGATAATGAGACGATGTAGTGTCATTCTAGTCCGGTGCCATGGTAGTTCGCGCGGTGGGCAGGAAAGACGAGTACTTGCCGGTAACTTCCGCGGGGGCCGGTGGCCTTTAGCGGGGGTTTAGGAGGGTACGTGGGGGAGGCGGGGGTTTAGTGGAGGGAGGTTGGGCTTAGTGGAGGGAGGCGGGCCGGTGGTGATGCCGTCGCGGGTGGTCGCGTCCAGGGTGCCCGCCGTGCCCGCGGTGCCCGCCGTGCGCAAGCGCGGGCGTCCCACGGCGGACGAGCGGCGCGCCCGCGAGGCGCAGATCCTGGCCGTCGCGCTCCGGGTGTTCCTCGCGTCGGGCTTCGGCGGCGCCACGATCGACGAGGTGGCGGCGGTCGCGAAGGTGACGAAGCGCACCCTGTACGCGTACTTCGGCGACAAGGACGCGCTGTTCGTCGCGATGATCAAGGACCTGGCCGTCGGGGTTTCCCTCGACGCCGCGACCGACCACGGCACCCTGGAGGCCCTCGCCGCCAACATCATCGTCCGCGTGCACTCCGAGGAGCTGGTCGGCCTGCACCGCCTGGTGATAGCCGAGTCCGTCCGGTTCCCCGAGCTGCCCCGGATCCTCTACACCCACGGCGACGCGAGGCATATCGCCCGGCTGGCCGAGCACATCCGCGCCGAACGGGGCACCGAGCACGAGGCGCTGGCCGAGCCGCTGTTCTCGCTGCTGCTGGGGGAGCGCCACCGCCGTCGGCTGCTGGGCCTGACCCCGCCGCCGACCCCGGCGCAGGCCGCCGAGCACGCGGAGTGGGCGCTGGGGGTGCTCGGCCTCGCTCGCAGGCGCTAAGCGAGGAGGAATGGCTAAGCGAGGCGGAGCGAGCGTGCGAAGGTCATATCCGCAGGCGGACGCGACCATCCGCAGGTCGTCACGGTCAAGAAGATCGCGCAGCGACGCGGGCAGGTCCCGCCATTCCCTGATATCCCGGTCATCCTCCCGGCCTGGACCAGCGGTATGAATCCGGCGCCCGAATACCGCGTTGTCGAAGAGGCCTGGGTCTAGGCTGGTGGACCAGGTCCACGATTCGCCGCAGCCAGGCCGCCGGGAGGCGTCCCGCGCGGAATGTGACCAGGGACGATGGAATGCCGGAATCGCGTACGTTCAGGTACCGGCCTCCGCGCGGATGGGCGGCATCGGGCAAAATAACGCGGGAGAATCGCTTGTTCGTCACCACATCGCAGTCATTCATGATGTACGCGGGAACGGTGCCGGTCAGAACCGCGGCCTCCTCCGCGGCGATGAACATGCCGACCACCTTAAGGTAGGCCGCGAAATTCGGCTGGTGCGCGACCCGGAGCCATTGCTTCCCGGCCCGCATCGAATCCAGCGACCGGCGGACTCCGGGTGTCAGAGTGCCGGCCACGGCGTGAAACGCGCGCCCGATGGCCGCGGACTCTCGCGGGGGCACTAGATGACGGGACTGATCTGAAGAGCCATGACGGATAGTGAGAATATCGCGGGCGGTCTGGGAAAGCGGCCAGGAGCCTAGTGAAGAAATAAGGCGAATTTGTTCCGACGGAGCGTTTCTCATCCTAAGCTGGGAAACTATTCCTGGCATAGTCCGGATATTAACTGACAGAAGCTCCGGAGTCTATTCCCTCGAGCCCGGCGAAAGCAGGCAGGCGGGAGAAGGGGGAGGCGCGACGATCCGTTCCGCATAAGCGGTCTTTTCCGCCTCAGGCCAGGCGGAGCGGGGCGGACAGGACGACGCGGCGGGCGGTGTTGCGGTAGCCGGCCCGCTCGAACGCGGCGGCCATCGGCTTGTTCGCCACGTCGGTGTCGGCGCGGATGACGTCCGCTCGCGCCTCGGTGACCAGGATGCGGGTGACCTCGGCCAGGATCTCGTCGATGTAGCCGCGCCCGCGGTGCTCGGGGAGGACGCCGAGGTAGCCGACGACCGGGACCTCGCTGTTGCGCGCCGGGATCCCGAACCCGACCGGCTCGCCGCCCGGCGCGTGCGCGGTGAACCACCAGCCGCGGTTACCGGGCAGGCGGTCGCGGTAGAACCCGACGTCGGACCGGGCCTGCGAAAGCTCGCCGACGACGTCGGCCATCCGCCTGCTGGTCGCGTCCAGGGTGCCTGCCAGGGCACGCCGGAACAGTTCCGTGAATACCTGGTCGTCCGGCTCCCGGACGAAGGCGAGCCGCCCCGCGGGCGGCGGGACCGGAGTGCCGGCGGTCCACTCGAAGCGCAGCCGCTCCAGCTCGTCGGTCAGCCCGGCGGCCACCGCCGCCTCCCACCGCCAGGACAGGGCCGCGATCACGTCGTGGCGCTCCCGCCAGCCGACGGGGAGCTGGACGCTGAACGCCGGGGTCGTCCGGGACGCGCCGAAGGCGCGGTGGGCGGCCGCCACCAGCCCGCCGGCGGTGGCGACCCGCCGGTCGCGGGGGAGGCCCGGGCGGGTGACCATGGCGTCGAGCCCGTTCGGGGCGCTGTCCCCCCACCAGATGGCGGCGGCCTCGATGCCGTCGCCGCCAGGGCCGGCTCCGGTTCCGGTTCCTGTTCCGGCTTCGGCGAGCCACGTCCACTCCGGCCGGTACTCGCCGGCCGCGAGCCGCTCGCGGAACGCGCCGGCGGTCAGCGGGCTCGCCGGGTCGGGCACCACGAGGCTGGTCACGCGGTCGATGTCGGACGCGGTGGCGGGCCGGTACGTCATGGGCGCTGCGAGGCTCATCCCGCCGGATTCTACGCTTATTGACTTACTGTCGTTCCCGGGATTTCCTGGGCTGGTGGACGACAACGTTTCCCTGGATTTCCCGCTGGACCACCCGTTGCCCCGCGTGACGGCGCTGGAGCCGCCACGCGAATGGGAGGCGCTGCGCGAGCGGTGCCCGGTGGCCCGGGTCCGGCTGCCCAGCGGGGATGAGGCATCGCTGGTCACCCGGTATCACGACGCCAGGCAGGTGCTGTCCGACCCCCGGTTCGGGCGGACGCTGAGCGCGCCCGGCGCCGCCAGGCTGTCGGCGACCGAGTCGGGCGGAGCGTTCAGCGGGGAGATGTCGGGCCCGATCCCGCAATCCGGACCCGGTCACGAGCGGTGGCGGCGCCTGCTCAACCGGTGGTTCACCGCGAGGCGGATGGCCGCGCTGCGGCCGGGCATCGAGGAGATGGCGAGCCGGCTCATCGACGAGATGATCGGGCGCGGCCAGCCGGCGGACCTGAAGGAGAGCCTGGCGTTCCCCCTGCCGGTATGGGTGATCTGCGACATGCTCGGTGTGCCCGACAGCGACCGGGAGAAGTTCGCGCACTGGTCGGACGCCATGCTCAGCCTCACCCGCTATACCGGCGCCGAGATGAAGGAGGCGGGGGCCGAGTTCGCCGCCTACATGGCCCGTCACGTCGATGCCAAGCGGGCCGAGCCGGCCGACGACCTGCTCAGCGAGCTCATCGTCGCGAGCAACGCGGAGGGGCAGGGGCTCTCGGAGGCGGAGCTGGTCGCGACCGGCCGGGCGCTGCTGGTCGCCGGGCACGAGACCACCGCGAACATGATCGGCAAGATGGTCGCCATGCTGCTCGCCGACCGGCGCCGCTGGGAGCGGCTGCTCGCGGACCGGTCGCTGGTCCGCACCGCGGTGGAGGAGGCGCTGCGGTTCGACGCTAACCTTGGCTTCGGCATGGTGCGGTACATCGACGACGACATAGAGGTGGGCGACACGCCGGTTCGCCGCGGCACCACGGTGGTCTGCGACCTGGCCGCGGCCAACCGGGACGAGGCCGCGTTCGACGGCGCGGGCGAGATGGACCTGGCCCGCAGCCCGAACCCGCACCTGTCCTTCGGCGCTGGGCCGCACTCCTGCCTCGGCCAGGCGCTGGCCCGCACGGAGCTGCAGGCCGTGCTGGATGTCCTGCTGCGCCTGCTCCCGTCACTGGAGCTGGCGGTGCCCGCCACGGAGCTGCGCCGGGTCGAGGGACTGCTCGTCACCGGCCTGCGCGAGGTACCCGTCACGTGGAAGGAGAGCTGAGGATGAAGGTGACCGTGGACCAGGGCCTATGCTGCGGGTCGGGCAACTGCGTCATGCTCGTGCCGGACGTGTTCGACCAGCGGGAAGAGGACGGCATCGTCACGCTGCTCAATCCCGAGCCCGCCGCGGAATTGCACGGCGCCGTCCGCGAGGCCGCCGACATGTGCCCCGCCGCCGCGATCTCCGTCGACGAGGGGAAGTGAGAGCCCCCCGCGCTCGGCGATCCCGTGGCTGGCACCGCGCGGGGCGCAACCCATCATTCGGCCGAACGGATGGTCGCGCCTGCCCAGGATGAAGGCTGCTGCCCGAGGAGCGCGGTGAGCGCCGCTTGGCGTCAAGCGGGTCGCCGGCGGGCGGGTGTGCGAACCGGGGGGATCCGCCAGTCGTAGGACAGTTCCTCGCCTACCCGGAGCCGGGCCCAGCGCGCCGCCTCCACCTGCATCGCCCGCGCCGCCGCGGCCAGCGCCTCGGGTGGCGGCACGGCCGCGACG
>JAFMRC010000245.1 GCA_017354375.1 Nocardiopsaceae bacterium | reverse complement strand
ACCGCGTCGTGGTCCAGGTTCCCGGCCGCCGCGATCACCAGGTGCGGCGGCGTGTACCGGGCGACGTAGTGCTCGTGGATCTGGCCCCTGGTGATCGCGTTGATCCCGTCGACCGTCCCCAGGATCGGCCGCCCGAGCGGCGTGTCACCGAACACCTGCGTGGTGAACGCCTCGTGCACCGAGTCCATCGGGTCGTCCTCGTTCATCGCGATCTCTTCGAGGACGACACCGCGCTCGGCATCGACATCCTTCGCGGTGATCAGCGACGAGGTCACCATGTCCGACAGCACGTCGATCGCCAGCGGCAGGTCCGCGTCGAGCACCCGCGCGTAGTAGCACGTGTACTCCTTGGCGGTGAACGCGTTCACCTCACCGCCGACCGCGTCCATCTCCGCGGAGATGTCCAGCGCGCTGCGCCTCTTCGTTCCCTTGAACAGCAGGTGCTCAAGGTAGTGCGTCGCGCCCGCGTGCGTGGGGTCCTCGTCCCGGGACCCCACGCCGACCCAGATTCCGAGCGCCACCGACCGCACGGCCGGGAGGCGCTCGGTCACAACCCGCAGGCCGCCCTCGAGGACGGTCCTGCGGACGGCGGAGTCGGCGGGGGGTGAACCAGGCGCCGCTATCCGTTCGGTCATCTACTCGTGATGCCCGCGGGTGCGGTGCCGGGTGCGGCGAGGACCGCCCTCCCGGTCCCGGCCGGCGTGACCGCCATCGGCCGGGGCACCGCCGGAGTCACCGCCGGACAGATCCTCGCCTGCGGCCTCGCGCTCGACCACCTCGACCGGGACCAGAGAGAGCTTGCCGCGGTCATCGACCTCGCGGATCTCGACCTGGATCTTGTCGCCGATGTGGACCACGTCGTCGATGTTCTCGATCCGCTTGCCTCCGTGCAGCTTGCGGATCTGCGTGACGTGCAGCAGGCCGTCCTTGCCGGGCAGCAGCGACACGAACGCGCCGAACGTCGTCGTCTTCACGACCGTGCCGAGGAACCGCTCGCCCACCTCGGGGACGTGCGGGTTCGCGATCGAGTTGATCGCCGATCGCGCCGCCTCGGCGGACGGGCCGTCGGTGGCGCCGACGTAGATCGTGCCGTCGTCCTCGATGGTGATCTCGGCGCCGGTGTCGTCCTGGATCGAGTTGATCATCTTGCCCTTGGGCCCGATGACCTCGCCGATCTTGTCCACCGGAACCTTCAGCGTGATGATCCGCGGGGCGAACGGGGACATCTCGCCGGGCTCGGTGACGGCCTCGCGCATCACGCCGAGGATCGTCATCCGCGCGGCGTGCGCCTGCTTGAGCGCGGCACCGAGCACGGAGGCCGGGATGCCGTCGAGCTTGGTGTCGAGCTGCAGCGCGGTGACGACGTCGGTGGTGCCCGCCACCTTGAAGTCCATGTCGCCGAACGCGTCCTCGGCACCCAGGATGTCGGTCAGCGTCACGTACTGGCCGCCCTCGTGGATCAGGCCCATCGCGATGCCGGACACCATGGCCTTGAGCGGTACGCCCGCGTTCAGCAGCGCCATCGTGGAAGCGCAGACCGAGCCCATGGACGTGGAGCCGTTGGAGCCGATCGCCTCCGATACCTGCCGGATCGCGTACGGGAACTCCTCGCGGGTCGGCAGCACCGGGATGATCGCTCGCTCGGCGAGCGCGCCGTGCCCGATCTCGCGGCGCTTAGGCGACCCGACCCGGCCGGTCTCGCCGGTGGAGTACGGCGGCATGTTGTAGTTGTGCATGTAGCGCTTGGTGCGCTCCGGGTTCAGCGTGTCGATCATCTGCTCCATGCGCAGCATGTTCAGCGTCGTCACGCCGAGGATCTGGGTCTCGCCGCGCTCGAACAGGGCGCTGCCGTGCACCCGGGGCAGCACGCCGACCTCGGCGGCCAGCGGCCGGATGTCGGTGAGGCCGCGGCCGTCGATGCGGATCCCGTCGCGGATGATGCGCTCGCGGACCAGCTTCTTCGTCAGCGAGCGGAAGGCGGCGGAGATCTCCTTCTCCCTGCCCTCGAACCGCTCGGCCAGCCGCTCGGCGGCCACGGCCTTGACCCGGTCCTGCTCGGCCTCGCGCTCCTGCTTGCCGGCGATCGTGAGGGCCTTGGCCAGCTCGCCGGAGACCTCGTTCGCCACGGCCTCGTACACGTCGTCGGCGTAGTCGGTGAAGATCGGGAACTCGGCGGTGCCCGCGGCGCTGATGCCGGCTTCCTTCGCCTCGTTCGCCAGGATCGTCTGCGCGTCGCACAGGGCCTTGATGAACGGCTTGGCCGCCTCCAGCCCCTCGGCCACGGTCACCTCGTCCGGCGCGATGGCGCCGGTGGTCTCGGCATCGGCCAGCAGCCTGAGCGTCTGCGGCGTGGACTCCGCCTCGACCATCATGATCGCGACGTCGCCGTCCTCGAGCACGCGGCCGGCCACGACCATGTCGAACGTGGCGCCGACCAGCTGCTCGTGCGTCGGGAACGCGACCCACTGGTCGGAGATCAGCGCGACCCGGACGCCGCCGATCGGGCCGGAGAACGGCAGCCCCGCGAGCTGCGTGGACATGGACGCGGCGTTGATCGCGACCACGTCGTACGGGTGGTCGGGGTGCAGCGATAGGATCGTCGCGACGATCTGGATCTCGTTGCGCAGGCCCTTGACGAAGCTGGGGCGCAGCGGCCGGTCAATGAGCCGGCAGGTGAGGATCGCGTCCTCGCTCGGGCGACCCTCGCGGCGGAAGAACGAGCCGGGGATCCGCCCCGCCGCGTACATCCGCTCCTCGACGTCGACCGTCAGCGGGAAGAAGTCCAGGCCTTCCCTCGGCTGCTTGCTGGCCGCGGTGGCGGACAAGACGACGGTCTCGTCATCCAGCACCACGAGCGCGGAACCATTGGCCTGACGGGCCAGGCGACCGGTTTCAAACCGGATCTTACGTACGCCGAACTCGCCGTTGTCGATGACGGCTTCGGCGCTCTTCGCACCCTTCACGGGTGAGACCTCCTTGCGGTAGATCCCGCACCCACCCGCCGCCATGCCATGGTCGGCTCTGGCGTGCCCGCTCACGCGAGCACGACGACTCGCAGCGCCTGAGGCACTTCCTCGTCATCGTGCCGCGTTCTAGCGGGATCGCCGGCCGGTCTTCGATCGAAGCCCTCGGGTCGTGAGGCTGGCTGGATCCGGGGACTACTACCGAGGACCGGCCCAGGCGCTCTCGGGCCGGGGGCTACGGGATGTTTCTTATCGCTTCTATTCTGTTATCACAGGCCACCGCCCACGTTACCGGCCCGGAGCCACCGGGTCCAGCGTCGGGAACCACGGACCCGGCGTCGGAACCTCCGGGTCCACCGTCGGGAACCTAACGGCGCAGGCCAAGGCGCTCGATAAGGCTGCGGTACCGGGTGATGTCGGTCTTCCGCAGGTAGGTCAGCAGCCGGCGGCGGCGGCCGACCAGGAGCAGCAGGCCCCGGCGGCTGTGGTGGTCGTGCTGGTGCACCTTGAGGTGCTCGTTCAGGTCGTTGATCCTGCGGGTCATGAGCGCGACCTGGACCTCCGGCGAGCCGGTGTCACCCTCACTGGTCGCGTACTCCGCAAAGATCTGCTTCTTGACTTCAGCGCTAAGCGGCACGTGTCTCCTCTAATTGTTTTGGGTTCCCCACGGGACGGCCGCGCTGAGGGTACAGCCCGCCCCTTACCGGTACGCTACCGGTAGCGTTTCACGTTATCATGCGCGCGGCAGCGCCCCGACCGGAATCAGCATGCCTGGCGGGCCCGGGATCAGCGGGTCAGGCAGACGTCAGGCAGATGTCCGGTTGCCAGCCGGGGATCAGCGGGTCAGCCGGCGCGCCTGCACGACGTCCAGGGTCATCTGCTCCGCCAGGGCATCCACCGAGTCGAACCGGAGCGTCCCTCGCAGCCGCTCGGCGAAGTCGATCGCCGCGTGCACCCCGTACAGGTCCAGGTCGTCGCGGTCGAGCGCATACGCCTCCACCGTCCGCTCTCCCTCTCCGAACGTCGGGTTGGTCCCGATCGAGATCGCGGCCGGCCACCGCTCCGCGTCGTGGCCGCCCCCGTCACCGCCGAGGCCACTTCCGTCGCCGTCGAGGCGGGCCAGCCAGCCCGCGTACACGCCGTCCGCGGGGATCGCGGTGTGCGGCGGGACATGGAGGTTCGCGGTCGGGAAGCCGAGCGCCCGGCCGCGCTGGTGGCCACGCACCACCACGCCCTCCACCCGGTGCGGCCGGCCGAGTTCCCTGGCCGCGGCCGCCACGTCGCCGTCCGTCAGCAGCCGCCGGATCATCGTGGAGGAGATCGGCGTGCCGTCGATGCCGAGCAGCGGCATGCCCTCCGCGGAGAACTCGTACTTCTCTCCGAGCTTGGCGAGCAGCGGCACGTCCCCGGCCGCCTTGTGCCCGAACCGGAAGTCCTCCCCCACCACGACCGCCGTCGCGTGCATCCGGTCGGCGAGCACGGTGCGGACGAACTCGTCGGGATCCAGCCGGGAGAAGTCCAGGGTGAACGGGATGACGCAGACCGCGTCCGCGCCCAGCCCGGCCAGCAGCTCCGCGCGCCGCCGCGCCGAGCATAGGAACGGCGGGTGGCTGCCCGGCCGCACCACCTCGTCCGGATGCGGGTCGAACGTGATCGCCACGACCGGCAGCCCGCGCTCCGCGCCGAGCTCCGCCGCGCGTGCGACGATGCGCTGGTGACCGCGGTGCACGCCATCGAACACGCCGATCGTGACGACCGACTTGCCCCAGTCCGCGGGGACTTCACCCAGGCCGTACCAGCGGTACACGATTGTTCCGTTCCTCCTCGAGTTCCTCCCGGCTTCCTCCCCGGCAGGGCGGCATCCCCGGCAGGGCTTCCTCCCCGGCAGGGCGATCTTCTGGGAGCCGGTCTTCTGTGAGCAAGCCTAGTCACGCGGCCCGGACGTCACGCGGCCCGGACGCGCGAATCCACGTCCACCACCACCTTGAGCTGTGCCGGATCCCGGGTGGCGGCCAGCGCGTCGGCCAGCCGCGACAACGGGAAGCGGCCGGTGACCAGCGGGCCGACGTCCAGCTGTCCCCGCGCGCACAGCTCAATCGCGGTGTCGCAGTCGCGGGGCCCGGCCGCGCGCGGACTGTGAATGGTGAGTTCCTTGATATACCACTCATATGGAGTGACGTCGGTGACTCGGGGGTTGATGCCGAAGGCGACGATCGTTCCGCCCGCGCCCGCCAGCCGGACGGCCTGCGCGAAGGTGGCGGGCGTGCCCGCGCAGTCAATGACGAAGCGGGCACCGCGCCCGCCCGTCGCGTCCGCGATCGCCTCGTCCACCTCGTCCACCTCGTCCACCCCGGCCGCGTCGACCGCCCCGGCCGCGGTCGCTGAGGACCCGTCGGCTGAGGACGCGACCGTGCTGGCACCCAGCCGCCTCGCGAGGTCGCGCTTCCACTCCGACCCGGTCACCCCGATGACGGTCCGCAGGCCGCGAGCGCGCAGCAGTTGCAGGTGCAACAGGCCGGTCACGCCCAGGCCGATCACCACCGCGCTGTCGTCCGGCGACGAGTGCAGCGCGGACTGCGCATGCACGCAGGTGGACAGGACCTGCAGCAGCGCGCCCGCGTCCGCGGTGACCGAACCCGGGATCGGGTGCAGCAGCGCCTCGTCCACGGCCACCAGCTCCGCGAAACAGCCGTCAGCGTCCCGGCCGAGCAGCCCGCCGTTCCGGCACAGCTGGGGCAGGTCGCGCCGGCACAGGTCACAGCGACCGCAGAAGACGGCCGGGTTGACCATGACGGCGGTGCCGGCCGGCGGGTCGCCGTGGCGGCCCGGGACCTCGACCCAGCCGGTCATCTCATGGCCGAGGACGCGGCCGTCCGGGACCGGGATCTCCCCGGCGGCGATCTTGACGTCGGTCCCGCAGACCCCCGCCTGGCCGACCCGCACCAGCGCGAGCCCGTTCGCCGCCCGCGGCGCCGGGACGTCCCTGATCGCCACGGTCCCGGCCCGCTCAAGGACTGCCGCGATCACGGAGCCGGATGGCCGCGGTCGCCGTCGCCGCCTCGCGCGCCTGGGCGCTCGTAGAAGATCACGGTGACCGCGTGAGCGGTCTCCTCTCCCGGGTTGACGTACCGGTGCGGCATGCTGGACGGGAAGTCGATGCTGTCTCCCGGTCCCAGCCGGTAGTGCTCGAACCCGACGGTGATCTCCAGGCTGCCCCGCATCACCAGCACCATCTCGGTGCCCGGATGGGTGTACTGGCGCGGGTGCGACTCCGCTCCCGGCTGGTAGATCAGCTCGAAGAAGTCCAGGTGGTCCATGGTGTTCCGGGTCAGCCGCTCCCAGCGCACGCCGCCCTCGATGTCGATCGCGGCCCGGGTCTGCTTGCGCACCAGGTACCGTCCGCCGGCTGACGGGACCTCGTCGTAGGGCCGCACCTCGCCATCTCGGAAGAACGCGTCGACCGGCACGCCGAGCGCCTGGGCCAGCGCGAACAGCGTGGACACCGAGGGCCTGGACTGCCCGCGCTCGATCTGGCTGATCAGGCTCGGCGTCACCCCGACGTCCCGCGCCAGCTCGGCGACCCGGAGCCCGCGGCGGGATCGGTGCGCCGCCAGCCGCCTGCCGATGCCGCTGGCGCCATCGGCGTCCGCCGCCGGAGTCGCCTGGTGACCGGTAGTACCACTTGGCTCAGACATGCCGGTCAGACACCATCCCGCCCTCTTCCCCTATTAGATGATTAGCAATACTATCGCGCTTATAGCAGCACTTATAGCCGGCTCGGGCGTACGGACCGGCGAGCCCCCGGCTCCCGGACCGCCTGCCCAGGCATGATCCTCCGGGAAGGGACGGCGCCCATGAAGGAAGCGTTCGGCGGCCTCAGCTCAGACTGGAAGGAAGGCATCAACTGGGCATCGGTGCGGAAGTGGCGGCTCGACCGAGCGCGGGAAGCCATGTCCAGGCACGGTCTCGGCGCCATGCTCCTCTTCTACGACGAGAACATGCGCTACGTTTCCTCCACCTTCACACCCGGATGGAACCGGCTCAAGCCGGGCCTCCGTTACGTCGTCCTGTGCGAGGGCAAGGAGCCGATCGTCTACGAGCAGGGCGACATCGGGATCCACCTGAAGGTGCACAATCCCTGGATCCCCCCGGATAACGTCCGGCACTCCTACACCTGGATCAAGGGCGCCGCCGGGCCCGCGGCGGCCAGCCAGGTCGCCAAGTTCACCGCGTCGCTGGTCAACGACCTGGAGGACGCGGGGGTCCGGGGCAAGCCGATCGGCGTCGACTTCATCGACATCAACATGATCGAGGCGTTCGGCCGCGCCGGGATCCAGTGGGCCGACGGGATGACCCCGATGATGGAGGCCCGGTCGGTCAAGAGCCCGGACGAGCAGAAGGCCTCCCGCATCGTCGGCGCCATCTGCGACTCGCTGCACTACGAGTACGCCAACTTCCTGAAGCCCGGCCAGACCGAGAACGAGGTTGCCGCCTTCGGCTTCGAGTACCTCTACAGCATCCCCGGGATGGAGGACGTGGAGGACGTCATCGTCTCCTCCGGCCCGAACGCCTGGCCGAACTGGCGGAACTTCTCCGACCGCATCATCCGGCCCGGCGAGCTGGTCATCATCGACCTCGCCGCGCTCACCTGGAACGGGTTCAAGTCGTGCGTGTACCGGACCTACTGCGTCGGCGGAAAGCCGACCGACGAGATGAAGCGCTACTACGACACCGCGCACAAGTGGCTGTGGGACGCGATCGAGGTGGTGCGCCCCGGGGTCACGAGCCGGGACATCGCGAGCAAGTGGCCGTCGGCGAGGGAGGCCTGGGGGTACGAGGAGGAGGACCAGGCGGCGGCCAACCTGTGGGGGCACGGCCTCGGCCTGGCCCAGTACGACCGGCCGGTGATCTCGCGGATCTGGTCGCTCGACTACCCGGAGGAGATCCAGCCGGGGATGGTCTTCGCCCTGGAGACCCAGCACGGCAAGGTACACGAGTTCGGGGTCCGGCTGGAGGAGATGCTGCTGGTCACCGAGACCGGGCACGAGCTGCTGTCCGGCTACAAGTCGCACGAGATCATCGAGGTCCCTTGACCGGCCGGGCGACGGGCATGAACCGGCTGGTTCCGCTGTCCGCGGCGGGCGGTACCGCGCCGGGAGGCACCGTCGGCGCTAAGGCGGCCCGGTTGTCGGCGGCCGCCCGGGCCGGGCTGCCCGTCCTCCCCGGATGGGTGGTGCCGTGCCAGGAAGCCCGCCCCGCGCTGAGGGCCGCCGCGGCGGCG